>CAXRGH010000217.1:0-6737 GCA_964230195.1 Alteromonadaceae bacterium
GGTGCGGTAAGATCTAAAATAAACTCAAGGGAGTTGGCAGCAAGACTGGTATTGCCATTTTCATTAGTCACAGTGCCGGTCAATGCATAAGGCCCTTCAACAAATGCCGGAATGGTCACTTGGATGGGGCCGCTACCGTCATAATCACTGGGCACAAGAGATGTTAATGTGACGCCCTGCCCTGTAGGTTCGGTTACGTAGAGTGTTAATGTATCGCCCGCTTCAATACCATCGGGGAGTAAAATATCAATTTGGACACCATCTGCAGCACTGTCTGCGTTCACGTACTGATTTTCATTGATTTCTGATGAAGAAAGTACCGGAGCATCAATAATTTCAATTAAACTGGTATCAAGAATAAACGGAACGGTATTGGAGACTGCGCTATTTGCTACCGTCGCCGTTGCCAAATAATCACCTTGTTCCACTACCGGCACGGTAATTTCTACTGATGAGATACCGTCCCAGAGCAAAGGGACTGTGGATTCCACGCTAATACTGTCGCCATTAGGTTTGACAACGGTGACTTCAATTGGATCCCCAGCTGAGGTACCATTCGGTAGTGACACTAACACCTGCACGCCGTCTGCATTATCGATACGGTCAACAATAGTGTCAGGCTGAGCCTCTGGAATACTGATAAAAGGCGCGTCCAACGGCGGATCATCCATCTGAACCGAAAAATTGACAGGTAAAGCCGGTAAACTGGCGTTTCCAGCTTGATCTATAACAGTAGCCGATACCTCGTAGGGACCATCAACCGGAAATGCTGGTAATGGTAAATCCACCACAATTGGAGATATTCCATCCCAAGTCGCTGGCACTTGTGTTTCAATCACCGCCACTTCCTCTGTCAACGGGGCAACAATGACCTCAACAATATCACCCGGTTGAGTAGAATTGGGAACATTAACGAGTGCAATAGTGCCATCGGTTAATTCATCCCCCGTCAGCAGAGAGTCGGTTGCCTCAGGAATTGAAATGACAGGGTAAGGTAGCGTGTCTGGACCTCCATTGTAGGCGTCTGTTTCTTCACCGGGGGCGGTCTTATCAACTATAAAATCAACGCTATTAGACGCAGGAGTTGTGTTACCTGAACTATCTATTGCGGTGGCAGTGACATTATATTTACCCTCCAAAATGGCAGGAATAGTCATTTCAATCACACCGGTATTATCCACCACTTGGTCATTCACAGTGAAAGTGCCACCGCTTGGCAAAGTGACCATCAATTCAACGCTATCACCCTGCGTAATTTGATCTGGCAGATAGACCTGTACTTGCACTCCATCAGCTGCTTCAGCCCCATTGATTAACCCATCAGCGCCAGCTTCGTTAACACTGATACTGGGCGTTTGAAGAGGGGTTAGTTCTGGTGCATCATCCCTTGCGTCAAGGGTAAATTCAGCAGGCTGTGATACCGGACTTTGAGAACCATCACTTTTGCTAACTTGAGCGGTCACATCGTATTCGCCATCAAGAAATGCGGGTAAGGTGATGGGTAATGTCTGACCCGGTGACCATGTAAAAGGTACCGTGTGTTCACTCTCTACGGTTTGACCATTTGGCATGACCATCACAATTTCAACGGTATCACCAACTTCGGTGCCAGTAGGTAGTGTCACCAATATTTGTACACCATCAGTCACTTCGTTCTCGTCAACGACTCCGTCGCCTATAGCCTCTGGGATAGCAATGACAGGCGCATCAGATATCGTTGGAGAAGCCTCATCCGTTAAATCTAAGATAAAGGTTTCAGAATTAGAAAGCTCGCTACTCTGCCCATCATCATCAGTAATAAAGGCGGCAACAGAATACTGTCCATCTTGATAGGCTGGCACAGTGACTACTAACGGTGACTGCCCGTCCCATTGACTTGGTACTGCCGTGACCAGATTACTTTGTTGTCCGTCAGGCGATGTCACATTCAAAGTGACCTTATCACCACTCACGGATCCTTGTGGTAAATTCACTGTGATCTGCACACCATCAAGGACTTCAGTGGCATCGATCAATTGGTCGCCTTGAGCTTCGGGGATGAAAATGATGGGCGCATCTAATGGTTCTTGATTATCATTGTTTTGATTACCTGAACCGTTATTACCGTTATCGTCACGCACGAGAGTAAATGGCGCCACATTCGATGCAGGCGAATCTCCCCCCGCAAGTTCAACAACTGCCGAGACTGTGTACGCACCTATAATATAGGCTGGTACGGTGACAGGAATCTCACTTTGACCATCCCAGTTGAATGGAACTGCACTTTCTACAACCGTTTGAGTACCATTGGGTTGTTGTAGTGTTAGCGTAATACCATCGCCAACTTGAGCTGAATCGGGAACGTCCACCATGACCTGCACGCCGTCTTTAGCTTCTGCAAAAGTGACGAATTCATCACCCGCGGCTTCAGGAATATGGATCACAGGCGCCTGTTGCGTATTGCTACCGTTATTTGAATTATTGTCATCTCGAACTAAGGTGAAAGGTGTTTCTGATGAGGCTGATGTTGGTCCTGTAGCAAGTTCTACAACCGCTGACACCGTATATTGGCCAATGATATAGGCAGGGATAGTGACAGGAATAGCACTACTTCCGTCCCAATTAAAAGGAACAGCACTATTCACTGTGGTTTTGCTGCCATCAGGTTGCGTTAACGTCATAATGATGGCATCACCAGTGTCCGCTGAACTGGGAACATCAACAAAGGTCAATACTCCATCTTTTGCCTCTTCAAGGCTAACGAAAGTATCACCTGCCGCTTCTGGAATTGTTATTGAGGGAATCTCGCTGTTGGTAGATTGTGGCGCGTTATCCTCAAGCACCAAGGTGAATGGCACACTTGCCGAGGATGAAGAGGATTGACCATTATCATCAATAACAACTGCAGTGACCGAGTACTGTCCTCTAATAAACGCTGGCACATTGACTTCAACAGCGCTACTTCCGTCCCAATTAAAGGGAACTGCGCTCGTCACGATATTCACACTACCGTCTGGTTGCGTGACCCTTAATTGGATCGTGTCACCCACCTTGCTGTCAATGGGTAAAGTCACCAGAACTTCAATACCATCTTTTGCTTCGTTCAAATCAACAAAAGAATTACCAGAAGCATCGGGAATCAATAATACAGGAGCAGACATAACATCACCTTCATGGTTTTCATTTGAGTGATGTTGCATTTCCTTAAGAATGACGTTGATCTCACTATAGTCAGGCGTTTTCCGACTATAAATTTTCAAACATAATGCGCTATCACTACACTCTCAGATTGTGCTAGAAAAGGGCTTATCTGAGATGACATTTATTGTTTTTTACAAATAGTGTAAATTAACTATTGCATAGAATACGCCAACAACAATTAACCAATGGTCTATTTTAAAACCAACGTTTAGCCTTGTATTTAAAGGGATTTATAATGAGTTTAATGGGCAATCAAGACGTACTGCTTTAACGGGGGCAAAAAAACGTTAACACATTGTCTTTTATCAACAATGTGTAACATGTTATGTGTAACAAAAAAGGCGAGTGTTACACTCGCCTTTGTTATTAACCTCAGTGATTAAACTAGGTTGTTAAGGTCATCAACATCATGGCCAATCTGCGAATCATCGATATTAACTGCAACTTCCATAGAAATGTCATTGAGACACATGGTGTTCGCAGCCTTATCAATCATCATTCCACAATCTTGGATCGTAGTATGAGTCAATGACGCATCGCTTGAAGACTGACTACTCATGGTGTAATTCAAGCCACTATCCGATAACTCGTCACCTTCAATGGCGACTTGTAAACTGTCAGCAGACTGCAGCTCTTCCAAGGTAACCACCCAACCCGCTTCTGTCGGCTCACCATGAGACATAACCGCATTATCTGGCAGATTATCAAAGGTGACATTGTCACATCCTGATTCAGACATCTCTGCAATAAGTGATTCAATATCAATATCATAAACACGCTCAACAGTATCAACCAATTCAATCTCACCTGCATCAGCCAATGCCGCCTCAACGTGTGCCATCGCTTGCTCAACCGGAACAGGTTCAAATCCTTGTTCAGTAAGCACTTGATTCACCATTGCAAGACTTGCCGTAGAAAGATCCAAGTCCACCTCTTCAAACAGATAATGTGTCACCTCAGAAATAGTAATACCGTTTTCTGGGTTACTATCTTCATCAATTGACTGGAGGAACACCGCAAGATTCTGGACATACTGATTGTCTAAGTCACTCGCCTCAACACCAGCAATATCATGCATGAAGATACCTTGTATGCCCTCTTCACCACTATCAATAGTACCCAGCGTAATATTGCCAACTGACAAGGTGATAACGTCGCCATCGGTATAGTTAAGGAAACCACTGTCATTGGTCACCCCAGTGATGCCGCTACTTGTCACGTATTCCAAACCTTCAATAAAGCTATCAATAACCTGAGTAGCGCTGACAGTGGCAATATCACCTGTTGACGTTTCCGTCGCAAAGACAGTACCAGTAATCGTCGAGTTCAAGCTACCTTCATATGTCATTGACAAGGTTGAATCAACCCCTGATGTCACGCTAACAGAGAAGATATTGCCATCCGTAGTAAACGACGACGCGCCATCTTGCGAAATCTCAACGCCACTTGGCATACCGCTAATTGAAACAGCTGAGAGAGTTTCACTACCATCCTGGTCCACAAGTTCAGCATTAATCACAATGTCTTGGCTGTGGATCACTTCACTGTTGTTTGTGGTTACCACGTTTTCAACGTTGTTGAACAGGAGGGTTCCACCTGTTGTGAACGTAATTTTACCTGAACCACTACCGAAGTATTGGATTTGTTGAAGCACGCTCGCTTCAATGACGATGGTATCGTTAATACCGCCTTGACCATCAATGGAACGGTCAATCACGCTGCCCCAACCTGTGATGTAAACCAAATCATCACCTGCACCCAACGCAACATTGCCTGCATTGTTCTCTGCAGAGGTCAGTTTGACATAATCAGAGGCTGTCGTACCTGTAATAGTCTGATTAGCTTGTAACACACCGTCATAAACCTGATTTAAGTCGGCTGCAATGAGGTTATTGTGTCCAATAAAGGTTTTATCTCCCAGTGAAATAGACAGATTCGGTGTTGCCGCTTCCAAGTCATCAACACCACCACCCGCGTTTTCATCTACTGTTACTACCAGCGAATCAGCGGTTGTGTTGGTGCTTTGTGCGCCAGTTTCTGTATCAGTATCCACATTAGTCACTGTCATCGTGATATTGATATCATCGGCTGTTGTAGCTGTTACCGTCAATCCACTCAAATCATCCTGAGTCACAGTGTAGGTACCATCGCCATTCAGCGTACCTTTGTTCAAGGTGGCAGTTGACGGCACACCAGAGATAACAATGGAGGTGATCTCTTCAGTACCATCAGAGTCAATTAATGAAGCACTCAGGGTTAACGGAATTGAACTGTTAACAGTACCCGTTGCATCATCAGCGACGATTTGCACTGGGTCAGCTACCGCGGTAACGGTGACTTCAACCAATCCGCTAAATTCGAGACTACTATTGCCATCTGTGAAGGTAACAGCAGTGGTCAAATTAAAGTCGTCATCACTGTGAGCTGGCGGTGTCATCGTCAAGCTAGTGACATCTGCCAACGGAATAGTCCAAGTACCGTCTCCGTTGTCAGTACCTGAACTAAACGAAGTCCCCTCAGGTACGTTACCTATCAGCAAATCACCAATGGTTTCAGTACCGTCAATGGCCGCAATTGGACCTAAGTTCAATGCAATCGTACCATCTTCATTACCCGATACCTGACTGCTTAATACGGTTGCATCTACAGGTCCGTCAACTGTGACTGTATTCACAGTAATGTCCATAGTTGCAACGGTCTGATTAGTGTCTACTGCACCAGTTTCCGTGTCGGTATCGCTATTGTTTACCGTAATGGTTAGAGTGAAGTCTAAATCATCACCCGGTGTTACCGTTAAGCCATTGAGTTGTGATGGTGTCAGTGTGTAACTACCGTTACCATTGTCTGTACCCGCGCTCATAACAGCGTTTGTTGGTACACCACTGATGACAACAGAGTTCATACTTTCTGAACCATCCAAATCAATTAAGCTGGCTGAAATATTCAATGCAATTGGCGTATTTTGATCACCGCTAGTGTCTGCTGCGGTGATAACCACCTCATCAGCAATGGCATTTACAGTGACATCTAAGTTAACTGATGTACTATCAGTTGTAATAACGCCTGTATCTGGATCTTGTTCTTGGTTAGTGGCCGTGATGTTCAGAGTAAAGTCTGTATCATCATGGGTCACTAAACTCATAGTAAGACCGGAAATCTGAGCCGGCAAGAGTGTCCAGTTACCTCCACCATTGTTAGTACCGGCACTCAAGGTTGCACCCGTTGGGACTCCGCTAATGGAGAAGCCTGTCACGGTTTCAGAACCATCCAAATCTCGCAGCAACGCGCCAAGTTCAACGGTTAATGCATCATCTTCATTGATACCACCAGCAGCACCAATTAAGCTAGCATAGTCGACTTGTCCGACTTGATAAGTTGGGTCTTGAATTGAACTATCATTGGACGATGTCCAACTCACATTGTCTCCTTCATTAATCGCAATATCACTTGCAAAGACAACCGCAGATGCACTGCCACCAATCTGTACCGTATAAATTGACCCAGTCTCACCCGTTGTGTTATTCACTATGTCAGATCTACTTGTTGCGCTGATGATT
>CAXRGH010000218.1:0-9203 GCA_964230195.1 Alteromonadaceae bacterium
AGCGGCGTTCCATTTCGCCAACACACCAACGCAAAGCATTAGCCGCTTCTTTCATATCGGTGACAACTTCCGATAGCAAGTGTGGGATCCCTTCGTACACAGATAATTCCAACATCTTCGGATCAATCATGATCATGCGAACATCTTCAGGCGTTGATTTATAGAGCAAGCTTAAAATCATGGTGTTCACACCAACCGATTTACCGGAACCTGTAGTACCCGCAACCAATAAATGCGGCATTTTTGCAAGGTCAACCACCACCGCTTGTCCACCGATATCTTTTCCAAGCACCATGGTCAACGGCGATGAAGAGGCTTCGAAACTGTCACAAGTCAACACTTCAGACAATCGGACGATCTCTCTGTTTTTATTGGGTAACTCCAGGCCAATCACTGATTTTCCTGGGATGACCTCTACTACACGCACAGAGATAGCGCTCAATGCTCGCGCAAGATCTTTTGATAAAGCTGATATTTTGCTGACTTTCATACCCGGAGCAAGATCCAATTCAAATCGCGTAATCACGGGGCCAGGATAGACACCAACAACATTAGCCGCTACGTTGAAATCCGCTAATTTCAATTCAACCAAGCGTGAAACTGCATCAAGTTCCTCTTGGCTGATAGGATTCTTGTTCTGCCCTGCTCTCTCTAACAACTCAAGCGATGGTAACGGAGTTGATGGCATGTCCGCTGGGTCTGTGGGTGCAATCATACGCGTTGAAACGTTGGGAATTTGTTGTGAAACCAACGGCGTATCGTCTGTCTTGTGTTCATCTGCGAAATCACTCACCACATTCTCATTAACATGTGAAGTTGTAACGCCTGAACTATTCGCGTTGGCTTGCTGTTCGGCAGTCTCGACGTCACG
This sequence comes from Alteromonadaceae bacterium, assembly GCA_964230195.1. Lineage (GTDB taxonomy): Bacteria > Pseudomonadota > Gammaproteobacteria > Enterobacterales > Alteromonadaceae > CAXRGH01. The sequence continues at coordinate 872 of CAXRGH010000218.1, forward strand.
TTCTGTTTGGCTGACATCTGCCGCACTAGACTCTTCTTTTGATGACATAAAACGAGAAAGCAATCCTTTTTTCGGCGTCGTGTCTTTTTCTGTGAGTGAAACACTGTTATGTTCCTCATCTGACACTTCTGAAACATTGGTCTCATGACGACCGATGGATAACACGGGTTCATAGTCTGTCTGATCCGGCTTTTCCTCCGATTCCACCCCGTTAGCAGGGCGATGCGTACCACGAACTAAGTGATAGCACCATAAAAGTCCTGAAAGTACGCTGCGAACAATCGCAATAAAGCAAGCGCCAACGCCGTCAATAATCGTTAGCCAAGAAACACCGGTAGTTAAGGTAAAACCAGTACATAGAAAACAAAGCAGTAATAAACTGGTGCCAGCTTCATTGAAGTGAGGTAACAAAGACTCACCAATCACATCGCCCATTACTCCACCGGCTGAAAAATAATGGAAATTTTCAAAATTTAAACTTGCTAGCGCAGTTAACCCTACCAACATTAGGGCAACTCCGATCATACGCAGCGAAATGGTAAGATAGTCTACTTCGAGAACGTGACGTGTTTTCTGGAACAAAAACCATCCGAGCAAAGCGGCAGCAAAGGGTAAGGTAAAGGCAAGATATCCCAGCCACGTGAGTAAGAAGTCTGCACATTTTGCGCCCATAGCACCGGCCGCATTGTGAATTTCATGAAAAGCACCTGACTGACTCCAACTTGCATCAGATTCGTTAAAACTCAACAGAGAAAGCAACATAAAGAGTGCAAAAGCGCAACTTAGTATCATTGCAACTTCTAACATACGTTGTGGACCGGTTAATCGAGTCATTGGATTTAAGATGTCCTTCCTACAGTGCTTTTGTCTTATTCTTTTATTGCGCGGTGCGTTTCCAATTTACGCGCCAACTACAGTAACATTTATTGTTCCACAATTCGAATCATAGACGGCAAAATTTCTGTTATTTTTCACCGACGTTCACCCGCACTTTTTCGGTCTGTTTAATCTCTTCCATTACAACATAAGTGCGCGATTCACTGACGCCAGGCAATTGTAAGAGTGTGTCTCCGAGTAGCTTACGGTAAGACGACATATCAGCAACTCGGGCTTTCAATAAAAAATCAAAATTACCCGATACTAAATGGCATTCTTGGATGTCTTCACACAATTGCACCGCTTTTGAAAATTCCTCAAAGATATCGGTTGCTGTTTTCGCCAATGTAATTTCAACAAATACCAACATGGCAGCTCCAAGCTTACTGCCGTCCACTTTAGCAATATAACCCGTGATATACCCTTGTTCTTCAAGCCGTTTAACACGCTCAAGGCATGGTGTTGGACTCAGTCCTATTTGTTTAGCAAGCGCAACATTCGAAATTCTTCCATCGTCTTGCAGCACATCTAAGATGCGACGATCCAAATTATCCAGATGGCGCGGCGTTTTAATTAGCATGATAAATCTCTAAAATATTAACCATTAACAAAATAATACACTGGAAATAAGAAAAATAAAGTAATTAATACCATGCCTTAGTGAGTATACTTAGCTCACTATTTTGCTAAGGAGTATGTGATGTTAATTGGCGTTCCAAAAGAAATAAAAAACCATGAATACCGTGTTGGTTTGACACCTTCTGCTGTAAAAGAATTTGTAAACAACGGTCACTCCGTGACTGTTGAAACCAATGCTGGAGCCAACATTGGCTTTGATGATCAAGCGTATCTCGATGCGGGCGCTTCAATCAATGATTCTGCTGAAGCGATTTTTGCTACCGCAGACATGATTGTGAAAGTCAAAGAGCCACAGCCCAACGAATGTAAAATGCTTCGTCCCGGTCAAATATTGTACACCTACCTTCACTTAGCGCCTGATCCAACGCAAACTGAGCTATTGATCGCTTCGGGTGCATCTTGTGTTGCTTACGAAACTGTCACTGATTTCCGTGGTGCACTTCCTTTATTGGCGCCAATGAGTGAGGTTGCCGGCAGAATGTCAATCCAAGCAGGCGCTCATTACCTAGAAAAAGCATACGGTGGCAATGGAACACTGTTAGGTGGCGTACCGGGTGTAGCGCCAGGTAAAGTACTTGTCATTGGTGGCGGTGTTGTTGGTACTAACGCTGCAAAAATGGCTGTTGGCTTAGGTGCAGATGTCACTATTCTTGATCGTTCGCTTCCGCGTTTACGAGAATTAGATGATATCTTTGGTGGACGCGTGACCACGGTCTACTCAACAGCTGACGCTATTGAAAAACTGTCTTCAGAAGCTGATCTTGTTGTTGGTGCGGTTCTAATTCCAGGTGCAGCTGCGCCAAAACTATTAACTCGCGAGCACATCAGAAACATGAAACCGGGTGCGGTCGTAGTTGATGTCGCCATCGACCAAGGTGGCTGTTTTGAAACATCAACAGCAACAACTCACCAAGATCCGGTATTTGCGGTTGACGATGTGGTGCACTACTGTGTTGCAAACATGCCGGGTGGCGTTGCACGCACCTCAACATTGGCGTTGAATAATGCCACCCTTCCCTTTGGTTTAGCGATAGCGAACAAAGGTTTAAAAGCAGCAATGGAATCAGATGCACACCTATTAAATGGCCTCAATGTTCATGCAGGTAAAGTGACCTACAAAGCAGTGTATGATGCTCTTCATGAAACACTCAACATGACGTATGTTGACCCCATTGAAGCATTGAATAGCTAATATTTCTTGAGCTTACAAAAAAGGCAGTCTGCTTGGTGCACACTGCCTTTTTTATTGTACAAACTCTCAATGCTTCCTGTTGACTACACCGTACTTTTCACGGTGGATGTGAACTCGCCAGTATTCCACAACAAAAAAACGCCCGTTGAATACGAGCGTTTTAGCGATATTTCATTGGTTAGTATTCCCACCAACCGGTTTGCCACCATTCAAGGAATTCCTCAAAATCAATCGAGCCGTCGTTGTTGGTGTCTATCATACTGAAACCTTCTTCTACGTGGCTAGCCTTTGTTTTTGGCGAAAGCACAGTGAGCATCTCAATAAACTCTGTCAGCTCCATTTGACCGTTTTTATCTCGGTCAAAAAAGTCGAACTCCTTGCGTATTTCAGCAACTTGATCTGCAGAAAGTGTAGTTTCAGACATATATTTTTCTCTTTATATTCGCCAATGAAGATATCGTAACGCTATTAACCACTAATTACCATAGATAAAACTCTATAGTTTTCAATATAGTACACATTAACGGCAAAGTCTTACAGTGCAGGGTTAACATTCTTTATGAATGTCTCAACTTCTCTTTATATCGGTAAATAGCTGATAAAAATTTTGAGTGGTAATATTGGCCAGCTCATCAATTGACACACCTTTTAGGCGAGCAATGTACTCAGCAACATCTCGTACATATGCAGGTTCATTCGGTTTCCCCCTATGTGGAACAGGTGCCAACCAGGGCGAATCAGTTTCTACCAGCAGAGAATTTAACGGAATTTCTGAAACCACTTCCCTCAGTTCTTCTGCTTTATTGAAAGTTACTATGCCGGAAATTGAAATCAAAAACCCCATTTCCATTGCTGCCTGAGCCATAGTAAGATCTTCAGTAAAACAATGTAAAACCCCGCGCACCTTCCCTTCACCATATGTCTTAAGTAATTCGATTGTGTCTTCACGAGCGCCACGAGTATGGATAATCAGCGGTTTATCAATCGCTTTAGCGACTTTAATGTGGTCAATAAAGGATTGAATTTGAATCTCTTTAGTTTCTTCACTGTAAAAATAATCTAAGCCTGTTTCACCTACCGCAACGACTTCAGGTTGCGACGCATGATGAAGTAGCGTCTCGTAATCACACGCTTCGTCTTGATGTAACGGATGAACTCCGCATGAGACGGAAACATCGTCAAATTTCTTTACTGTTTCTAACATCTGTGGAAATGAATCAACAGAAACGGCCACACACAAGAAATGCTCTACACCTCGCTCGCGAGCCCGTACAAGAGCTTCAGTAATTTCAGCGTCATTCATTTTTAATCGATCAAGGTGGCAATGGGAATCTACAAGCACAACATTTTCCTTATACGAATGATTCAACAATTGATGGCTATTGACGGTTTGTCGCAATCTTATGTAAAACTTGGGTCAGTAACAATGATTTATTCGTTCCCGCATGACGGATTGCGGAGACTTTCTGCATTAACTCTTCATAAATAGTGAGCCAACCTTCGTTGTTACCATGATCACGTTTTGATTGCGCTACCAACCAAGCTTTCAGCCAAGGTAACTGTTGCTCTATATCACCGGAAATTCTGGCTGCCAAAGCGGGCACTGACGTTAACTCAAGTGCTGACAAATCATTTTGGAGTTGCTCATAAGCAGAAGTGATCTCGTTCGAATCAGCGCAGTCAATCAAGGTTAAGGGCTGATGCAAGTAACGCTCAACTACAGACTCGGGAACTTCAGCACCCTGTTGCATCAACCATTGTGTGAGCATAGAAACCGATGGAGCAGCAATCACATTGTGTTGGCAACGGCTCGTAATAGTCGGCAACAACGCGTGCAGTGATGGGCTGTCGAGTAATAAATAAGTGTCTTCAGTCGGCTCTTCCATGGTTTTGAGCAAGGCGTTAGCGGCAGACTCTGTCATGGTGTCAGCCTGTTTAATTAACAGCACTTTGCTATGGAGCAGATGCGATCGATCCTGAACCGCCTTTATGCCTAAACGAATACTGTCCACGCCAATTTGTTTTTCTGATTCAATCACATGTAAATCTGGATGATTGCCTGCTTCAAATAGTTGGCAACTTTTACATTGGCCGCAGGGACGAGCGCCATGGTTATGACACAACAAACGCTTTGCTAACGCTCCCATAAGCACTTGAGTTCCCAGAGATTGGTGCCCAATAAAAAGTAAAGCATGATGTGCTTTTTGGCTATCCATTGCCTTAGCGATGGAATCATAGGTAGCAGTTAACCATGGATATTGCATTATGACTGTTCACGTATTCGGTTTTTACGTGTCAGTTTATCGCATCAAGGACAATGGGTATACCCTAGCAAACGGTCATTTGCATGAAAACCACCGGTGTGATGTTAGTAATAGGCTATTCGGCAACGTCTGCCCATACCCCTCGCGTTAATTTAGCCAGCACGTCTGGCGTCAGTGAAAAAACCGAGAATGGTGAGCCAGCTGCTGCCCATAAAATTGAATACTGTTTTAAATCTTCGTCTATCAGTGTTTGTGAAGGTTTTAAATGTGCAACAGGTGGTACTCCACCGATGGTATAACCGGTCACACGTTTGACTAATTCTGGCGGGGCTTGCTTTAACGATAAGTTGAATCGCTCTTCCAACTTTTTTAAACACACCCGATTGGTTCCGGACGCGATCACCAGTACCGTCGCCTTTGACTCGACATCACAAAACACAAGTGACTTGGCAATTTGCGCTACGTCACAACCGATAGCGTTTGCCGCGTCTTTCGCGGTTCGCGTTGATGCTGACATCTCTTGTACTTTAACAGGATAACCGTGTTCTTTTAGGTAATTTTGAACACGCAGAACTGATTGATTTAGTATCAAACGAACCTCCTACACTCTGACATTGGTGTACTGAGTGTAGCTGTAATCTTTCAAACCTTCACTTGACCCCTCACGCCCAAATCCTGAACATTTTATGCCACCAAATGGCACTGCAGCGTTAGAGATAGCTGTTTCATTGATCCCAATCATACCGGTTTGTATCGTGCTTCTGATACGCTCTATGCGTTGATAGTCGTTAGTAAAAGCATATGCCGCTAAGCCGTGCTGTGATTGATTTGCCATTACGAACGATTCAGCCTCGGTTTCAAAGGTTTGAATCATGAATACTGGCCCGAACCACTCACCAACTGATTTCAGTAATGCTTCATGTTGGCCTACATTATTCGGCGGTAGTTGAAGTACAGTGATAGGATAATGGTTATTAGACGCTGTACGCTCTTCCTGAAATAACAATTCCGCACCGGACGCTATTGCATGATTGACGTGCTGTTCAATTCGCAAGACCGCCTTACGGTTAATCAACGGCCCCACCTCAGTGGTTTCATCTGATCCAGACCCACTGGACTTAATTGCAAGCTCTGATATTAACTTACTAACAAACTCTTCAGACACGGACTGCTGTACAATAATACGATTAACTGAAATACAAGTTTGTCCAGCGTTTCTGAGCTTAGATCCCACAAGTCCAGCCACCGCAGCGTCAATATCGGCATCTGAGAAAACTAAAAACGGCGCATCTCCGCCGAGTTCTAAAGACATTCGTTTAAATTGGCCAGCGGCTCTTTCATTAAGCCAGCGCCCGACATGAGTTGAGCCGGTAAAGGTTAACTTAGCAATAGCGGGTTCGCGTGTGACCCATTCACCAAACGATTCAGCGTCGTCTGTGATACACAGTTGAATAGCATCTGCGGGAAAGCCCGATTCAAGCAACCATTGAGTTACCGCAATTGCCGTCAGGGGCGTTTCCTCCGAGGGCTTTAAAATCACACTACACCCCGCTGCAAACGCTGCAGAGAGTTTACGAGCAAACATAGCAAACGGAAAATTCCACGGTGTAATAGCGCCAACAATACCGACTGGCCTATGCTCTACTCTATGTTGATGATGATTATCCAACGGAACAATTTGACCATAATGACGAATCGCCTCACCACTAAACCAACGAATATAATCGATACCATATGCTACCTCTCCTCGGGATTCCTTAATCGGCTTTCCCTGTTCCTTGGTAATCAATCGCGCCAAGTCTTCACTATTCGCCTCTAGTGCATCTGCCCATGCCAATAAAGCCTCACTCCTGCCCTTGGGCGCTAAAGCGTCCAATACTTTTAGGCCGCGATTAGCTGAAACAATCGCATCTTCATAGTCTGACTGAAAACAGCGACTCACATTTGCTATGATCTCGCCACTGTAAGGATCTTGAATAGCAAACCCGTCACCAGATGTACGCCAACCGCCAGCAATAAAGCTCCCAAGCGGTAATTTATCTATTTTCATATCAGACTCTTTAATCGATATTTACACTGATGCTATGCTAACAAAACATTGACCTAAGGGTCACTATTAATCAGCAAACAGTAAAATAGAAAGTTTGGAGACAGAATGGCACATGAAACGTCCCTTCCATTAAAAGGCCAAGTGGCAATCGTAACGGGTGCAGGCAACGGCCTGGGTCGGAACCACGCGTTAGCATTGGCAAAACAAGGGGCACGCGTTGTCGTCAATGACCTCGGCGGCAGCCGCGATGGTCAGGGAAAAGATGCAAGTTTTGCGCAAGCCGTTTGTGACCAAATTATACAAAACGGTGGCGAGGCCATACCTCATGTTGGTAGCGTCACCGAGCTTACGGACGTTCAATCTCTAATAGATGTTACCATGGCTACTTGGGGACGGATTGACATCTTAGTCAATAACGCCGGCATACTTCGGGATAAAACATTTTCCAAAATGAGCTTAAGTGACTTCTCAGACGTCATCAATGTCCACCTTATGGGAACCGTGAACTGTTGTAAGCTTGCTCTCCCACATATGCAGGAACAAGAGTACGGCCGAATTATAGTCACTACCTCTTCAAGTGGGTTGTACGGCAACTTCGGGCAAACTAACTACGGTGCCGCAAAACTCGCTTTGGTTGGTTTCATGAACAGTTTGGGATTAGAAACCGCAAAACATAACATTCATGTCAACGCCCTTTCCCCTATTGCTCAGACACGCATGACGCAAGATATTATTCCATCAGAGCTCGATGGCCTATTTGACTTAGACAGTGTCTCCAATGGATTACTTGCATTGTGCGGAGAAAACGCACCAAACCGAAAAATATTGGCCGTTGGAAATCAATACTATGCGACTGCCCAAGTGATGGAAAGTGATGGTCTTCATATTGCTAACAGTGTTGATAGTGCTACCCAAATTCATCAACTGTGGGATTCACTATCAGCTCCATATCAAAAGGCGAGCCATGCATCGGGTCCAGAACAAACGTTAAAGTTCATACACCGAAGAAAGCAAGGAAGCAACGCCTAAGCAGGGTTACGCGTGACCACAGAAAGGTTATTAAAGTACAAATAAATATATAATAAACAATGGCTAACGATAGGTTATACAATTCTTATCACTCAGGACAGTGAGATAAGAGTGATCATTGTAAAAATGCAATCTTAGCTCATGAGCACCATAAAAACAGGTACTAACCGATGCGTTAGTTAAGGGCTCTAATACAGAGTAAGTGGAACTATCGGGAAGCTGAAGTGACAATTGAACACAACGGGCAATGACCCCTGCCGAAGTGAAAAGCGCAATGGTTTT
>CAXRGH010000219.1:0-14421 GCA_964230195.1 Alteromonadaceae bacterium
GTGATACTTCCTGCTTCACCCCTTTGGCAAGTTTACCCAATGCAATACGTGTATTCTCAACAAGTAATAATGGTACTGACGTATCCTGTTTTGTGTCAGATATAACTGCTGAAGCGCCAGCGACGATGGCCTTTTCAATAAATGCATGACCATCAAAGGTCTCTCCGCGTATGGCAATAAACAAAGCGCCCTGTCTAATCGCGCGAGTATCTGTGGTAACGTCATTAATAACCTCACCAGCCGGAGTAAACATTTCATTGTTTTGATACCAGACACCATCAAGTTGTTTTGCTATCCAATCAAAACTTAGTTCAATCATAACAGTCCTCTTTCATGAGTGACGCTACATATGAACGTTCATCGTATGGCAACACTGTCTCACCCTCTATTTGGTATTGTTCGTGACCTTTTCCTGCCACCAGAATAACATCGTCTGACGTTGCTTTTTTAAGAACACTGGCAATGGCCTGCTCTCTCGATAATTCAACAGCTATCTGTTCTGGATATAGGCACCCTGTCAATATGTCTTCAATAATGCTTTCCGCTGATTCAGAACGCACATTATCGTTAGTTAACACCACATGATCCGCGAGTGTCTCGGCAACCTCTCCCATGAGTGGACGCTTACCTTTGTCACGGTCACCGCCGCATCCAAAAATAACCCATAAATCTCCAGTGCAATGCTGACGCGATGCTTGTAACGCTTTTTCTAAGGCATCTGGCGTGTGGGCATAATCAACAACAATCGATGCTTTGGAGGGTGCACAAAATAATTCCATGCGCCCCGGTACTGGGGTTAATTGATAAGTTTCAGGAATAATCGTATCCAGTGGGACAGCAAGAGCCAATTGGCTAGCAATCGCCGCCAATACATTAAGTACATTAAATGCACCGAGTAGTTGTGTCCTAATGACGCCAGTTCCCCATGATGTGTCAAGCACAATTGATGTCCCTTGTCCCGCATAGTGGACATCACGAGCAATAACGTACTTCATTCGGCTGTGCTTCGCTTTGTCAAACCCAAACTGAATGGGTGTAATGGATTTGCAGAGGCCTTTTAACCATTGCTTGGATGCTGGGTCCTCTTGATTAAAGACAAGATGGGACAAGCCATACTGCTCTCTCAACTTTAGCTTCGCAGCAGCATAATTTTTCATACTACCGTGATAATCTAAATGGTCTCGGCTGAGATTGGTAAAAACAGCAACTTTAGTATTGAGATTATCAATTCGACCTTGAACTAGTGCATGAGACGAAGCCTCATAGGCAACACATTGGGCACCTTGCCGTTTCATTTTTGCGAGTAGACGCTGCATGGTAACGGCATCTGGTGTGGTGTTGTTTAAAGGTGTTAATTCACCAACCAAACCGGCACCAAGGGTGCCCACTGTGCCGCTGGTCCGCCCGACTAGATGACCTATTTGAGCCACCAATTGGGCAGTTGAAGTTTTTCCATTAGTCCCCGTTATGGCAACCAGATCCATTGCATTCGCTGGGTGACCGAAAAACTGCTGGGCTAATGAAGAAAGATGGCGAGGTAACTCAAAAACGTCAACCAAAATACTGTGCTCACGCATAGAGATATGGCCGTGTTGCTCTGGAGAATCCGCCTCTGTGATAATCACCTTTGCACCAAGGCTAATCGCTTGAGGGATAAACGTGCGACCATCCATTTGATGACCGTTAATCGCGACAAAAACGCTATTAAGACCAACATCACGACTATCCAACACCATGTCTGTAACTTCAATATGCGGAGCTTCTATGCCGATGGGTGCGAGTAGTTCATGAAGATCCATCTTATTCACCCTTTGGAAGCAATTTTTGTCTGCGCTCGGCAAGCAAAGAGACAGGTTTATCATCTGGTGCGACGTTCAGTAATTGAAGAGTGCCCGCCATAATTGAGGAGAACAATGGGGCAGCAGTATCACCAGCGTGATACAAATCGCCCGCAGGTTCATTAATTAACACCACCACTGCAACCTGCGGATTAGATACTGGCGCTACCCCTGCGAAAGTATTGACATAATCTGTTCCATAGCCACCGGCAACTGCTTTTCTACTGGTACCCGTTTTTCCAGCAACTCTGTAACCGGGGACACGCGCTTTTGGAGCTGTACCACCATCCAATACAACACTCTCAAGCATATCTAAAACAGCGGTTGCATTGACCTCATCAATCACCCTTTCCCCTTCATCTCCAAGATCTTGCTTGATAATTGATAGTGGGCGATTGATTCCACCATTTCCCAAAATACTGTACATTCTCGCCAATTGAACTGGGGTCACTGCGATACCGTAACCAAATGACAGAGTTGCAAGCTCAAACTCAGACCAACGACGACCATCTCGAAACAGTCCCTCACTCTCGCCGATCAAGTTTATTCCACTACTGCCTACTAAGCCCATGTTGTAATAGGTGTTAATAAAGTGCTCTTCTGGAACCGATTCAACCAATCGAGCCGTGCCAACGTTACTTGACTTGCGAACAATCCCCTTCAAATCCAATTCACCGTAATTGCGAGGATCCTTGACTCGCCCCCCCCCAACTGCAGCATAACCAGGTGACGTATCAATCACATCCGTTTTTTCGTATGAACCAAACTCTAATGCACTAAGCACTGCGAGTGGTTTAGCCGCAGAACCAGGTTCGTAAGCATCTGTAATCGCGCGATTTCGTGTTCTGTGTGGCTTCACCGTTGAACGGTTGTTGGGGTTGTATGATGGGCTATTTGCCATCGCTAAAATTTCACCACTGTGGATATCCACTACCACGGCTGAGCCAGAGGTTGCTTGGTGATAATGAACCGCTTTTTTAAGTTCATTATAGGCCAGTGTTTGAATACGCTGATCTATCGTCAGTTGAATATTTTTGGGCTCTCTTGCGGCGGTTTGTTGAATAATTTCAACTTGTCGACCTTTTGCATCTTTTCGAATTTTCCGACTACCAGGTGTTCCTGTTAGTGTATCGTCGTACATACGTTCGATACCTTCAATCCCTTTATCGTCGACATCAGTAAAACCAATGACGTGGGCTGAAACTTCCCCTGCAGGGTAGTATCTCCTGGATTCATCTCGCAAGTAGACCCCGGGAAGTTTTAGTTCCGCAACGTACTTAGCCATTGCCGGAGATACTTGACGCTCAATATAAATAAAGCGACGTTTCGGGTTTTGAAGACGCTTAGTGATCTCTTCATAGGAACGTCCAAGTACTTCGGCTAGCGCTTTCCAGCGGCGTGTATCAGAAAACCCACCATTCTCATGGATAGTTTTAGGGTCAGCATAGATTGCTTTCACCGGAACACTCACAGCCAATTCATCACCGTGTCTGTCCAGAATCATTCCACGATGCACTTTGACATTTTTGGTTCTAACAATGCGATTGTCACCGCGCTCAATCAACAGGTCTGGCTCAACCACTTGAATGTACGCTGCTCGCGATGCTAAGCCGACGAACACCATCACAATACCGAACACAAGAATAACAAACCGCCAATGCAAAAATGACGGTCTACTTCGCAACTTTGCGTGCTTTTTATTTCGCTTCGTCATTTTATTCTCACCACCATCTCTTCACTTGGCTTGGGACGTCGCATATCAAGCTCACTTTTGACCAAGGCTTCAACTCGATTATGCTCAGTCAATGTACGCTGCTCCAAAACAAGGTGCCGCCACTCAACATCAAGCTCATCTCGCTGTTGCATTAAGCGCTCTAATTCAATATTTTCTTGACGATTGTAGTGAGTTGAGAGTATCACTCCTAATGCAGAAATCAGTATCGCTAAAAACAACAAAACTCGTAACCAATGACGAGTCAAATCAGACAGAATTGAGGCGAGTAATGAAGGGGGAGCTGCAGCCGTCATCGCTTTTCACCAATGCGTAGTACAGAGCTCCGAGCTCGAATGTTATTATCAATTTCGTGTTGCGACGGCTTAATCGCTTTGCCAATCAGGTTAAGGGATTTACTTGCGTCAATTTCTGCTTGAGTAATTGGTAAACCCGCAGGATACGATTGCCCCTTGCTTTTCTCTTTCATAAAGCGTTTGACTAAACGATCTTCCAACGAATGAAAACTAATCACCGATAGTCTGCCAGACGCTGCGAGGACTTTTAATGCGCCGTTCAAACCTTGTTGAATTTCATCCAACTCACTATTAATAAAAATACGAATGGCTTGAAAGGTTCGTGTCGCCGGATGTTTAAACTTATCCTTTACTGGGACAGCTTCATCTATGATTTTTGCTAGCTGAAGTGTGGTTGTAATGGGTGCTTGCTGCCTTGCTTCAACAATTCCGTGGGCAATACGCCGACCAAATTTTTCCTCACCGAATGTTTTTATGACACGTGCCATATCATCTAGCTCAGCCCGTGCAATCCATTCCGCTGCGGTTATCCCCTTGGATGTATCCATTCGCATGTCAAGAGGCCCTTCACGCATAAAACTGAAGCCACGTTCCGATTGGTCGAGTTGTGGTGATGACACGCCAAGGTCCATTAGCACCCCATTGACTTTACCTAATAAACCAAGCTCAGTGATTACGTGTTCAATATCACTAAATGGCGTATGTACAATCTGAAATCTTGGGTCTGTGGCGTATACTTTAGCCGCTTCTATCGCCTGAGGATCTCTATCGAGGGCAATCAATCGTCCTTGCGCAGCAAGGTGTGAAAGGATAACACCTGAATGGCCGCCTCGACCAAAAGTTGCATCAACGTAGACGCCATCGGGGCATATGGCGAGACCATTGATGGACTCTTCTAAAAGAACAGAAATATGTGACTTGGATTGGCTCATGTTAACGAAAACTCCTGTACAAACTCATCAGGATGATCAAGTTCTTGTTGTTCAGCTTCAATATCGAGCTGAACTTGCTGCTGCCAACAGTCAGCATCCCAGATAGCAAAGTGATTTGTTTGTCCAACTAACATTAATTGTTTTTCGAGTTTCGCATGAACTCTCAATGGAGCTGGCAATAAGAAACGACCACTTTTATCCATGTCACCGTCAGTAGCATAACCTACAAGAAGTCGCTGCAAGCGGGCAGCTCTTGGATGAGTGCTAGGAATTTGTCGAAGTCGTTTTTGAACCTGTTCCCAGGCAGGTAACGGATATAACAGAAGACATTTTGAGATATTGTGAACCGTACACACCATTTGACCGGCACAATCATCCAGCAAGACTTGTCGATACCGGGTTGGTATCGCAACTCGCCCCTTACTGTCTAAGTTGATTGAATGTGCACCACGGAACAACTTCTGCCACCTATTATTATTTTTTTACCACTTTTTGACACTTTTATCCACAGTTGTCAAGTTTAGGTGGGTTACCTATGCGCGTCAAGCATTCAAACGCAGTAATATGCAGCCGAAGAGCTAACAGCTTGATGAAGTTGTAAGTATTTATTCAAAGCAGAAACGAGTTACCAGAAAGAGTAGGTGACGCTGCACCTACTGAGCGGAATATTAAGTCGGAGTCGGCCTGTAAGCCGGGTTCTGTCATGGACAATCATTCATCTAGGCCTGCAATCACTCACAGGCTCAAGCAACCTACCCGATCCCGACGCGGGTCACGCCAAGAGATCCTATTTGGTCTTGCTCCGGGTGGAGTTTACCTTGCCACACACTGTTACCAGTGGCGCGGTGCGCTCTTACCGCACACTTTCACCCTTACCTGATCCGAAGATCATCGGCGGTCTTCTCTCTGCTGCACTTGTCGTCGGCTTTCGCCGCCCAGACGTTATCTGGCACCCTACCCTATGGAGCCCGGACTTTCCTCCCCCAAACCAGTTGGCGGCGATTGTCTGGCCGACTCCGACGTTGGATTCTACGTGCATTATTCGTAAAACGCTAGCCATGAACACAGCATATTTTGGAATTATTCATTGCACTCTATTATGCATGGCGTAATTGGAGAAATTCAAAGTCATACACTAGACTCTGAATTAGAAAAAGAGGATGTATTCTCAATAGTTTAGAAACAGCAGGGACAAACGGTGTCAAATAGTGATTCTCAATCAGTCAACCATATAAAAGTGTCAGCGAGAAAGGTTTGCGATGACACACATGTAAAAGATTCCATATATGAAATCGCAGAAACGTATTTTGAACAGCGGTATGAATTGGAACAAAGTCTTCAGCAAGCTACAGAGCAACACGGGGACACAGATGACCAAGCCTCCGATTCGAACTCAAAACAAGCGTATCTTGCGGCACAAAACGCACTTGAACAGTTTGATAATGACGACAATGAAGAGCGGTTAAGCCGGCTATCAAAGATTACTCATGTAATCGACACTATCATCGATAGTTGCAAAGACGATAGTGGCTCCATTAGTTACAGTAAAATTGCTAAACAGCTGGCGGTGCTGTTTTTGTCGACTGAACCGAGCCATATACATTTTCGTAAAATCAACGCTCAAAATAAACCGCTTTATCGTGGGTTGATAACCTTATTACTGGTAGAAAACGCCCTTAAATCCAACCTCATCCAAAATCGTTATATAGTGGAAATGTTCGGTGAATCCGAAACCATTCTTGATGGTAGATTTAAAGATAATGTGTTGATCCCACTACTGCTCGTTAGTATGTGTTGTGACATAGGGCACTGCCACCCCAAGTTAAAGATCATGCTACATGGCGAAAATAATGAACTCGATCCAGACCGACTCTTCAATGCAGAACAGCGAGGACAATTGATAAAAGAAAACTATCGTCATGTTACTCAGTTTATGGTTTCTGGTCTGGGTCTTCAAAATTACTCGGGCAACTCTAAAGAAGAGCGCTCCTCATTTGATGAGGCCCAAAAGCAAAAACTATTGTTCGTACGAACATTATTAAAAAGCATGCTCAAGCCTGAAAACGGTGTGGGTAACTTAATAAAAATTCCGCAAATCTACACATCGATTATTTTAAATACCAAGTCCTCGTTAAGCACTGAAAATATTCCACGCGTGTTTCAGTTACTCACAAAGCACGCAGAATCAGGACAATTAAGTATGCCGCTTGTTCAATTACTACATTCTGTTGTTGGCGACTTTCCTATGGGTTACGGAATAGCCTACATTCCAAAAGACGCAGGCAATAGTAGCCTTAACCAATACGAGTACGCTGTGGTGACAACCCTCTTTCCTGAATCTCCGAATCAACCGATTTGCCGCAGCACAACGAGAAACATGACTTTTCACTCATCTCACTCAGAGTTACACGTGTCGACCGAATTTAACTTATATTTTCCTGAAGCTAGAGAGAAATTAAAAACAATGAGTAAAAAGCGTTTAGAGGAAATATTGCAAAAGCTTTGGGCAAATTTTGAGACACGTCCAGAACTAGCCCAAATTTT
Source organism: Alteromonadaceae bacterium (assembly GCA_964230195.1). Classification (GTDB taxonomy): domain Bacteria; phylum Pseudomonadota; class Gammaproteobacteria; order Enterobacterales; family Alteromonadaceae; genus CAXRGH01. Next base: position 7,343 of record CAXRGH010000219.1, read on the forward strand.
GCCCAAATATTGGCACCCATACGAATATTTCGGTAATACAAAATACCAAAATCTTTGGAATAAAGTGGATAGAGTGAGTAACTAAGAAACGTTACTCGTTGTTCCAAGAAAGTCCCAATTGATAAAGGGCATTCTTTTTCAAATCATAGTGTTCGGCAACAATTGCAGCAGCCTTTTTTAACGGTAAATGTTCAACGAGGGATTTCAGCAACTGGATTGCCTCATCCGGAATATCTTCTTTATTGACGCCAGAACCGCTGACAATAAAAACAAACTCACCACGCTGGTGATTTAGGTCCTCATTTAACCAATTGATGGCATCATCCAAACAACCACAATAATACTGCTCAAAGGTTTTCGTTAATTCTCTACCAAGCACAACTTCACGTTGCCCACCAACCACTTCAGTCAATGTTTCAATGGAATCCAATATTCTTCGAGGTGATTCGTAAAAGACCGCTGTTGCATTGTTTTGTACTAACTCACTGAACAGTCGTTGTTTTGCCGTTCGCTTAACTGGGGGAAAACCATAGAACATAAAACGGTCTGTTGGCATACCAGAAGCACTCAAAGCAGTAATGGCTGCACAAGGGCCGGGTAGCGCAGATACAACAATATCACTCGCGCGGCATGCTGACACTAAACTGTATCCCGGATCGCTAATTAATGGTGTGCCCGCATCAGATATCAGCGCAACCGATTCCCCACCTTTCATAATGTTGATCAAATGTTGTGCTCTTTTTTTCTCGTTGTGATCATGCAATGCGATGGTTTTTGTTTTGATACCAAAATGCTGTAGAAGCTTACTGCTATGACGAGTATCCTCGGCAGCAATTATATCGACGGACTGTAAAGTAGTAATCGCACGTTCAGTTATGTCGTGAAGATTGCCGATTGGTGTGGGAACAATAAATAATTTGCCAAATTCTGCCGTCAAAATAGAGCACCTCGATTGCTTGTTGCGGCAGATATTGTAAACTAAATTTTTTAAATTAGGTCTTTTTTTTTAGAGTGTTACGATGAACAAGTTATTGAATATTGGGTTTACGCTAGTTATATCCTCGCTTATTGGTTGTAGCAGTTCGCCTCAAACGAGAGATGCTCGCCCATCGACACCGACATTCGTATCAGTAGATCAAGAAATTGACGTTACCGAACAACTTGCAAAAATCCAACGATATCCATCCCATCAACAGCCAAGTGCTGTGCTGAATTTAGCCAAACAGTTATCGAATTCGCTTGAACCCGAAAAATGTTTGAGTTTGCTTCTCAATGGGTATGCTTGGATAACTGAACTCAAAACAGAATATAAAGAACAAGCGTTGGTCTGCTATCACCAACTAAACCCTCAATCAATCAGCGATGAACTCTTCGACGAAACAATCACGACAGCATCCGCGCCACTATCCAAAATCCTAGCACAAAAAGCGTTTCAAACAGGACAATACGGATTGGCGGCGATACACTTTTTAAATACCGATGAAGACCAACAAGTTCAAAGCGATTCAGCTTGGGCCGCACTTCAGTTTATGGATAATACTGCCATTCAACAAGTATCGAAACGCTATCCACGACTCGCTCCATGGGCAACGTTGACTCGTTTAACTCGTTTATATGGTGATAAGCCAAATACATTCAATACCAAACTGTCTCAATGGAAAGTCCAATACGGTTCCATCCCAGTACCGACGGAAGTGTCGGCTACTACCAGCGGTATCATGCCCCGAACAAAAATCACAGTCCTGTTGCCACTAACCGGGACATACGCAGAACAAGGCATGGTTATTCAACAAGGTATACTCGCGAGTTATTTTAAGCAGACCAACAGAGTCGTATCCTTTCAGTTTGTTGATACTGCGAAGGAAAATAGCGAGGCTATAGTTGAATATGCAAACAATAGTGACGTTGTTATTGGGCCATTATTGAAAGACAAGGTTGCGGAACTTGTCCCGTTGATCAACTCTCAAGTTCCTGTTCTCGCACTCAATCAAGTTAACTCAACGACGGCTCTCGATGATTCGTTTGATAACCGATTTTATTTTGCTTTGAGAGTAGAAGATGAAGCACAACAACTTGCGCAACTGATCTATGACAAAGGTTTTAACGAGCCCCTAGTTGTGGCATCGGGTGGATCAACTTCAGCAAGAATGCTAACCGCATTTCAGGCGGAGTGGAAAAATAAGTATGACGACACCGCGAACAATGTGCCTCGGATCATTCGTTACCATGACCGAAAATCAATGCGTAAAAATCTTAGTGGAGCGCTGGACATAGACCAAAGCAAACAACGGATAAAACACATCGAGTCGATTGTTACAGGTAAAGTGCATAGCATCGCGCGTAACCGCCAAGATATTGATGCCATCGTTTTATTCGCAAGTGCTCAAGATACTACCCTCTTAAATCCTATTGTTGAAGCTAGTGTTAGTCCGTTTTCAGAGCAAATCCCCGTGTTTGGCGGCTCGCGAAATACCCCCTCTTATATTGAGAAAGATAGCCTGCGTGATCTAAGAAATTTACACATAGTGGACATTCCATGGTTTATTCAGCAAACAAAATACCGCACGTTATGGAAAGAAACCCGTTTATTGTTCCCGAAACGACGTGATGGGCTGATGCGCCTATACGCTCTCGGTTTTGATGCGTTTAATCTGCTATTTGAAATGAGACACCTACGTAGACACCCCAACTACACCAAGTCCTATCTTACAGGTTCACTGTCCATATCGACAGAAGGTGTTATTAAACGCCGGCTGTCGCTTGGAAAAATTGGGCAAAAAGGAATACGACCGCTTGATGAAAGGTAACGCTTCCTTCAAACGGCGGTTAGGCGAGCAATACGAAAAACTCGCTGCGAGGCACCTTCAGAAAAACGGGTTGTCACTCGTGGACAGTAATTTCCATGGGACTTTTGGTGAAATCGACCTTATCATGCTTGATGGAAGTGAATGGGTATTTGTCGAGGTTAAGTACCGTTCCCACGATACATTCGGAGGCGCCGTCGCAGCCTTGACTCATCAAAAACTTGTGAAAGTACAAAAAACAGCGGAACAATATTTAATGAAACAAAATCTTAATTCAAATTTAGTTTCATATCGCATAGACTTGGTAGCTATTGAGGGCTCTGTGATTCAATGGATACGAGCTGTAAATTATTAAATAAGACCGATCGTAATGCTGGAACAAATTAAAGCTAACTTTACCGAAAGTATTCAAACCCAAATCGCAGCGACCGATAGTCTCGCTGAACCAATTTCGTTTGCCGTCATGATGATGGTTAATGGCTTAGTTCAAGGGAATAAAATCCTCACCTGTGGCGTTGGAGGTGGAGCAATGAATGCACAACACTTTGCTGCTCATATGCTCAATAAATTTGAACGTGAACGCCCAAGCCTTCCGGCCATTGCATTATCCGGAGATAGTGCAACATCAACAGCTATTGCGAGTGATTATGGTTTTGATGAAATATTCGCTAAACAAGTGAGAGCGCTCGGTAGTCAAGGTGACATATTACTTGCTATCAGTACAAATGGTAATAACAAGGCGATCGTTAGAGCAATGGAAGCGGCTTTGAGCCGAGATATGACGATTATTGCGTTGACCGGAAAAGACGGTGGCGAAATCTCGGGTTTACTTGGGACTCATGACGTTGAGATCCGTGTTCAGTCCAGCAGGGATTCAAGAATACAAGAAGTACACCTGCTATCAATCAATAGTATCTGCGAAAGTATAGACAACACATTGTTTCCCGAGGAGTACAGTCAGGAATGAAACAATTAATTACACTGATTTTGATAACAACAATGATACTTCAGGGCTGTGCCGCCGGGTTGGTATTGGGCGGAATAGGTGTTGCTGCTTCAGCTCATGATCGCCGCTCAGTTGGTAATCAACTTGATGATAAGACACTCTTTTTCAAGCTTGAAGGTGTTATAAAAGAAACTATTCCGGAAGACAGCAAACATCAAGTTAATATAAGCGTTTCTATTTATAATGGCGTTGTTTTATTGACTGGCCAATCCAACGAACCAAAGATTAAACAAAACGTTGTTAATGCCGTCAAACGGCACCCAAATATCAAAAAAGTATTTGATCAGATTCGAGACTATGCACCCATCCCTACCTCTAGCCACACACATGATGTATGGCTTAAATCAAAGCTCAAAAGCAAACTGATTCTTGCCAAGGAATTAGACGGTCTTCACATTGGTATCACTGTCGAAGATTCAGAAGTTTTTTTAATGGGTATTGTCACAAAAGATGAAGCGAGTAAAGCGGTTGACATCGCTAGAAATATTGATGGTGTCACTAAGGTGATCCGTGCTTTTGAGTATCTCCAGAACTAAAAAAACGTATGCACCTGATGGTTTATACGTTTTTCACTATAACAATCTGAACGAGCGCTACTTTATCACTGATAAATGAGGTGCTTTTGGGACACTGTTGCTCTTTTCTTTGGGTGTGTTTTCTGATTGTGATGGCAACGTTTCTTCGTAATCCAACTCGTACTCATCTTCAAACACACTACCAGCACCAGATTCACGAGAGTATATTGCCCTCACTGCAGCAAAGGGAATAAAGATAGTTTCAACCTTACCCTGAAATCGAGCATTAAACGATATCGCTTCATTACTTGCAGAGAAATTTCCACAGGCATGAGGCGCGATATTTAAAACGATCTGTCCGTCCTCTACAAACATTGCAGGAACCAAAGTGCCACTCACTGTCGCATCAACTAGCACGTACGGTGTGTGATCGTTATCAACTATCCAGTCGTAAAACGCCCGAAATAAATACGGGCGATTTGGGGACATTTTACTTTCCATAGAGCAAACACTAGCCCAGAAGTGGCGAGTGTATCTCTCTTTCTTGATCTGTTAAGGAAGCTTGGAACGCATCGCGCTCAAATACACGTGCCATATACTCTTTGACTTCCTTACTTCCGTTACCTTTGAGTTCAATATTCAATAACGGTAGACGCCATAACAAAGCGCCAAGGTAACAATCGACCAAGCTAAACTCTTCACTCATAAAGTAAGGAGTTTCTGCAAATAATGGCGCTAGGCTCAATAGACTTTCTTTCAATTCGAGACGCGCAGCATCAGCATCAGGCTCATTTTTAAGAATTTTACTAACCAACGAATACCAATCCTGCTTGATGCGGTGCATCATTAGTCGGCTTTGGCCACGGGATACAGGGTAAACAGGCATCAATGGTGGATGAGGGAAACGCTCGTCAAGATACTCCATAATAATATGCGCTTCGTACAATACTAATTCACGATCGACTAGCGTGGGAACGGTACCATATGGATTCAATTCCATAAGGTCTTCGTCAACCTTTAAAGGGTCAACAAAATTTAGCTCAACGGCAACGCCTTTCTCAGCAAGAACTATGCGAGCCTGATGGCTATAGATATCCATAGAATCGGTGAACAATGTCATGATGGAGCGTTTATTTGCGGCAACGGCCATGCGTTTTCTCCTGATAAATTATTAAACGACGACAATATAACACAAAAAGGGGCTGTTGCCCCTTTTCAATATGAATAGAAACGAACCTTAATGAACGTCTCTCCAGTATTCCTTTTTAAGCAAGTAGGCTAATACGAAGAAGATCAAGATGAATACTAACACACCTCGGCCAATCGCTTCTGACTCAAGCCTGGTAGGTTCACCGGTATAAACCAAATAATTCACCAAATCGAGAACAGCTTTATCATACTCGGCAGCACTTAATTGACCTGAACCATCGGCTTTCAAACCAACATATACCGACTTCTGTTCACCGTCCACTAGACGTGTCTCATAAGACTTCTTCGGTAATCCTTGAAGTGGCTCAAGAACATGAGGCATACCAACTTCGGGGAACACACTATTGTTCACACCAAACGGTCGAGATGGATCAGCGTAAAAACTTCTCAAATACGTATATATCCAATCTGCGCCTCTCACTCTCGCAACTAAAGTAAGGTCAGGCACAGCAGCACCAAACCACTGTGCTCCGTCAGCGGCTGGCATCGCATTTTTCATGTGATCGCCCACTTTTTCACCCGTGATTTGCAAATACTCTTGACCTAAATCATATGGGATCTCAAGATCATCAAACATACGTTGATATCGCTGATACTGTTGCCCATGGCACCCCATGCAGTAGTTAACGAATAATTTTGCGCCGTTTTGAAGCGAAGCCTTGTCAGACAAATCGTAGTTTGCCTTATCTAATGGAACGCTACTGCCTGCGGCTAAAACAGCACTCGGAGCAATCATTGCTACCAGTAAAATTATTATTTTTTTCATTTAGTAATCCTTTCTGGGACAGGCTTAGTTTTTTCGTTTCGGCTGTACATCCACAACAATCCAAAAAAGCCAAAGTACATCACAGTGGCGATTTGGGAAGCGATGATCTTCCAGTTTTCTTGTGGAGTACCACCAAGGTAGCCGAGGAATATAAACACAATAGCGAATACAATTAGATTCCACTTATGGGCTTCACAACGATATCTCCATGAACGAACCTTTCCGCGGTCAATCCACGGTAACAATGCTAATGCGATGATTGCAGCAAACATCGTAATAACACCTAAAAGCTTGTCAGGTACAGCCTTCAATATCGCGTAGAAAGGTGTGAAATACCAGACAGGGAAAATGTGTTCTGGTGTTTTCAAAGGATTAGCAATTTCAAAGTTAGGATGCTCTAAGAACTTACCGCCCATTTCTGGAGCAAAGAACAACACATAGCAAAATCCGAACAGGAAGATTGAAAATGCTACCAAGTCTTTCAAAACAATATGAGGGAAGAAAGGCACGACATCATTAATAATGTCGTATTTGTCAGTGTAGTATTCGTGAATCTTGTATTCAGTCTTTTGGTCTTCAGGGAGTGAACCTTTCGGATGTTTAATGCTCACACCGTCAGGGTTATTTGAGCCAACTTCGTGAAGCGCTACAATGTGCAAGAATACAAGCAGCACAATTACGAGAGGCAATGCAATAACATGCAATGCGAAGAAACGGTTTAGTGTAGCGCCAGAAATAACGTAATCACCTTGGATCCAGACAACGAGATCAGGGCCAAT
>CAXRGH010000220.1:0-11896 GCA_964230195.1 Alteromonadaceae bacterium
CTTAATCCGTGCATGTAATAGGCTCGATAGGTTTTGTTTTTGAGATTATCTGCAAGGGTACCTTTTAAAATACCGAGTTCAAGCAGTCCTTGCGTAATAACACGAATTGAAGCCTCATTTGCTTGCTCTATGGTAGCGCCAGGCTTAAGCAGGTGTAACGCTGCCTGTTGAGCGTCCAGAACGAGGTTATATAATTGTTTTTGAGGCTCAGAAAACTGGCCGTTAACCGGAAACGTTCTGGTGATATCAGCCGCGTACCCCTGATATTCGGCACCCGCGTCAATCAGTACTAAGCTACCATCAACTAACACATCGGTATTCTCAGTGTAATGTAAAATACAGGCATTCTCTCCACCACCTACAATGCTATTGTAGGCGGCACTGCGAGCGCCAGACATCGCAAACTCATGACGAATTTCAGCCTCTAATTGATATTCAAAACAACCGGGAGATACAAAGGCCATTGCTCGTTTATGTGCTGTCACACTGATGTCTGCGGCCTGTTGCATGATAGAAAGCTCATACTCTGATTTAAACAACCGCATCTCATGGATAAGACCGCTGATATCATGAACGCTGGTTGGGGCTTGCTTCCCAGATCTTTTTGCTTGCTTTAGGTGATCGAGGCACTTGAATAAGGCTTCATCCCATTTTGTATTGGCGCCACGCTCAATGTAAACATTAGCATGCCCTTCAAGCAGTTCACTTAGATGGCTAATGACGTCTGTGATCCCTCTCGCCTCATCCACCTGACAGTGAAATTTAGCAACATCAGGTCCTGATCGCCGACCATGCCAAATCTCAGCCAATGGATCTTTTTCTTGGCAACCCAATAGCACATGCGAGACACCATTGAGATTTGACAAAATCAATACTGCATTTGGCTCATTGAACCCTGTTAAATAGAAGAAATCACTATTTTGGCGGAAGGTATACTCGGTATCACGGCTGCGAGTGACAAGCTCTCCCGCAGGTACAATCGCAATGCTATCAGGCGCTAACTGCTCAAGTAATTGAGCTCTGCGTTCTGCATGTTGTTGTATCATCAGATACCTCAATCAGGTTAGTGTAAGTTTTTGTTCGGTTTTGCCGTGCCTGCAATTGTCTTGCCTTTACCAAGCTCGCTGAAACACAACATAGAGGAAACTCTCACGTACTCAACAATTTCAAACAAAGCTTGTTCTGCTTCTTCCGACTCTTCCATATCATCTTCCATGCGAGCGATTTGTGCAAAGTCTTCCATTGCTTCTTTAACATCTGCTGAACATCGCGTTAAATCCGACTGATTGATACCGAACCCCAGTAAAAATCCCTGCACCCAAACGAGTAAACTACCTGCCCGCTCGCTGATTGGTGAATTATCATCGGGTAGTAATACTGTCAGACTATAATCACCGTCAATTAATTGCTCTACCGTATCAGTATATAAGTGTTTTAATGCCTCGGCACATTGCTCCGTAAACGGTTCTTGTTGGTTAGTGAAGTCAGCAAGCGCTGGTAACCACTCTTTGGATTCGAGGGCCATTCCAGACACCAACATACCCACCATGATGCCATGTAGCTCTGAAGCGTTGGTCACTAGTTTTTCTGAGAGCAATAATTGATTTAGGGAACTGTGGGTTACGTTTATCTCTGACACATTGGATCTCCTGTAATGATGTCGCTATCCTAACATTCAGTGAAGCATTGGTGAATAGCTCCCCATGGCTAATTCGGCTCACAATGCAAATATCCAGCCGTGCCGCAATGAATCGAACAAGCGCAGCATAGACAATCTCGACACAACTCCGTTTAAAAAGAGAAACTGACAGCTCCGAAGAGTAAGTAAGTAATTTTGCAAACCGAAATACAACGCCCCGATAAAAATTAGGTTTCAAGACTTACCTATTGGTCAAGCTAATTTTCAATTAAGCATAACTTATTGAACCAAATAAAAAACTAGTGCGTAGTCCTTATGTGATTATGTAATCTGGAACTTATTCTCATGTTTTCGTTATTCAAACCTCAACCGCTGAAAAAATTACAAAAACAACACGCCGCGTTATTAGAAAAAGCAATGCTTGCACAACGCAGTGGTGATATCCGAAAATACTCAATGCTGACCTTAGAAGCAGACGAATTATCAAAGAGAATAGACGCAGAAAAAGCTCGGTAACATGCGCGTTAGCTCGAATCTATGAGCGCGCTTTCGTCAGCCTTGAGAGAAAAATCATCAGTAGAGCCCATGCAGTGATAGCCCCATCATCCTGAACATAAAAAAAGGGACAATGTTATTACATTGCCCCTTTTCACGTTTTGTAACAGCGATTATTGATCAGTAAGCCAGTTTTCGAGTGATTCAATATCTTTCTCGTAGGCCATCTGTAACTCTTCTACCCAATCATGGATATTTTGCCACCACGCTGGGTGATCACCTTGCTGAATCTTGTTTGCGATTTTTTGCACACGAGATAACCCAACCGAAGCAGCGGCCCCTTTCATCTTATGGGCTTGGGAACAGACTTCATCTTTTTCTTCTGCACTCAAGCTGGTGAGCAGGATTTCCATGTATTCAGGCATTTTTTCTTTTAGTACACCAACACTGGTAACAATCATCTCAGCGCCTATGGTGTCCGTCAGCATGGTTAATAAATCAATATCCAACACCGATTCGTGCTCTGTGTCTGGCATGCTTTCAATAATCGTCACTTCACGTTCATCACCAAAGAGTTGATTAAACACTTCAATTAAGCGCGATTTCTTAACGGGTTTGGCGATAACGTCATCCATACCATTCTGCAGGTACTCATCTCGTTTCTTAATCACATTAGCCGTTAGCGCAACAATGTGTGTCGCCGGTACTAAGTCTTCTTCACGCAAGATTTCTGCAACTTCGAAGCCGCTGATACCTGGCAATTGAATATCTAATAGAATGAGGTCATATTGGTGATTCCGAACCTTTTCAACGGCCTCTTCACCGGTCATAGCAACATCAACACGTTGACCAAGCTTTTCCAATAGGGCTTTTGCTACCATGACGTTTAGCTCAATATCTTCTACCAGGAGAATATCGAGATCCGTCACTTTTAGTTCCGCTTGCTTGGCTGGGGCTTTGCATTGCTTAACAGGCAGTTCGACGGTAAAACAAGTGCCCTCACCAACGACACTGTGAACGCTAATACTGCCTTTCATCAAGTTAACCATCTCTTGGCTGATGGCTAAGCCAATACCAGTACCAGTTGCGGTTTGGTGGGCTGGATCATCCACTTGGTAGTACATAGCAAACACGTTTTGTAAATCTTTCTCTGGAATACCAATACCAGTGTCTGCCACTTTAAAAACAAGATTTGATAGACCATTATCTAAAGAACTTGCATCCAGCATGAATTTTACACTGCCTGACGGCGTAAACTTCATTGCGTTAAATAGGAGGTTCCAAAGCACTTGACGTAATCGAGTACCGTCGGCTTCCACATAACGTGGGATCGGTTCATTGATTTGAACTTCAAAGTTTAAACCTTTTTCTTGAGCAAACAGCTCAAATATACTGCTGAGCTCACCAATAAAGTCCTTTACCGTTACCGTCTTATAAGCCAACTCCAACTTATCACGGTCCATTTTGTCGAGATCAATGATGTCGTTAAAGATATTACCCAAGGCTGTAGCGCTCGCATATATGGTGCTAATCCACGCAAACTGCTGCTTTGTCAGTTTGGTGTCTCGCATCATCCGACTCAAGCCAACAATACCATTAAGGGGTGTTCTCAATTCGTGGCTAATGGTGGCGATAAATGCGGTTTTATCCTTACTGGCTTTCGCTAATGCGTTTTCTGCTTGTTGACGCTCAGTAATATCACGACCAAACGACAATAGACCTAAGCAATTTCCGTCGGTATCAAAAAAAGGAACTTTCAACATTTCGTAATAACGACGGCGTCCATCTGAAAACTTCAACCAAACCTCTTCCGTGCGAGGTTCGTTAGTCGCAAGGATCTCGTTGTCACTGGCGACTACTCCGTCCGCCAGTTCTTTTTCATAGACTTCGTGGGGGGTTAGTCCAATGAGTTCAGATTCGGTTTTACCCGTCATTTCTTCCGCAACCTTGTTGCATCCCGCAAACTTCCCTTCTGGATTTCGGTAATAAATAAGATCGGGCGATGCATCAATAATGGAACGAAGCAGCAGTGACAAGCGCGTTGACTGCTGTTCCTTGTCAGTGCGCTCTTTGATTTCCTTCTCTAAATCTTCAAATACACTTTCGCGTTCAAGCTGTGCCTGTTTACGTTGTTCAATCTCGTGATTCAGTTTTTTAATGTTGTTATGCAGTTCTCTATTTAACAACACATCTTCTTCACGTAACCGTTCAAGCTGTGCAACAACCTCTTTCAAGTTACTGCGTGATTGCTCAAGCTGCTTGACCAATTCACTGAAAAAATAAATCACCCAAGGTGCACTCAGCATAGTGAGCAGGATTACCCCCATGAAGTCAATGAGGTGTGTTTCGCCTTTCACATGCATTCTAAAAACGTAGGACGCAGCGATGGTAAATATGAGAGCTACCATGACAAAAATGATGCTCACTTTTATAGTGCCAAATTTATTGACAAAGTGAGCAAAGCGAATCGCCCAGGAATCCATCTGTGGTTGTTTATCTGGCATGAGTGCTACCTTGTAAACGGTTTAATTTATGATCATAAAGTGCAGGGAAATTAGCAGATATTGAAGACCAATGATAGCGAAATGTGATACTTACCCAAAAATACGAGTACAAAGTGGATATTTATGCAAAAGACCCTCTAAACATAGCAAGTTATAAATAACAGCAAGGAAAATAAAAACACTAAAAACAAAGATTATTTAGGATAAACAATCCACATTATTCATAAATACGGCAAATAAATGTTAAACATTAGTTAAATATTCCATAAAAGCATAAGGAAAATTTGCATTTGAAGCCCATAACAAGTATCTTTGTGCGTCTGATGGATGCATAAACATTCACTTTTACGACTGAAACCCACAAGTTCACTTCGGTACAACAATAATAATATTCCACAAAAAAGCGGTGGTAGTCATATTTCAGTCTCATGATTTCAAACGAGGGTAACCATGAGTTTATACAATGCAAACGAATCGCGCGATAATTGCGGATTCGGATTAATCGCTCATACACAAGGCGAAGCCAGCCACAAACTCGTTAAGACCGCTATTTTAGGTCTTGACCGAATGCAACATCGTGGCGGTATTGCAGCTGACGGTAAAACCGGTGACGGCTGTGGTTTGTTATTGCAAAAACCAGATTCATTCTTCCGTGGTGTGGCAGCTGATAAAGGCTGGCAACTCGCACAAAACTACGCGGTTGGTATGATCTTTTTGAGTCAGGATGATACCAAGGCTGCAGCGGAGCGCGCCATTATTGAAGAAGAGCTTCGCAATGAAACATTAACTATAGTGGGCTGGCGTGAAGTTCCTACGGACGAAGCTGTACTCGGCGAACTCGCACTGTCGTGTTTGCCTAAAATTGAACAAATTTTTGTAAACGCGCCTTCAGGCTGGAAGCAGGATGATATTGAGCGCCGTTTATTTGTTGCGCGCCGTCGCATTGAAAAGCAACTCGCGCAAAACGAAGACTTTTATGTTGTTAGTCTTTCGAATCTAGTGACCATCTACAAAGGCTTGGTGATGCCAAGAGATTTGCCTAACTTCTATCTCGATCTTGGGAATGAAGCGCTGCACTCTTCTATTTGTGTATTCCACCAACGATTCTCCACAAATACATTACCTAAATGGCCGCTAGCACAACCCTTTAGGTTCCTTGCCCACAATGGTGAAATCAACACGATTAAAGGTAACCGCGATTGGGCTAAAGCTCGTGCGAGTAAATACCGTACGCCGCTTATTCCTGATTTGAAAGACGCAGCACCATTTGTGAATGAGACTGGGTCTGATTCATCATCATTAGACAACATGCTTGAAGTCTTTTTGGCAGGCGGTATGGATCTGTTTAGAGCAATGCGTTTGCTTGTTCCACCAGCCTATCAAAATGACAAAACAATGGATCCAGAATTAAAAGCATTCTACGAGTTTAACTCAATGCACATGGAACCTTGGGATGGTCCTGCTGGTATCGTTATGACAAACGGTCGTCACGTTGCGTGTAACCTTGACCGTAACGGCTTGCGTCCTGCACGATATGTCATTACTAATGACGGATTTATCACACTCGCATCAGAAGTTGGTATCTGGGACTACGCACACCATGACGTATTAGAGAAAGGTCGTGTGGGGCCAGGTGAAATGCTTGCGGTTGATACGTACACAGGCAAGATCTGGAACTCTGCTGAAATTGATAACGACCTGAAAAATCGCCATCCTTATGCGGAATGGTTAGATAATCACATTCGTCGTCTGACACCATTTGAAAACAGTGACACTAGTCTTGTCGGTAAAGCCGCATTTGATCAGGATACACTCAACGTATTCTATAAACAGTTCAACTACAGTTACGAAGAGATCCAACAAGTTATTCGCGTATTGGGTAACGATGGTCAAGAAGCCGTTGGTTCAATGGGTGACGATACGCCAATGGCAGTATTATCCAGCCAAAACCGTACTATCTACGATTACTTCCGTCAGCAATTTGCGCAGGTCACCAATCCGCCTATTGATCCATTACGTGAGAATCACGTGATGTCGTTGGCAACCTGTATTGGACGCGAGAAAGATGTCTTCAGTGAAACCTCTGGTTACGCTGACCGTGTATTGTTTGATTCGCCGGTATTAATGTACACGGACCTCAAACAACTGCGGGAATTTGATCCAGAGCATTATTATTCTGAAATTATTGATATTAACTATCAGCCAGAAGAAGGCTTGAAAGCAGCTATCAAGCGCATCTGTCAAGAAGCAGAATACGTAGTTAATCAGAAGAACGCCGCATTTGTTATCCTTTCTGATCGTAATATCAAACAAAACAAATTGCCGATCCCTGCAGCAATGGCTGTGGGTGCGGTACATGCACACCTAGTACAAAAAGGTCTGCGTTGTGACGCCAACATCGTTGTTGAGACTGCATCAGCTCGTGACCCGCATCACTTCGCCGTATTGCTTGGTTTAGGTGCAACCGCAATTTATCCATTCCTTGCATACGAAACCATCGAAAACTTAAGTCAAAATGGCGACATTAAAGTTGATCCAGTGCAAGCCCTCATTAATTACCGTAAAGGGATTAACAAAGGTCTGTTTAAGATCATGTCCAAGATGGGTATTTCAACCATCGCCAGTTACCGAAGCTCTAAATTGTTCGAAGCAGTAGGTATCAACGACAGTGTGATGAAGCTCTGCTTCAACGGTGTGACTAGCCGTATCGCGGGTGCCGATTTTGACGATTTCGAACAAGACCAAATTAACTTGAACCGTGTGGCTTGGTTGAAGCGCAAGAAACTATCTCACGGTGGACTACTGAAGTATGTTCACGGTGGCGAATACCACGCTTATAACCCGGACATTGTAAAAACACTTCAAACGGCAGTGGTCAGTGGTAAATACGAAGACTATCAGGTGTTCTCTGGATTAGTGAACGAACGTCCAGTGACCCATATTCGTGACCTATTTGCACTTTCAGATAAAGTGGATGCCATTAGCATTGACGAGGTTGAGCCTGCAGAGAATTTATATCCTCGCTTTGATACCGCCGCCATGTCTATTGGTGCATTAAGCCCAGAGGCTCATGAAGCGTTAGCAATCGCCATGAACCGACTAGGTGGTCAGTCAAACTCTGGTGAGGGCGGTGAAGATATCAAACGCTTTGGCACAGAGAAAAATTCAAAAATCAAACAGGTGGCGTCAGGTCGGTTTGGTGTAACGCCACACTACTTGATGAACGCTGACGTTATTCAGATTAAAGTGGCTCAAGGTGCGAAACCGGGTGAAGGTGGTCAGTTACCGGGCGATAAAGTGAACTCGTATATTGCCGACCTTCGTTTCTCGGTTCCAGGTGTCACCCTAATTTCACCACCACCGCATCACGATATTTATTCAATTGAAGATTTGGCTCAGCTAATTTTCGATTTGAAACAAGTCAATCCAAGTGCGCTTGTCTCTGTAAAACTCGTATCGGAACCTGGTGTAGGTACCATTGCAACGGGTGTTGCAAAAGCGTATGCCGATTTAATTACGGTATCAGGCTATGACGGTGGTACTGGTGCAAGTCCGTTAACTTCTGTGAAATATGCAGGCTGTCCATGGGAACTTGGCCTTGCGGAAACGCAACAAGCCCTCGTTGAAAACGGTTTGCGCCATAAAGTTCGTGTACAAACTGATGGTGGCTTGAAAACTGGCCTAGACGTTATCAAAGCAGCCATTCTTGGTGCAGAAAGCTTTGGCTTCGGAACTGGACCTATGGTTGCACTGGGCTGTAAATATCTTCGTATTTGTCACTTGAACAACTGTGCAACGGGTGTTGCAACTCAAGACGAGAAACTACGTAGTGATCACTACATTGGTCTACCTGAAATGGTCATGAACTACTTTAAGTTCATTGCACGCGAAGTGCGTGAGATCCTTGCTCAACTGGGTGCAAGAAAGCTGGAAGACATTGTTGGTCGTACCGAGCTATTGGATATTTTAGAAGGCAAAACTGCAAAACAAACCAAATTAGACTTGTCAGCCTTGCTCGTGAAACCTGAAGCGGCTGAACACACTAAGTTGTTCTGCTCAGAGGGTGATAACGTACCGGCCGATAGCGGCGACCTGAACATTCAGCTTGTTAAAGATGCGAGTGATATGGTTGCTCATAAAACAGGTGGTGAATTGCACTACACGGTTAAGAACACTGACCGTTCCGTCGGCGCAACCTTGTCGGGCGTGATAGCCAACCAATATGGTAACCAAGGCATGAACAATAAGCCGATTACCGTTAACTTGGAAGGTACTGTTGGTCAGAGCTTTGGTGTTTGGAACGCGGGCGGCTTACACTTAAACCTTACCGGTGATGCCAATGACTACGTAGGTAAAGGTATGACAGGTGGACGCCTAGTTATCCGTCCACCAGCCGACGTCAGCTATGTCAGCCATGAAAGTAGTATTGCAGGTAACACCTGTCTATACGGTGCCACAGGCGGTAAGCTTTACGCGGCAGGTCGTGCCGGTGAGCGTTTTGGCGTACGTAATTCAGGTGCGACTGCGGTTGTAGAAGGCATTGGTGATAACGGTTGTGAGTACATGACCGGTGGTATCGTGGTTGTGCTTGGAGAGACTGGTGTTAACTTTGGTGCCGGTATGACAGGTGGCTTTGCATATCTCCTTGATGAAGCCGATGACCTTAGCGAACGCGTCAACCCTGAATTGGTTGATGTAGCGTCAGTGACTGACAAAGTGATTCTGGCAGAGCATTTACGTGGCTTGGTAGACAAGCACCATAACCTAACTGGCAGTGCACGCGCACAAGATATTTTATCAAACTTTGACGAATACTTACCTAAGTTTAAGCTTGTTAAGCCAAAGACTAGTGATGTAAAAAGTTTATTAGGCCATATCAGTCGCTCGTCGTCTGAACTCAGAGTCCAGGCGCAGTAAGGAGGATTATCATGGCACAAAATGTATACCAATTTATGGATGTAGAACGCGTTGATCCCCCTAAAAAGGCGATTGATTCTCGTAAAAACGAATTCGTAGAAATTTATCAGCCGTTGTCGGCGACGCAAACGGAAGGTCAAGCAGACCGCTGTTTGGATTGCGGTAACCCGTATTGTGAGTGGAAATGCCCTGTGCATAACTACATTCCACAATGGCTGAAGTTGGCTAACGAGGGTAAAATCTTCGAAGCCGCTGAACTGTCGCATAAAACCAATAGCTTACCAGAGGTCTGTGGACGAGTATGCCCGCAAGACCGTTTATGTGAAGGCGCATGTACCCTTAACGATGAGTTTGGTGCAGTGACCATAGGTAGCATCGAAAAATACATCACCGACACCGCCTTCAAAATGGGTTGGAAGCCTGACATGTCAGGTGTTGTTCCAACGGGCAAACGTGTTGCTATTGTTGGTGCTGGTCCTGCGGGTCTTGGTTGTGCTGACATTCTTGTCCGCAACGGCGTTACTCCGGTGGTGTATGACAAGTATCCTCAGATTGGTGGCTTGCTCACCTACGGGATCCCTGCATTTAAATTAGAAAAAGACGTGATTGACAAGCGTCATCAAGTCCTGGTTGAAATGGGTGTTGAGTTCGTACTCAATACTGAAGTGGGTAAAGATGTTCCTTTCCAAACCCTGATTGACGAATACGACGCCGTGTTCCTGGGTATGGGGACTTACAAATACATGAAAGGTGGCTTTGATAATGAAGCTGCAGATGGTGTTATTGAAGCACTACCCTACTTGATTGCAAATACTCAAAACGTCATGAACGAAGAGAGTGAAGAGTTCAACTTCATTGATCTTGCGGGCAAACGCGTTGTGGTATTGGGAGGCGGTGACACTGCAATGGATTGTCTACGCACGGCAATCCGCCAAGGCGCAAGTTCTGTGACCTGTGCCTACCGCCGAGATGAAGCTAACATGCCTGGCTCTGCACGCGAAGTTCAAAACGCACGTGAAGAAGGAGTCAACTTCCAGTTTAACCTTCAACCACTGGATATTTCTGTGGATGACAATGGCAAGACCAATGGTGTCAGACTGGTAAAAACTGAGCTCGCCCAACCTGATGCAAACGGTCGTCGTTCGGTTCAGCCTGTTGAGGGTTCTGAGCACGTATTAGAAGCCGACGCAGTCGTGGTTGCTTTTGGTTTCCAACCAAGTCCAGCGCCGTGGTTAGCTGATTATGGTGTCATCCTTGATGAAAAAGGCCGCGTCAGGGCGCCAGCACAAGGTAAGTATCCTTTCCAAACCAGTAACCCTAAGATTTTCTCAGGTGGTGACATGGTGCGAGGTTCTGACTTAGTGGTAACAGCAATCTTTGAAGGCCGTAATGCCGCAGAGGGTATTTTAGACTACTTAAACGTTTAAACACTTTTTAGACAACACTCCCAGCTGTTGTATTTTTTGCCGAAGGCCCCTCGACCTTCGGCTTTTTTTTCAACGCCTCAATGCCATTGGTATTGGGGCGTTTTTCAATTCAAAAGATGACCAAGAGAAGCGTTGTTAACCAATAACAAAGTACCAACCAACTCACGTTAACCAAGCCTCGCGCCACAATCGGTAAATTTGGATAGTTCACTTTCATCCGAGTGAGTACAATAACAAACAATCCCATCACACTGAACCAAGGTGTGATCATCACAATCCATTGCTGCTTAATAAGAGAAACAGCCACATCGTGTAATGCGCCACTGACTGCAAACGTGAGGAGTATTGCCACTTCTGCTGGCAAATAACGACGTAACGGACGCATCACAAAGCGTGAGAGATAATATCCCCATATCGGATTCCAATAATGCCAGAAATCGGCAAAACTTGGCGCCCCTAATGAACGTTTTAGCATCATAGGTAATGCGTGTTTCCCTCCAAGAGGCACTCCGTTTCTTCGTTTAACAAAAGCTCTCAATGATACTGTTGACGCCATACCTAGCTCCTTGATGTTGTCGTAACCTTGGCTAATCCTGTGACGCTATCACACTATGCATTACTGTCAAAAAATACCGTCAACCAAATGGCATCGGGTATAGTAGAAGTGAAACTCACTTTGTGTTTAACACCCGCAGGTATAGTGAGGTAATCTCCTTTTTTCAGGCGGGTAACGGATGATTCAAATGTAATTTCAGCTTGCCCTTCCACCAGCAGGACAAATTCATCTTGTGACTGTTCATACCAACCGTTATGCGGTGATACATGGCCCCGTGACACAATGCGTTCAATCTTGACATTTGACGACTGAGCCAGAATATTAACCGACTCTTGGGGCAAAGACTGAGGTATATCTC
>CAXRGH010000221.1:0-2848 GCA_964230195.1 Alteromonadaceae bacterium
AGCCTAATGATAGATTTATACACCGCAGCCACACCGAACGGTTGGAAAGCGTCGGTAGCGCTTGAAGAAATGGGGCTTGAATACACCGCCCATGCCGTAAACCTGATGAAGGGAGAGCAGAAAACTCCTGAATTTTTGGCGATGAACCCCAATGGCCGTATTCCGGTAATTGTGGATAGAGAAGCCGAGGGTCACATCGTGTTTGAGTCTGGCGCTATCATGATTTATCTCGCAGAAAAAAGCGGTATGTTTTTACCCACCGACGCAAAGCGAAAAAGCCAGGTTTTACAGTGGGTCATGTTTCAGATGGGAGGCATAGGCCCAATGATGGGCCAAGCTAATGTGTTCCACCGCTACTTAGAAGAAAAAATTCCGGTGGCGATAGCACGTTATCAGAACGAAGTACGCCGCTTATTTACTGTGCTTGATGGGAGGCTAGAAAATCGAGAGTATTTGGTTGACGACTACAGTATTGCTGACATGGCGAACTGGTGTTGGGTACGTACCTATGAATGGTCTGGTGTAAGCATAGAAGGGTTGGACAACTTAATCCGTTGGAAAAACAGTATTGAAGCGAGGCCAGCCGCACGACGAGGAGTGGAAATCCCGAATAAAATTGACAGAGAAGCACTGATCAAAGGGGCTAAAAATGTTGTTACGAAATAATGGATAGCGTTTTTCAACTTCTTGATTGAAACAAAAGTTTGTTGGCGTAATATTGATCAACAAACTTAAAAAAATCAGAAAAATAAAGGACAAGTATGAAAGGATTTCTTCTCTCAGTATTAATGCTGCTAACAAGCTCTAGCGCATTTTCTTCACAAGAGTTGCCTCTTGAATATTTTATCAAGCACGGTGACTACCTAGACCTAGCTTTGTCTCCATCCGGTAAACATATTGCTGCGCGAGTCCAGGTAGACGGCAGGGTTTTTCTCGTTCTATTAAAAACAGAGGATATGTCTATTGTTGGAGGAATTAGACCGCAGAACAACGACATTATACATACGGTCAATTGGGTAAATGACGAACGCGTAGTGTTTGAGTATGCAGAAAAGCAAACTTATCTCGACAGCCCAATCCCTACTGGCGAGCTATACGCTATGAATATTGATGGGTCGCAACGAGAATTGATTTACGGGTATCGCGCCGGCGACCAGAAAACGGGGAGCCGTATTTCATCCAAAGATGATTCAAAGGCAAGCCAAGAAATCATTAGTTTCCTGGACAATGACGATGATCATATTTTAATCGTGGAGTACCCTTGGACAAAAGATGGCAAATTTTATTACGACCGTCGGGAAAAGCCGGCGTTAATTAGTCGTCTCAATGTTTACTCGGGCAAGAAACGTAAACTAGAAGTACTTCCCTATGGTTCAAGCAGTGCACTTGCCAATAAATTTGGCGATGTGAAGTTTATGACATGGCGAGATGATAACAATGTTCAACACTCTGCCTATAGAAGCAATAACGACGGTGAGTGGATCCCACTTGAGGAAGCATTTGAGAACGCAAGTGGTCTGTTGCCCTTAGGGCAAAGCGAAGACGGTGAATTTGTTTACCTATCCGGCCGCTTCGGTGATGAAGGTATTTCAACATTGTTTTCACTTCATCTACAGTCGGGGGAATATAAACGGGTGTTTTCTGACCATGCCACCGACATCGAATACGTAGTTCTGGACCGCAATGGCATGCCCGCTGTAGGTATCACTTACCCAAGTAGATCTAGCTATGTGTATGCGCAGACCGAAACAAAAGTGAGTAAAGTTCACAAGATGCTAGCTGAAGCGTTCAAAGGTCAAACTGCAACCATTGCAAGTCATACAAAAGACTGGAAAACACTGTTGGTACGCGTATCCAGTGATGTAAACCCCGGAGAGTACTACTTATTTGATAGCGACACATTGAGTGCTCGGTTTATTTGGGCAAACAGCTCTTGGATAGATCCTCGATTGCTTTTAAGCATGCAGCCTGTGGCAATACCTACAGATGACGGCGAAACAGTGAATGGTTACATCACGCTTCCAGCATCTAAAAAGAGCGACAAGAAACCTCCTTTAGTTGTTGTTATTCACGGCGGGCCACATCAATCAGGCACGCGTGATTTTTGGCGTTACGATTCTGAGACTCAGCTTTTGGCAAACCGAGGCTTCGCTGTTCTGCGTGTCAACTTCAGAGGAAGTGACGGCTATGGTAAGCGCTTTGAACGACTGGGTTATCAAGAGTGGGGCGGCACAATGATCAAAGACATCAACGATTCGGTAAAATGGGCCATTGAACAGGGCTATGTTGATGGAGAGCGAGTATGTGCCTATGGTGCAAGTTACGGCGGGTATGCTGCGCTTATGGCTGCAGTCAGAGACCCAGATTTGTATCGATGCACTATTGGCTATGTAGGGATCTACGATCTGCAGTATGTTTATTCTGAAAGTGACATTCCTACAAGCTGGGGAGGCAAAGCCTATTTGCAAGAAGTAATTGGTACAGATAAAGCGCAACTAGCGGCGTTTTCTCCTATTACTCACGCTGACAAGATCAAGGCAAAAGTAATGCTTATCCATGGTTCAAAAGACCGTCGTGTACCTGAAATAAATGCAGAAGCGCTAGCCGATAAGCTAGCAAAAGTGAATAACCCGCCAGTTTACCTACAATATTCGCAAGCAGGCCACGGTGTTTATGATGAGGGCGATAGACAGGAACTGTATCAAGGAATGCTAGATTTCCTGAGCACTAACTTGTTGTAGCTGTTGTTAGTGAGTCTACAAATCGATTAAGCCAGCCAAACGCAAAACTCGGTTTGTAGACAAGCTCGAATGACTCTTCATAGTGGTGAGGATAATCCATGACATCA
>CAXRGH010000222.1:0-23963 GCA_964230195.1 Alteromonadaceae bacterium
TATAGCGTGGTTAATAGTGCCACTGCCATAGCGGGTCCAATGGATTTAGGGTCTTCCATGTTTTTCAGCATGGCAACCAAGCCTATCAAGGTTCCAATCATGCCCATCGCGGGCGCAATATCCGCCAAATTACGGAATATACCAGCGCCAAAGTCGTGGCGTTCATTGGTCATTTTGATATCTTTAGTTAAGGTTGAACGAACCACTTCAATGTCATGACCATCCACCAACATATCCACGCCTTTTTGCATGAAACTATTGGTGATTTCGGCTTCTTCAAGAGCGAGGAAACCGCCCTTACGAGCTGCATCGGCCATTTCAACAATTTTTGCAATTAGGTCATCAGGAGAATCAGCTTTGAAGAAAAACGCTTTACCCACAACTTTGCCAACGCCGAAAAACTGCGCAAGCGTGTAATTGGCGAGAAGAACAAATAATGAACCACAAAAAACAATGAAAATTGAGGTGACATCATAGAAGTTTTTGATGTCTGCACCCTCGCCATTGAGCATTGCCATGACAACGAAGCCTATTGCTCCTACAATCCCAATCAGCGTTGCTAAATCCATTTTTTCTCCCTAAGTTAATGCATTTCCGTTCAGAAAATCGAGTCTCTTATTGATGCTATTTTAGCGATATTGTTACTATCACGCCCGGAGTAACATGTGTCAAATGCTTTTCTTGCCTTTAACGCTTCAATATCAAGCATATACTATTCAACAGACAAAACACTCGATTCCTCTTGCCCTAGTGTAAATGATATCGGACAGGCTTCCAGAATTCTTAGTATTATTATCAATAAAATTATCTTTTCATGAAGAAATAGTCAAAATCCATTGACCCTAATATCCACGTCACGTATCGTTTGCCTCCAAGTAAGGACAATAAAAACACCATTATGAGCGAATCAAAATCGAAATCGCCATTATCATTTGAAGAGTCAATGGCGGCCCTCAATACGATTGTTGAAAATATGGAGCGCGGTGATCTTCCCCTTGAAGAGGCATTAGCGCAATTTGAAGAAGGTATTAAACTGGTGAGAGCTGGACAAGAGCATCTTCAAAAAGCGGAACAGAAAGTGAAGATCCTAATGCAAGACTCGCAGTCATTAGCAGATTTTGATCACGACCAAGAGCAAGCAGCTGAATGATAGAGCAAGATTGGAAGGCTGCTCATACTGAATACAGCCATCGTATTGACCAATACCTTCAGAACACACTTAAGCAGCTACCAAACGACGCTCCTAAATTAAAAGAAGCAATGGCCTATTCATTGTTTAATGGTGGCAAGCGCGTTCGACCATTTTTAGTATACGGCTTAGGTCAAATGCTTGGACTCAGTTTAGAGCAACTCGACCCTTGTGCCGCTGCTATCGAATGTATCCACGCATATTCGTTAGTACACGACGATCTGCCCGCCATGGACGATGACAATTTGCGCCGTGGTAAGCCAACATGTCATATTCAATTTGATGAAGCAACAGCTATCCTTGTTGGTGACGCCTTGCAATCACTGGCGTTTCAATTGCTCGCTGAAAACCATCGCGTTTCGGCAGAAATTCGCATTCAGTGGGTTCAACAGTTATCCGTGGCGGCAGGACTTAATGGGATGTGTGGCGGTCAATCGTTAGATATTGAATCCACCAATCAAGCCATTAATATTGAAGCCTTAGAAACATTACACAAATTAAAAACCGGTGCATTAATTGAAGTCACCGC
The DNA here is from genome assembly GCA_964230195.1 of Alteromonadaceae bacterium. Lineage (GTDB taxonomy): Bacteria > Pseudomonadota > Gammaproteobacteria > Enterobacterales > Alteromonadaceae > CAXRGH01. The sequence continues at coordinate 1,719 of CAXRGH010000222.1, forward strand.
TAAGATGGTGGCTGCCGTAGCTCTTGGATTGAATGAATCACAAACTCAGGCGTTAGAAACCTATGTAAGTTGTCTTGGCCTTGCATTTCAGGTGCAAGACGACATTTTGGACGTCACTGGCAACACAGAAGCATTAGGAAAACCGCAAGGTTCGGACGAATCACTGAATAAGTCCACTTATCCCAAACTACTGGGGATAGACGGCGCCAAAGCATTGGCAACAGAACTTCACATCAAAGCAACATCTGCATTGCGACAATTACCGTATAACAGTGATATAATGTTCGACTTTGCCAATTATATCATTGCACGCAATCATTAGTATTTAGTTATGACATTAGATTTAGCCCATTACCCATTACTTGCAAAAGCTGATACACCAGAGCAACTTCGTGCCCTCAGTGAAGAGCAATTGCCCCAGCTGGCTGACGAACTTCGCCAATATCTATTGACCAGTGTGAGTATGAGTAGCGGACATTTTGCTTCAGGGTTAGGAACTGTTGAACTAACCGTGGCCTTGCATTACGCCTACAACACACCTTTTGACCGTTTAATTTGGGATGTTGGCCACCAAGCATATCCCCACAAAATTCTAACCGGGCGTAAAGAGCGAATGCAGACGATTCGTCAGAAAGACGGCTTGCATCCGTTCCCTTGGCCTCCTGAGAGTGATTACGATACCTTTGCGGTAGGCCATTCGTCTACGTCCATCAGCGCCGCTTTAGGTATGGCGGTAGCAGCAGAAAAAGAAGCCAAGAATCGTAAAGTGGTTGCGGTTATTGGAGACGGTGCAATGACTGCAGGTATGGCGTTTGAAGCCATGAATCACGCAGGTGATATTGGTAAAGACATGTTAGTGGTATTGAATGACAACGACATGTCTATTTCTGAAAATGTTGGTGCGTTGAATAGTCACTTAGCAAAACTATTAACGGGTAGTTTATTTACGTCATTGCGAGACAACAGTAAAAAGCTGTTGAGTAATGTACCGCCAATCAAAGAGTTTGCCAGCCGTGCCGAAGAGCACATCAAAGGCATGGTGGTACCAGGAACCATTTTTGAAGAGTTAGGTTTTCACTACATTGGCCCGATTGATGGTCACGACGTCAAAGGAATGGTCAGCACGCTGCAAAACATGAGAAAACTAAAAGGTCCACACATCCTCCATGTGGTGACCAAAAAGGGGAAAGGTTACAAAGAAGCCGAGAACGACCCCATCAAGTTTCACGCGGTACCAAAATTTAATCCTGCGCAGCAATCATTACCTAAAAGCAGTTCGCCCTTACCCACCTTTTCTAAAATATTTGGACAATGGTTATGTGACGTTGCCGCAACCGATCAACGTTTGATGGCTATCACACCGGCCATGCGTGAAGGCTCAGGTATGGTGGAGTTCTCACAACGATTCCCACAACAATATTTTGATGTTGCTATTGCAGAACAGCACGCGGTGACCTTCGCTGCAGGACTCGCCAAAGAGGGAAGTAAAGCGGTTGTTGCCATTTATTCGTCATTTTTGCAACGTGCCTACGACCAATTAATACATGATGTTGCCTTGCAAAATCTACCTGTCTTATTCGCAATAGACAGGGCGGGTATTGTTGGCGCTGACGGCCCTACTCATCAGGGCGTATTTGACTTATCGTTCTTGCGCTGCATTCCAAACATGGTGATTATGGCACCAAGCACAGAAAACGAATGCCGTAAGATGCTTCATACGGGCTATCAGCTGAACCAACCCGCAGCGGTGCGCTACCCGAGAGGACACGCTGGCGGTCTTGAACCTGCCGACGGTTCATTAACCACAGTGCCCATTGGAAAAGGCGTGTTAAAGCATTCGGGCGACACAGTCTGTGTAATGAACTTTGGAACCTTGGGGCGTTATGCCGAAGCTGCTGCAAAAGCCATGAACGCATCATACGTGGACATGCGATTTGTTAAGCCATTAGATAAGACCATCATTTCAGAGATGGCGGAAAATCATGATTACATTGTCACCGTTGAAGATAATGTTATCGCTGGCGGTGCTGGCAGTGCAGTGGGTGAATACCTGGCTACGCAGCAGACCGCGGTGAAGCTCATGCACATTGGTTTACCAGACGAATTTATTATGCAAGGCACTCAAGAAGAAATGTATGCCGTCCACGGCCTAGATGAAGCTGGGATCACAACGAAAATTCAACACTTCATACAACAATAGCAAGGGAACATCAGCTATAAAGTGCCGGACACCACCGGCGTTTTTAACCCGATTCAAAAAAGCGTGTTGAGGCCAAACGGAACTTCCAACGCATTTGACTGTGATCGCACCGGTTGGCCAACCATTTCATCATAAGCGCTTTGATGTCTTATCACCATGGACTGGCATTTAAACTGTCTGAAGGCCCGTTGAATATCAATAGGGTTCCGGAATGAAATAAAAGCATCCGAGTTTTTCTTCACGCGGTATTCCACCCCTTGAACCTGAACGCTGACTTGATAAAGCGCAACATCCAGTGAATGCGCAATCAATTTTTCAATGGGAGTGTTTACGTCCAATTCTTTTAATAATACCGATTGTAATTCTGTCACAGCGTGCCCTCTACGCGAAAGAAAGTTATTGTGACTATGCAAAGCAACAACGAATCGATCACTCTGCCTCACATAAATCAATGAGTGGAACCCATGAGGCATGATAGAGGCATGATAGAGGCATGCTAAAAGTTGGGAATTGCTAACTGAAATGAGAGTCAGTTGTCACAACACTGCCCCTACCCTCGAGGATTACTTAAAAAAGTAACATTGTGACGAACATCCATGTGTAGCCGACAAACTTAAATACTTGGTTTTAACAAAGGTAGTGCTAATGTTTGAAAGGTTTGCCAGGTCATTGCCATTATTTCTCCCTCAAAGAAAGCAACGGCATCCAGCCTTTGCGTGAATTACTTACATATTATTTTGAATAATTAACATAATGACTAACATCGTTGTGTAACCGACAAACTTAAATACTTTCTTTTGGGTATTTTTATCATCCTGAGTAATTTGATGAAACTCACTAAATGTTGGATTTTTATAAATATGACACCCCCAAACAATGTAAACACAGCTAAAGACGAAAGAACCTGTAATGAGTTTGGTTTGTTCACTGATAAATAGATATAAAATAATATGTAATATGGTTGTCACTGAAAAAGCGACAGTCGTATATTTTAGCTTCAAAAGCTTATATTTAATATTCATAAGCGTGTATTTTTTTCTTCTTGAGCGCAGCAACCACCGCTAGCCGGCTAGGGGTAGTTGCCCTCTTTTAAATAATTACCACCAACCTCTACTAGAACCATAACCACTGGTAAATCCGAGAGCTCCGCTTACACGACTTCCATAGTAATAGCGGCTTAATCCTATTGGTCCCGTAGCATAACCGACAGCAGCTCCGGCACCCGTTTGAAAAGCTAACCCTCGCCAACTAAATTTACCACTGCCAGCAGAGCTACCTAGATAGCTCCATGCTCCAAGTCCTGCGCCAGCAACAGCTCCCCATGGGCCCCACTCCCCCTTCAGTGTCCGTCATTTCTTGGCCTGTCAATAATGACAAAGAGCTACTGTCGAGGTTGGTATTATCCACACCAAAGGCGAGGTCTTGTTTTATAGGCCGTATGTGTGATGTGATGCAGGTATATAAAATTTCTTCAAGAGATTGGTTCTAATCTCGGGGGAAAGGTCATCACGTATAACTCTTCTTCCAATTCTGTCTAATGTTCAACCTTCCGCACAGAGCTTTCAATTTCGAGTTAGAATCAAAAGACGGTCACATACATCATTCCCGCTGATTTTCACTCAAGTAAGGCATATAAATTTTCACAATATTTGATGTACTCGTTTATTAAAAGCGTCTCACTCATATGCTTAGACTGTTTTTGTGCAATTTTAAATTCTTTTTTAATACTCTCCAAGCGACTCAAAAATTGCTTTTTTTTAATAATCCTTTTTAAAGTGCTTGAGGCGACTTCTTCTTCGAGCGCCAAAAGTTGTTCCGCTAAGTATTCTGCGTGCCCCTCCTTGGGCATTGGAGGAAAGGCATATTTATCTGCTTTGTACAATTCGATATCCTCTTTATTACTGAATTTCGGTAGAAATGATAGACGTTTCTACTATTGCATTTTCTATCGATAACCAAAAGAGACAACTTTCCCATTTCTATAGATACCAAATTGGCTATTGTTTACTGCTCTGTATTTGAGCGCATTACCATATGAGGGCTTTACAGAACGGTAATAATTGGAACTTCTTTTACCAAATTTGATGGCATCACTCGAAACTGAAAATAAACCATTTTGATTATCTCGATAAAAATTACTCGAGAAATAGAACCCGCAAGTAAAGCGCGCGGTTGGAAATTGATACTCTTAATTTTATTGCTAACAAACACATTATGCTTGGGATTAGGGCCGGTGATCGAGACCGGCCAGCACGCATTAATGGGTTAGCTCTCTAGTGAAATAGTGAAATGGATAGCAAGATGTCACATGTGTCCAGCCGAGCGCCTTCATTTCATCAAGAATATCTTTTTCGTATACATCTTTGCCATAAAAAGAACGTAGTATTGTGGCTACCGATGCAGAGCCACACGAAAAGTCCTCATCTTGCTTTTCAATATTGCTATCTCTTAAATCTTTCCATGTTTTTATAGGGATGCTACCTGTGCTAGTTTGGTAGGCAAGATGTATTGAAGTGTCCTTTGCGTAAAGAGCGGTAGAAAATACCAAGGACATTATGAGAATGAGGCAATATCGCATATTTTACTCATTTACAAATTCGCACCTAGATAACGGCTTAAAGGTAGACCAAAATTTCTGATCATCTACAGATACGCACACTCTGATTATTTTTTTCTCTATTTTCATAAAAAGCAGTTACTCTTATTTGGTATTCAACTCCATCTTTCTCCAGAAACTCATGTTCAGATTCAGCTAGAAGCTTCATAACCCTTGATTTATCATCGGATATAACTTCCTTTAATTTATCTTCTGCAATTTTTTCTGCAATATTTTTATTCATAACTAAATGACTCTGTTTAATTTAGTAAAGTATTTTATGCAGCCCTCTTTATTCAGTAGGAAAGAGGGCTGCATATACGAACTCAGCGTTTATGGCTACCCCAAGTCGTTCAATATAAAAAGGGATAACGACTCATCAAAAAACTTGGAGTATTCCGCCTGTTTTTTAACCCTGGTTAACTGATATCTGGAGGAATAATCATTGTTACATCTTCAAGATCATCATTAGCATAGAAAATACACTGACTACTCTCATCAAAAAAGTAAGCATAATCAAAGCACTTTATTTTATATAAGGAGTTGTTTAAGTCGTGTTTATCTTCATTCAAATCAATAAAAAATGTTGTAGTTTCTTTTTCATTAACAGGGGAGATATCAATGTTTATTTCCTCCATAGCGTTAAGAAAAGATTTAAAAACAACATAACGGACTGAATTTTGTCTTAGCATGAAATTCAGTAATGTCCGTTTTTCCCCAACAAAAATGCCATCAATTCGATTAGATATTTTCGTATTTCCATTCTCAATTGAAAATATTTTTGTTTTTAACAAGTCATATTGTTTCATTCTATTACTCGCAACTCTGGTAGATACATTTTTAAAAAGTAGCTTACACCTACAACATAGGGGCATAAGCAGAGCGTTAGTTATTTTCTAAACCAAGTAGACCGATAACCTAAATCGGGTCTGCTTTTGTATAGATAATGATTTCCGTAAGGGACTCTAAATTTACCTTTTGATGTGGTCCATTGATAATGGGTTCTCCAACTTGGATTAGCTCTTGTACCAAAATTATGGTGTGCTTTGTGGAAGCCCTTACTATATATTTTTGCGCCGGTTCTAGTAGCCCTCCATACTCTATAGCCTGTATAAGCGTATCTCGCAGCAAAAACCAAACCATAACCAATAACCCAAGGAAATGCCTCACCTTCCGTATCTATCATCTCTTGATCGGTCAGTAACGACAGAGAATCGGTATTTAGGCTAGTATTTGCCTCGCCAAAGGCAAAGGCGAGGTCTTGTTCCAGAGTAGGTGTGTTTGAGGTGCTTGCTGCTGATGCAGGTAGAGCTAGACCAAGGCTTAGCACGGTCAGTGAAAAATAAAGTCGTAGTTTTTTTAACATAAAAATCTCCTTTGAACGTTATAAATGATTTCAATCATTTAATGATTGCTACCTGTAATTTGTTATGGGTCTTGCATCATAATTATTCTCCTTGTGCAATGAGTTAATTAAATTAGGAATCCCTGAAAAACTAGCACCTTCGGCGTTTAAGCTAAAAAGGACCTGGGATCCTAGATGGGAAAAAAGGCCTACGTATTTCCGCTGGCGTCTGATGTGTACAAGGTTTTAAGCGCGGTTTGACAAACGCATCATTTGGTTGTTTGTCAAACGGGAATGAAAAGTCTCTATTTCCCCGAAAAGTGGTAAATAAAAAACGCGAATGAAAGTAGCTACCTTGCGTTTCTGACATTTCTTGTGGCGTCAAAAATGACATCACACTTGTGTCTTGCTTGATATTACTGTCACCAAAGGCAAAGGCGAGGTCTTGTTCTAGGGGCCGTGTGTTTGATGCGCTTGCTGCTGATGCAGGTGGTAAGAGGCTCAGACTAAGCAGCGTTAAAGCAGCATAAGATCGAATTGTATTTAACATAAAAATATCCTTTTAAGATTTAATAAATTGGTCCAGTAGGTTTTGTGTTCGCTGATGTATCACCGATAATCTCTGACCTCCCTTATTGGTTAAATTTGTAGGTGAAATTGACACTGGCTTGTGACCCTTGCTGTCCACTGATGTCGGTGTTTATATTGGCGTTGAGAGTCAGTTTCTCTGCTATTCCATAACCAATACCGAATTCCAATTGGGTCTGTGTAGTGCGCGGGCTAACGGCGCTGTCGGCGATCGTGTCTTTCCCGCGAATGTTGAATTGCACGCCACCGGTCAAGGTCACTTCATTATTGACAGCAAAACCGACACTTGGATTGATAAAAAATAGATCGCCTGGATTGAGAGTTAAATCATTTCGTTGACGAGATAGTGCAAAGCGATAGCCGCAGGTGAGTGAAAGTACAATGGGATCCACCGTACGGTACGCGGTAAAACCAACACGACCGCTACGTGCGTAGAGATATTTCTTACTTGAACGACCAGAGTGTTCAGCCGCCGATATCTCAACGAACCCGATTAGAGCAGGTGTTTCATTATCGGTTGAGAATCGGTAATTCACACCTAATGTAAGATCTTGCCATTGCTGGCTTTTCTGTGACTCGAGAGGGGACTTGTTGTTTTCAGCAGTGCCATTGTTTTGCCAACGATTGTCTTGTGCCATACCGATTAATCGCGCGTAAAATTCTGTATCGACGCTATAACCGTAACGCAAACCTAAATTAAGGCTTACTAGGTCACTGTTTTGGTTTTGCTCAGTGACATTAATAGGGAGTAAGACTTGGTTGTCAGACGTTGTTTGAATAATATCAAAATGAGTATTGATCTGATTTCGTTGGCTATTGGCATAACTTAGTCCCCACTCTAACCGAAATGTTTTGGATTTGGTGAGTAGTTCTTCGATTGTCAGGGGTAAATCTGCATAGGTATTGAAAGATAAACTCAACAGGAGAGCGGTCATCAGCTTTTGCATCCAGGTCCATAAAAAGGATATGCTCAGTGATAAATTTGAACCTCTAATTTTGTTGGTGAGCCAAAGGTCACCTAAAACATATTTTTTGTGAAATTTTCTGTTGAAAAGACATTTTAAGATTACACTACTCATATAACAAAAAACCTAAAACATTGAAATTAAAGAATTTATCTTGGATTATAGTAACTTTAAACTCTCTTTTTTATGTATAAAATAAGTTGTATGTGTATCCGTATTGGAAACATCATTGTCTTTGGCGATGGAGTATCAGACACAGGTAGTTGACTGGTGAGCGTTTGATGACGGTGAATTTTACGATTTTCTATACCTTGCCTTGTCTCAACATACCGCGGTTGTTTACCGTCTGAGTTAATCTTGCTGTCGCTCTCAATCTATATTGTTGCAACTGTGCGGTGAGTTGAGTGTATGGGTTGCTTGCACACGCAGGAAACATGAAGGCTGTGTCTGATGACTATGGAGCAAGTATGTTGCCTTTGATTAAATATGATAGAGAAGTTGGTAAAGGGTAAGAACGGTGATTAAAATAGCGTTAGCTTCCCTTGGCAGTGTAAGTGGTATGGTATTAACCAGTTGGGTAACTTTTGCAACGACCGGGCACCTCTTATTTCAGACGTCAAATGGAAATATTCCCGTTACTCATTGGAAGGCATTGCGGGATCGGAATATTGAGAAGCAAGATGAAGATTATTCTTGCGGCTCTGCCGCTGTGGCTACCATTTTGCGTAGTTTTTATCATGAACAAGTGACAGAAAAAGACATCCTAGCGCATGTCATCAAAATGGGGGAAGATGGAACCGCTTCGTTTGCAGACTTGGAAAAAGCCGTTGCGCATTATGGCTTTAAAGCCATCGGTTTATCTGTCAGTTTTGAGCAGTTGATGCAACTCAAAATCCCTGCATTAGTTTATTTGCAATATCGCGAAAAAGAGCATTTTTCTGTTGTCCGAGGTATTGCAGATGATGGGCGCGTCCGTTTGGGTGATCCGTCATGGGGTAATCGAACCTTTTCGTCCTATCAATTTAGCCGAATGTGGCTTACGTCGCCACAGGGAACGCAAGGAAAAGTGTTGTTATTGATACCGCAAAAAGATAAAACCGTTACACAAAATCATGCCTTTTTTCAGGCACCTGAGTTAAAACCTTTGGCTTATCAGTGGTTGCTTCAACGTTAACCTTCAAACTAACCAAGAACATCACATTTATTTCAAAAACTGATGACATTAACGCTATTGATATGGGTCGATATTTCAATTCAAATAATTGTTCAAACAGGTGTATGTCCTAATTGCTCTCAGACTAATTGAATGGCTTATTTGAATCAAACAGTACACTTATAATGGAATAAACTTTAGTTCTTAAAGTGTTAAATGACAATGCAAACAAATAGAAGTTACACAGCTGAATTTACACAAGAAGGCATCGCATAATTAGCCGAGCAAGGTTACTCAGTACCAAAGGCAGCATATTCGGTTATCACAGGTAAATTACTGGATAACTTAAAAAGTCAGTTCGAAGCCGAGCAACCAAGAGCTAGTATAAGCGTTGACGAACGGGCTGAACAATAGACACATCATGTCGCTCGCTTGCGCCGCTTCCTTGTCAAGTTCATCATGAAGCCCAGAGAAATTATTCTTCCAAGCGGCGCCATAACCTTAGGTAAACACTATACTATTGACACTTTCAAAAAAATTAAGACCATGACAAAGATAGTTTATTTCACGTTGATTTCTCATCACATAGGAATATAGAAAGTAAACTTACACTATTTCCGTCTATCGCTCATCAGAGACCTACGCTCTCTCAGTGTAATCGGTATCGTCAGTTGGTTCCTCGTTCACCCCAGCATCATTGTTTTCGGTGCTTTCGTTGAGATAGCAATCCACTTCTTGCTCGCTGGAGAGTAATTGAGCAAACCAAAAAGAACTCGGGTTTGACTCTGCAGCCAGTTTAACAATCATGGTGAGGGGTACAGACAACAGCATGCCTACAGTGCCCAATAACCAGCCCCAGAAAATTAATGATAAGAAGACAACAAGAGTGGAAAGTCCAAGTCCTTTACCCATAAATCTTGGCTCAACTGCATTGCCCATGACAGTGTTGGTGATCAAGTAGAGTGCGGCAACGCCAGCAGCTCCCAAAGGCCCCAATTGCAATAAAGCAAGCATTACCGCTGGCACTGCAGCAATAATGGATCCAATATTGGGGATGTAATTCAGTAAGAAGGCGAGTACTCCCCACAGAAGAAAGTGATCTAGCCCCATCAAGTAAAGAACAAAGCCGATCACGGCGCCAGTACCTAAACTCACCACCGTTTTGATTGCAAGATAGTCTTTGACTGACGAAATAAACTTATCAATCTGGTGTTGAGTTGCTGCAGGATCGTCAAGAGCAATGTGGCACTTCTTGGATAACGATGGCCCTTCCAACAACATGAAAACAACGGTCAGCACAATGAGAAATACATTGGCCATCACCCCGCCCACGCCAGAGAGCAACTGACTTGCCAAGTTCATTGCAACGCCGGGATCAAAGTAGTCAGTTAACTGTTGGCTGTTAATAGGTATATCGTAATTCGCTAAAAATTGAGAAAGTGATTGAAACTGTAACGTCAATTTTTGTTCGTACGAGGGAAGATTAGCACTGAATTCATTCATGGATTTGCCCACCAACCCTGCCAGCATAAACCCCATTATAACCACGAGTAAAATTACTACGAGTACTGACACACCTTTAGGGATTTTATACCGATCACCAAGTTCAACCAGAGGGTAACAGGCTAGAGCAACAAAAGCGGATAACAAGAACGGAATGAGAATGGCGCTAGCGGTTTTAATTCCAGCGAGCACAACAACCACACATGCCATGATTAAAAACGTGTTCGCTAACCCTTTAGATGATGATTGCATAGTCCCTCTCTTCTTCATTCAACAGTACGATGGAGTATACTAACAACAGATCCAAAATCGAGTAAAGTGCATATAGCACTCTTGTGTAACATAACCTCAGCTAACCCAAGGACAAACATGCATTTTCTCATTACAGGCGCAACCGGTATGATTGGTTCAGCGTTGATTTCATCACTCCAAGCTAGCCATCAGGTTACTGCGCTTACACGATCACCGAAACGTGCACAACAACAATTCATCGCCGCTAAATGTCAGGTGGAGTTCATCACAACTTTGGATGAATTAGATGATCTTAATCGCTTTGATGTTGTGATTAACCTCGCAGGCGAGCCAATTGCCAATAAGCGTTGGACACCGCGTCAGAAAGAAATCATTCAAGAAAGTCGTTGGCATACAACCCAACAGCTTGCTGAGCTGTTTCAAAAAAGCACAACACCACCACATACACTGGTCAATGGTTCTGCCGTCGGTTACTACGGCCGGCAAGGAAACACATTCATTGACGAACATCATCATCAGATCAATGACGAGTTTACCCATACCTTATGTAAAACTTGGGAATCTATTGCCATGTCTGTGCAAACAGACAGAACAAGAGTTTGTCTTTTGAGAACCGGTATTGTGTTAGGCAAAGATCAAGGCGCACTTCCTAAAATGAGCTTGCCATTCTACTTTGGCGCTGGCGCTGTAATGGGATCAGGTGAACAAGGTATGCCTTGGATACATTTAGACGATATGGTTAAGGGTATTATGTTCTTGGTCAACACTCGAGAGTGTCAAGGCGCTTATAACTTTACAGCACCTACCCCCGTGAGCCATCGAGTGTTTTGTAAAACCCTAGCGAAGACTTTGAATCGCCCATGTTGGTTTAAGTTACCCAGCAGCATGATGGTGCTCTTGTTAGGAGAGATGGCTGATTTACTGCTGTACGGCCAATATGCCGTGCCTAAAAGACTAATGGACGAGGGATATGAGTTTGAATATGGGCAATTGGATCATGCATTGAGTGCCGTTTACAAAAAAGCGGATCCTCAAGTCCTTGCTGGTTCTAGCGACTAGCTACAACACCACGGTTCACAAATCTTAAGGCCATAAAAAACGCCACTATAGTTAAGCACTATGGTGGCGTTGTTATTTTGCTCTAGGAGTCTACTTAAAAACTAGCCCAGGCAACGTAACAAGTCGTTAGTACCAATGCGGAGTATTCTCCGGCACGTCCATACGCCCAACAAGGCAACCATTACGCTGCCACACAAAGGCGCAAACAACCAATATTGCCAATGCCACTGGCTCTGCATGTCAAACACAAAAGTGGTTAATGCCCACAACGAGACCTCACCAACCATAACACCAATGACTCCCGCAATTAAACCAATCACAATAAACTCCCAGCCCACACTGTTGCGCAGTAACTTACCTTGTGCACCCAGTGTACGTAATATGGCGAGTTCTTGACGCCGCTCTGCCATGGTGGATTGGGTTTGTGCAATCAAGACTAAACTGCCTGCAAACAGCACCAGCACCAATATAAATTCAACCGCCATTGAGACTTGTTGAATGGTGTTACTGACTTGCTTTATTCTCGCGTCAACGTCAAATAGCGTAATATTGGTATAAGACGAAAACAAAGTCGCCAACTCAGATTTGCGCTCTGCGGGAAGATAGAAGCTTGAAATATAAGTGGCGGGATAATCTTGCATTGCTTCAGGCCGCAACACAAAGAAGAAATTAGGTCTTAAGGTCTGCCAATTAACCTCCCTCACACTCGTCACTTCAAAGGTACGCTGTTCGCTCGCAATATTGAAGGTGATAGTGTCTCCTAGCCCAATTCCTTGACGTTGCGCAAATTCCTTTTCAATGGAGACTTGGTTCAATTGCTCAGGTTTTGCATCAAACCATTCACCTTCCACAACGGCATTGCCATCTTGAACTTCAGCCTTCCAGGTTAAGTTGGCTTCCCTTCCTAACCTGACTCGGTTACCAGAGGTGTTCTCAGAATTCTCACTCTCCTTAGTCAAGTTATCATGGAGTTCCTCGTCATTGACAGCAACCACACGCGCACGAAGCATAGGATACAACTGATTTATAATCACATCTGAATTGTTGAACGTTTCTCGTAAAGGTTCTACCTGATGTTGGCCGATGTTGATCATGAAGTAGTTTGCGGTGCCTTCCGGTAATTGTGCTTGCCACTGCTTCACAAGATCCGTTCGCAACGTGATGACAATCACCAGCAACATCATGGTCAACGAAAAACCAATCAGCGGGACACTATTTTCGAGTGCACGTTTGGAAATACGTGCCCACGCCAAATGCCATGCGCTGATTTTGTCTTTGGCTAGCCACCGGCCAAGGTGAATCAATCCCATGGAGGCCAATGTCAGAACAGTCACTAAAACGCCACCAGCCACCAGTAAAATACCACTCATCATTAAGTTGCCGCTGAATAGCCAAAGCATCAAAAACACACCGCCACAAGCCACGAGATAATGAAAAATACGTTTGTTCACTTTACTATCCAATGAGCGACGCAGTACCCGTAATGGTGGTACTGAAAACAGTTGCAATAACGGATAAAATGAAAAACCAAAAACACAGAGCAGCCCAGTAACAACGGCAGCAATCAGAGGTTGCCAGAACCACCCGTCTAATGTGATATCAAATTGACTCGCCAACAGCAGTCCCACGCCGTGCTGCAGCAGATAGCCTGCCAACAAACCAGCCAGTACCCCCCACAGGGTCAATAACAAGAGTTGATAAACGAACAGTGTTTTTATTGTTTGCGATGATGCTCCCAGAGTCTTCATAATCGCAACAGGATCATAATGTTTCTGTGCATAACGTTGAGCTGAAACACCAATAGCTAACGCCGCGAGAATGAGGGCGAGAACACTGGCGAGTAAGAAAAAACGCTTGGCTCGTTCAAGTGTGCGCCCAATATCCGTTTCATCATCTGAGATTGAACGCCAGCGGTGTTGTTGTCGATTCAGTTGTGGTTTGATCCAATCATCATACTCACTCAAGGTAGCTTCCGAGGCGGCAAACATTAAACTGTAGGATTGTCTGCTCCCGGGTCCGACAATTCCAGCTGTCAGCAACTCGTCGTAGTCAATAAGAACTTTGGGTTGCGATGAAAAAACGTTGAAACCAGCATCGGGCAACTCACTGATAATATTTGAAACCGTGAATTCACGAGTACCAATTTCTATGGATTCACCCAGCGTTAACGACAAACCTTGGAACAAACGAGAATCAACCCACGCCTCCCCCGCTTTCGGTGTTGACTGTATTGCAACTCCGTCCACAAAAGGTTGCTGACTTACGCTCACTTGACCACGTAGTGGATAGGAAGAAGTAACCCCTCTGACATCAGAGAGCATCATATCGTCACCCGCAAACACCATGGAGTTTACCGACAATTTCTGAGAGGTGAGTATGTTTCGAATTTCAGCTTCCGCAATCCAAGCAGCATCTGGTGGGTTTCGGCTACTCAACACTCTATCAGCAGCAAGGAACTCTGCAGATTTTTGTTCAAGGGCGCTTTGTAAACGGTCACTGAACAAACCAAGAGAAAAAACAGACGCAACTGACAAAGCAATGGCGGCAAAAATAACCGTCAATTGTCCTTGAGAAAGCTCGTGTCTAAACAATCGCCAAGCGAGAGACATCAACATTAGACGTTCCCCTTAATTTGGACAACATTACCATTGGCTTCTGACCCGTCGATCTCAGCCAAGTTACCATCCACCACCTGAAATTGTCTCTGACAGCGGCTTGCGAGGGTTAAGTCATGGGTCACCAGAACTAGGGTTGTGTGTTGAGCGCGATTCAACTCAAATAATAAATCAATCACACGTTGTCCATTGCCGTGGTCAAGATTACCGGTGGGTTCATCAGCAAATAACACGGCGGGTTGAGTCACAAATGCTCGCGCAATGGCCACTCGCTGCTGTTCGCCACCAGATAATTGGTTTGGATAGTGCGTACTACGATGGGATAAACCAACACTGTTTATCCATTTCTCTGCAACACCTTTAGCATTGGGAATATCAGCCAGTTGGGCTGCCAACATGACATTCTCCAATGCGGTAAGGCTTTGAATCAACATAAAACTTTGGAAAATAAAACCGACAGAACGTTGACGTAATTGCGCTCTTTCATCTTCACTCATCAAGTGGAGCGGATTATGATCCAACACAATCTCACCCGACGTAGCACTATCCAAGCCAGCAAGAAGACCGAGTAAAGTTGATTTACCGGCGCCCGATGGACCAGTGATTGCAACGGACTCTCCACGGTTTACGACAAGAGAAACAGGCTTTAGAATAGTCAGGTCACCATTTTCAGTTGTGACTGTTTTCGACACGTTGTTCAGGGATAAGAGTTCTGTAGGAGTCATTGTATGCCATCTTTCTTGTTTAAATTATTGAGTTGTCTAATTATACCCTTTGCTCTCTTTTCAGATCACTGCCAAGCAGCTAACACAAGGATATTAATCATCGGCGATAGTCTCAGTGCAGCATATCAAATGGATACAAGTCAAGGCTGGGTTCACCTTTTGCAGGACAAGTTACAAAACAACAACATTCAATTGATCAATGCAGCCATTAGTGGTGACACAACCGATGGTGGGCTCGCACGACTCCCTCGGTTACTCAAGGCGCATCAGCCTCACTACGTTTACATTGAACTCGGCGGAAACGACGGGCTACAAGGTCATGTCCCCAAAAAGATAGCCAAAAACCTAGTACAAATGATTGAGCTCACACGGAAACATAATGCGATACCTGCGCTGCAGGCAATGCAAATTCCCACTAATTATGGGCCGAGGTACAATCGCATGTTCACTGAAACCTTCAGTCAGGTGGCAGAACAAGAACACATTACCTTATTTCCATTTTTTCTAGAGACCATAGCAACTGACCCCAGTTTAATGAAGGCGGATGGCATTCACCCGAACGAAACAGCGCAACCACTCATTGCGGACTTTTTATACCCGCACTTCCTGTCCTTGACCACTGACTCAAAACATCAGTAAAAGGTACGGACCAAAAGCCATCTACAACGTTTGAGTCACACATTCAGTAGTGTAATGATTGATAGCAACGTTGGTTGTCTCAATGCTTTTTCTATGATGATTCCACTCGCTGTCGTAATCGTTAACAGAACGGTTGTAAACAGCAACAAGGGTCCTCAGTGAATCTAACTTTTGATTGTAAGTATTCGCCTCTTGCTGAGTGTATTCCGGGAGGTCGCTATGCTTAGCCACGTACACCTCCAATGGCGCTATTTTTGCCTCCAATGATTCTATTTCCAGCAAATGCTGTTTCAACGAAGCGGTTTTTCCAACAATGGCTTTTTTACTTTTTTCAATACTCTGAAACAAATGCTGACAGGCCATTGCTGATTGCGGCTGAGAATCAACAAATGCGTAAGAGTGGGCAGTAGCCGCACCAAGTAAAGCCACCAATAACGAACGTGAAACAATATGAAAGATAGGGGTTGAAGTAAATGCAGGCATAGCGATGATCCTCCTTGATCTCATGACTGAAGTATAGGCCGTCTTTACGCTTCCCCCCACTCCTAATCTCATATTTCTCAAATTAATCTATCAATGCAAAGTAAACCCATAAACCAAATACTCCGTGAGTTGACGACTCCCCCCTGAATAGGTCATGCTGTTTGCTCAACATCACAAAAGGAACATATTTCATGGCATCATCACAGTACGCAGTCGTCACTGGCGCGTCAGCTGGCATTGGGGCTGATATTGCAAAAGAACTTGCACAAAAACACTTCAATTTGGTGCTCATTGCACGACGAGAAGACAAACTTCAGCAGTTAGCTGACTCCTTATCGCAACAGTTTGGTATTGACGTAAAAGTACTGAGTAAAGATTTGTCGATACCAGCAAGTGTCAGTGAGATTTTTGACTATTGTGAAGAGCAAAACCTCGACGTTTCCACACTGGTTTGCAACGCCGGTTACAGTATTCCTAAATTATTCCACAATACACCAGAAGCCGAGGAAGAGGCCTTTATTCGTGTACTCTCAACCTCAGTCATCATGCTGTGCAAACGTTTCTTGCCTCGCTTTATAAACCGTGGCGGAGGCAATGTTATGATCGTCTCCTCACTTGCTGCATTCGCTCCGCCATCCACTGGTTGGGGAGGACTGTACGGACCTTTGAAAACCTTCATGAATGGATTCAGTGATTCTTTAAACGCGAATTATAAACAGCAAGGGATTACATCAACCGCAGTTTGCCCAGGTTTCACCGTGACTGAATTCCATACCGCTTCTGGTCTTCAAGAATCAATGGACAAGATCCCCAATTTTATGAAGAAAGATTCAGTCACAGTCGCCAAAGGCGCTGTTAGAGCCATGCTTGCCGGCAAAAGTGTCTGGCTGCCTGGAAAATTGAATAATACCTTGCGGTTTTTATGTTGGTTGCTCCCTATGGGAATTGTTATGAGAATCGCTAATAAGCTCACCGGCGGGCGCTACGAGCGTCAAGATTAACGCAACCAAAGGTTAACGCTTTCAAATTAGGTGATTTTTGAATGAGATAAAAAAAACGAGGCATACACCAAAGGAGGGAATGTATGCCTCGAATGACACAATCGAAAAACTTTACTTCAGCTTACAACTCGCGGTCTTACAAGTACTACAGGGAACGTAGATTCACAAGAGAACAAATAGATTACGCAGTGGCAAATAAACTCATTGACACTACAAGAAAACAAATCAGCATGTACAGGCTGATACCCGTGGCTATTCCGTGACCAAGTTCGCTTAAACTATCACCCTTGAAGGTGCGTTCATAACGATACAAACTTTTAGGAATAGAATAACGCCACAACCATCCACCGCAAAGTGCAACAACAGCAACAGGAACATCATACCAGCGGCCACTTTCGAGCCAACTCATTGTGGTATTAAAGTTCACCAAACCAATCGTATCCATGGCTCTGTGCAAGCACACCGAGATCATGAAAAATATGGCATTAGTTAACAAAACCCAAGTAACTATAGAAGTGATATCAAACACATCAAGATACTGCGAGCGTTGGGGGTGCCGAACTGCTGGCTGGTTGTCAAAATACGTTTGAGAATGAAGCATTGAAAATCCTTTTACTCTGCAAATTCATTTAGTAACTCAAGTATAGGTAGGAATTTTTAAGCTGACAGATTCTGTAGCGAATGTCGTACAAAGCGTCATATTTTCCAAGTCTCAAAAGCGAACAGAGTGCCCTCAAAAGCGAATACTAATCATAGAAAGTTGGTCTGCTCAACTTAACGTCACCCGCTCCCGACCATACCGTCTTTTTTAATCACTAGTATTTTTCGCGATTCACGTGCTTAGTGTTTTGTAGTCATGGCGAATTTGATGTTAACCGTTACGGTCACACGACTTCTATTCGTGTTATAAGGGTAAAGTAGTGAATTAGTACAAATTGAAATAAAAAAACCGGATAAAAAGTGTGACTTTTTCACCTTATTGTTACAAGTAACCTTAAAAATCGTGTACCATTACGCCCTTACGTTAATCACATACACGCCGAGGGGTTTGCATGAGTTTGTATTTAGAATACATGGAAGAAATCAAGGTCCGTAAACAGGAACAAGGTTTGAGTCCGAAACCAATTGACAGTGCTGAATTACTGTCAGAAATTATTGCTCAGATTAAAGACACAAGTAACGAGCACCGCGAAGATTCACTACAATTCTTTATTTATAACACATTACCAGGCACAACAAGTGCTGCAGGTGTCAAAGCGAATTTCCTGAAAGAAATTATTCTTGGTCAACAAAACGTTGCTGAAATTACACCGGATTTTGCTTTTGAATTGCTATCTCATATGAAAGGTGGCCCTTCCATTGAAGTACTACTCGATCTTGCGTTAGGCACGGATCAAGCTACCGCCGAGGCTGCAGCAGACGTATTGAAAACCCAAGTCTTCTTGTATGACGCGGATACTTCGCGCCTTGCCGATGCCCACAACGCTGGCAATGCCATTGCAACTTCAATTTTAGAGAGCTACGCAAAGGCTGAATTCTTTACGAAGTTGCCAGATATCGAAGAAAAAATCGATGTTGTAACTTATATCGCTGGTGAAGGTGATATCTCAACTGACCTTCTTTCTCCAGGAAACCAAGCACACTCTCGTGCGGATCGTGAACTACATGGTCAGTGCATGATGACGCCTGAAGCGCAGCAGGAAATTGTTGCACTTCAAGCAAAACACCCTAATGCTAAAGTCATGCTAATTGCTGAAAAAGGCACTATGGGCGTTGGTTCATCACGTATGTCAGGCGTTAACAATGTTGCACTATGGGCAGGTAAGCAAGCCAGTCCATACGTACCATTTGTCAACATCGCGCCAGTGGTAGCCGGTACTAATGGTATATCCCCTATTTTCCTTACAACGGTTGGTGTAACCGGCGGTATTGGTCTTGACCTGAAAAACTGGGTGAAGAAAGTAGACGCTAGCGGCAATACTGTAACAGACGCAAATGGTGATGCGGTGCTTGAAGAAGCATACTCTGTTGCCACAGGTACAGTATTAACCATTGATACCAAAGCGAAGAAACTTTACAACGGCGACACTGAACTAGCCGATGTTGCATCAGCATTCACGCCACAGAAAGTTGAATTCATGAGAGCAGGTGGTTCTTACGCCGTTGTCTTTGGTAAGAAACTACAAACATTTGCGGCAGAAGCACTGGGCGTTGATGCACCAGTTGTATATGCACCTTCAAAAGAAATTTCAGTTGACGGGCAAGGCCTAACAGCGGTTGAGAAAATCTTCAACAATAACGCGGTCGGTGTTACTTCAGATACACCACTTCATGCGGGTTCTGACGTTCGTGTCAAAGTGAACATCGTTGGTTCACAGGATACTACTGGCCCAATGACGGCTCAAGAACTTGAAGCTATGGCAGCTTCTGTTATTTCCCCTATCGTAGACGGCGCATATCAGTCAGGTTGTCACACTGCATCAGTTTGGGACAGTAAAGCGAAAGCAAACATTCCAAAGCTAATGGCATTCATGAACAAGTTTGGTTTGATTACTGCTCGCGATCCTAAAGGCGTTTATCACGCAATGACAGACGTTATTCACAAAGTATTGAATGACATTACCATTGATGATCGTGCCATTATTATTGGCGGTGACTCGCATACTCGTATGTCAAAAGGTGTCGCTTTTGGTGCTGACTCAGGAACGGTAGCGCTTGCCCTTGCAACCGGTGAAGCGGCAATGCCTATTCCAGAATCTGTTAAAGTCACCTTTAAAGGTAACATGCACGGACATATGGATTTCCGTGACGTAGTTCACGCGACTCAAGCACAAATGTTGAAACAGTTTGACGGTGAAAACGTATTCCAAGGACGTATCATTGAAGTGCATATTGGCACCTTGATGGCGGACCAAGCGTTTACCTTTACGGATTGGACTGCAGAAATGAAAGCAAAAGCGTCTATCTGTATTTCTAACGACGAAACATTAATCAAGTCAATTGAGCTAGCCAAGAGCCGTATCCAAATCATGATTGATAAGGGTATGGAAAACGAAGCGGGTACGTTGCAAGGTTTGATTGATCTTGCCGATGCTCGTATTGAACAAGTGAAGTCTGGCAGCCAGCCTGCACTCGCACCGGACGATAACGCAAATTACTACGCAGAAGTTGTGGTTGACTTGGATCAAATTGAAGAGCCGATGATCGCCGATCCAGACGTCAACAATGACGATGTATCAAAGCGTTACACCCATGACGTTATTCGCCCAGTATCGTTCTACAACGACAAGCCTGTGGACTTAGGTTTCGTTGGTTCATGTATGGTGCACAAAGGCGATATGCAAATCATTGCACAAATGTTCCGTAACCTTGAAAAACAAAACGGTGCGATTGAGTTTAAAGCACCACTGGTTGTTGCTCCACCAACATACAATATTGTTGATGAGCTAAAAGCGGAAGGTGATTGGGACATTCTAGCTAAGTATTCAGGTTTTGTATTCGATGATGCTAATCCGAAAGGTGCAGCGCGTACTAAGTACGACAACATCCTATACCTAGAGCGCCCAGGGTGTAACCTATGTATGGGTAACCAAGAGAAAGCTGAACCAGGTGATACGGTTATCGCAACCTCGACGCGCTTGTTCCAAGGACGTGTTGTAGCCGACGCAGACAATAAGAAAGGTGAATCATTACTTGGTTCAACACCATTAGTTGTTTTATCAACGGTATTGGGTCGATTCCCAACCATTGAAGAATACAAAGCGGCGGTTGAAGGTATTGACCTCACAGGTTTTGAACCTCCGAAAGAAGAAATGACAACACAGTACATTCCAGTACGCAACGTGTAGTTGATTTAACGTTTGAAAAAGCCGCTGAATCAGCGGCTTTTTTTTATTTTGAAATAGTTGAGAGGGCCGTTTACTGTTAATATTCGATATTGCAGAAAACGGTGCAGACGTTATGCTGACCTTATCAAGTGATTCCTCTCGTAAAGCAACAAGGCTACGAATGTCATGCTAAAACAAATTTTACTGAACACATCAGTATTTGATATGCCAAGCCAAAATGTCAAACAAGTGTACTTAGTCAACAGCGTCATTATTGCGTTCATTTTGTTTGTGTTGCGCCCATTCCGTTTGCATGAATCCTCCCTCACTGACCTTGTCAGTGTTGCGGTATCATCGGGTATCATTACCTACTTTTCTTGTATTGTGTGTTTCGCTGCAGTTAATCGCTGGGTGAGCAGGCAAGGCCTACGTCGCCGATATTTTGTCTATGCTGAGGTGGTGCTATCTTTTGCTATTATTATTTGCATAAGTTGTGGGATTTTTATGCTTCGCTCCTATCTCAATAAAATCCCCATGCGCTTTGATATACTCGTCAGCTTTTTCTATTACACCCTGATCATTACTCCTATTCCGGTGGTTGTGATGCGGGTCGTATTAGTCGTGAGAGAGTTACTGCTCATAGCGACAGCCAAAACCAGTGACACCGACGTTCCTCAAGATGAACAATCGGCCCCCATTGTGACACTTTCGAATATTACTGGGCATGAATCTTATACCATTCAAATAAACACATTTGCCTATGCAAATGCAGATGGAAATTATGTGGAAGTGCATCACTGGCAAGACGGTAAACTAGAAATGTACCTGCTCCGATGTACATTAAAGCAGTTTGCTGCACATTTTACTCACCATCCACATTGTGTACTTTGTCACCGCTCCTACTTTGTTAACTTGGCAAATGTCAGCCAGATAGCACGTAACAAAAACACAGCAAGATTACATATTGAGAACACGGCAGACTCTATTCCCGTGTCACGCAATCAATTGAAGCTAGTCAATGAAATGCTCACTACGAGCCCATGAGTCCATTCACTGATACTCAACAACAACGGCTTATTGCAATAACTGAATCCCCATTGCTCACATTCAACACCCGTTTATCCCTAATGACTGTCATTCGTCACAAAGCTTAACCGTTCGTCCCAAACTGCTCTATTTCCGGCCATTTCTCAGACATACTCAAGCCATCAAAAGTTATGTCTAACTGTTGGATTTACCCACAATCCATTAAGCGATTTAGAGAGAAAAATGAAGGAAATAGCATACCGGTTAT
>CAXRGH010000223.1:0-4740 GCA_964230195.1 Alteromonadaceae bacterium
GGCGATAATAAGTGCGCCTAAAGCTAATGCTGCTAATGATTTTTTCATGTGTACTCTCGCTCTATTAATTTATGAGTACACTTTAAAGAAGCAAAGCTTTGGCAATGTTGATCTAGAACAAATCCAGATTCTCATTGCCACGCCGTTATATTATGGCTTGATCCAAGTCAAACGTTTAATTGGTCTACCACTCAGTTGGTACCAACCATGAGGATAACTTTGACTCCGGGCTATCCGGAATGGGTGAGTAGCTGTATTCCCAACGAGCTAATGGTGGCATAGACATCAATATAGATTCTGTTCTTCCCCCAGTTTGCAATCCAAACAGAGTTCCCCTGTCATATACCAAGTTGAACTCAACATACCGTCCGCGACGATATAATTGAAACTGGCGCTCATTATCAGTGTATGGCGTCGCTTTTCTGCGCTCGACAATAGGAATATACGCATCGATAAACCCGTTACCGACAGCTTGCATATACTCGAAGCTTTTTTCGAAGCCCCACTCATTTAGATCATCAAAGAATAGTCCGCCTACCCCCCTGGTTTCATTTCTGTGTTTTAAATAAAAATATTTATCGCACCAGGCTTTGTGCGCTGGATAAACACCATCGCCAAAAGGCGCACAGAGTTTTTTAGCCGTGTCATGCCAGTGTTGCACGTCCTCTTTGAAGGGATAAAAAGGTGTCAGATCAAAACCGCCACCGAACCACCAAATGGGCGCCTCTCCCTCTTTTTCAGCAATAAAAAAACGAACGTTTGCGTGTGATGTTGGCACGTAAGGATTGTGGGGGTGAATGACTAAAGACACTCCCATCGCCTGAAACTTCCGCCCTGCCAATTCTGGACGGTGAGCCGTAGCTGAAGCTGGCATTTGCTCGCCGTGAACATGAGAAAAATTCACGCCGCCTTGTTCAATAACTGCGCCATTTTTGAGAACTCTAGAACGACCGCCGCCGCCTTCTTCCCGTTCCCATTGATCTTCCCTAAACTGGCCCTTCCCATCCGCCAACTCTATAGTTTGACAAATATTATCTTGCAGATTCAGTAAGAAGGTTTTGACTCGAGCAATGGCTTCCTCGGCATTGTCTATTGTTTCAAGTTGCAGAGACTGCATAGTTATCCTCGAATATTGGCGACAATAATCGCACTATAAAATCAAATAGGTAAAAACGGTTGGTCACTACTCGTATTATTCCAGCACCGAAAGGCATAACTTCAACCACCTCGTATCGACCATCATTCAATGGATTAATCACTGGTGTAGTTACAGTCTGCTTGAGGGCAATGCTTTTTACCTTTTTTCTCGACCAAGATCCCCCACCCGCACGCCGGGCAAGGTTCGGCTAATGGCGTCGAATTTACCACATATCGACATTGTGGATAACGATTACAAGAGAAAAACCGTTTTCCATACTTGTTCGTTCGTTCGATTAATTGCCCCTTGCGACACTGAGGACATTCAATTGCAGTTTCTTGATGCTGTTTGATTTGTTCAATGTGATGACAAGCAGGAAAATTAGTACAGCCGATAAACATACCGTAGCGACCTTTTTTGATCGCGAGCGAACTTCCACATTCTGGGCAAGCAGTACCGGAGATTTCTTTGAGCACCGTAGTTTGATGCTCGTGGAGAGGTTTGATGTAATCGCAATCAGGGTAGCCGGTGCAGCCAATAAATGGGCCGGCTTTACCATGTCTGATGTGAAGGCTTTTTCCGCACTTAGGACAAGGGCCATAAGCATCTTCCAGCGCATGCTCATTAGCACTGAATAAAGAATGGTCAATTTTTGACATTATTGCCTACTGTTATACGCCCTACATTCCTGTCGTCACTTAATGAAGAACCCCATCGTGTTCATCAAACAACAGGTCTTCCATTTGTGCATAAGCGTTTTCTTTTCCTGGTACATTAAATAATACCATAAGGACGACCCATTTTAGGTCTTCTAGACAAAACTCAGCTGAATCAATTTCCATGACTCTATCAATGACCATTTCTCGTGTAGACGCGTCAAGTACAGCAATCTGCTCTAAGAACAAAAGAAAACCACGACAACTTACGTCTAACCGCATCTGTTCTTCGTGCGTGTAGACTCGCGTCAAACTTGAAGAAATGCCTTTGCAAAAATAAGGTTTAATATCTGTTTCTTGCAATGCTGCCAGCTTTTCCAACCAAGCCAGTGCTTTGTATATTTCATCGTGGTGAAAGCCAGCGCGCACTAACTCGTCGGTCAACTCGTCTTGGTCAACACGAATTTCCGTTTCACTGTGAATGAAATTTTCGAACAGATACATGAGGATGTCGAACATTGTTATTTCCCCCTCAATTTGACGTACCCACCGGGAACGGCAGATACAAGACCACGCAACTCGTATTGTAATAATCTTGCCATGACATCAGATATGGGCAAGCCGTTGCGTTCGGCAATGACATCAATTGCAGTGACATCATAATCAACACTATCTAATAATGGTTCGCTTGCCAAGCTTTGGCCATGACTTTTTTGAATTAATTGCACGTTGTGATTAACTTGATTTTGAACCTGAAATGGCAAGGATTCGATGACATCCGATAAACTTGTTATCAGTGCTGCGCCCTGTTGAATAAGGTAATGGCAACCTTCATGAGCAGGATTGTATATATGCCCCGGTACAGCCATTACTTCTTTTCCTAGATCTGCGGCCAAGTTTGCCGTTATCAAGGTCCCACTTTTTATTTTTGCTTCGATAACCAATGTTGCACATGACAGCCCAGCAATGATTCTGTTTCGCCTAGGAAAATGCGCAGCTTTTGGTGGTGTACCAGGCCAAAACTCACTCATAACGGCCCCACCTTCTTTGATAAGAGCTTCGTGTAGCCTGTTGTTTCGCTTCGGATAGATGATGTCATTACCAGAGCCAATAACAGCAAGCGTGCGACCAACTTCTCTATGCGCGCCCCAATGAGCCGCAGCATCAATCCCTGCTGCTAGACCACTAACAATACCAATACCTTGTGCGCTTAACTGATTGGCAAATTGTTTAGCGAGAGCCAAACCACCTTGGCTAGCATGCCGGCTGCCCACGATAGCCACCAGAGACGCATTCAGTAGCGTTGGATTACCATTGATATAAATTGCCAAAGGTGGAGATGATAATTGTTTCAGCGTAATGGGGTAGTAGGCGTCATCGAATGTAATAATGTGATGCTGCTCGCTAGCTGACATCCAGTCTAGACACTGCGCAATACGAACGCGATCAATAGTATTAATAACCGCTTTTACATCGTTATTAATATCAGGGTGGTTCGCTTCTTGAGATTGCCGTATCAATTCATCAGGAGACAAGCGCAACGATGAAAGAAGCGTTAACCACTTTAATGGTGAAATGGAAGTCAGCGTAGAAAGGGCTAGCCACGCCTGTTGTCTTTGTGAAAGTGTTTGCACCAGTACCGCCATTTGCGAGCGGTACTGGCACCGTGCTGGATTATGGGTTGGCGACTATCGCACCACGCTTAACCAATTCACTGGCACGAGTAATGATACCGTAACTCGCTTTATCAAAAGTTTTGAAAACGACAAGCTCACCAATTTTCAACGCTGGTTGTTCTACTGTCGAACCATCGTCGAAAACGCTACGCACTACATTACCCTCCCCTTCATATTTAGGTGAGTCGCCATCGATAATATTGGGGCCTTGCGCATAAATGCCCATTACTGAGCCAGGTTTGATGTCACGTTTGCCTAAATCTAAGATGACGATATCGTACTTTCCGACGAGTCCTCGCGAATGCAAGTTATCAACGATAAAACCACGTTGGTCATCAGCGGCAACCAATGTCATCTCTTTCGCTGAACTAAACTTACCAGCGAATAAACGATCCCCGCGTTTAGCTTCAAAGTTTGACTGCTTGACCTTAACTAACCATTCATCACCAGCTCTGGCCTCTACCATATCCGCATCGGCGATGTGATGAATTTGTATTCCAAGGTCCTCACCATCCATGTTTTTTATCGTAGCTTGCTTACGCACGATGCGATACTGATCCTTAGCCCGGCCGAATTTACGGCTCAGCACCAAATCATCGGTAACAAATCGAATATCACCGACTTGGTTGCCCAATATATGTGGTAAACGCTCATACGCGTCTTCATCTAGGATTTCGTTTTGATCGACATAAGGAGCAATGGCGTCCCACGGCAACATGTTGATCGGCGATGGCTTAACCGTCTTGGCGCTAGAGGGTGACAACACAATATGAGATTTTTCTCTCACTAACTCGATTACAGGCTCACCGTCTACATAACGAATTCTCAATACGTCACCTGGATAAATTAAGTGAGGATTATTGATTTGCGTATTGTTTCGCCACAGTTCTGGCCATAACCAAGGCTGTTCGAGAAACATATTAGCAATATCCCACAACGTATCGTTTTTCTTAACGGTATAAGTGACTGGCGCGTCATCCTTCAACGTTAGTGCAAAAGACAACGACGATACTGCCGACAACATTGCGCCAATTGCAATAAGCATGAGTTTGTTCGTTATCTTCTTAAGGCTTTTACGCATAGCCATTTCTCCAAGGGTACGTCGGACGCAATATGTTTTATCTAATTTAATCTCTCAACGCGATTATGCCAATTGAATAATTTAAACTGCACGCATCAGTAGATATACGTTAGAATAGTAACTGAAAACAGAGAGTAAAGACCGCCGTCAATCGGATCGTATGTTAATTTATACACAGTTTAAGAGATA
>CAXRGH010000224.1:0-10002 GCA_964230195.1 Alteromonadaceae bacterium
GGCGACCGGGGTTGTTGACAAATCTGGACACTTGTTCCATCAAAACAATATCGTTATTAATAGTGATCCTCACTTCTACGATTGGGAAAACAAAGATTTTCGTTTGAAGGAATCATCACCTATTTTTCAGCAATTACCTGATTTTGAGCCAATCCCATTTGAAAAAATCGGTTTAACGGCACAGTGAGCGTGTCGTTTAAATGCAGCCCTTGGTTGGTAGTAAGAGGGCTGTGTTTTATTCAACGTAAGCTTGGTGAAATAATCATTCACTGTGAGTCAGTATCTTTTGCCATTTCAATTATGGCTTTAACCTCAACGATAAGGCGTTGTGGTGCGTTTACTCCCAAGTAAATCTGGTCGCCGCTGGTTGAGGTAACTTTGACATTAGGAGCACCAGAGTGGTTGTAACGCTTTACTCCTTTATCTCTTCTAATAAAATGGTTGTTTTTTCGATGCTGACGATGTCGGTAAGCGGAATTGATAACGGATTAAACACTCCAAATCGAACGGTGAATTTGTCATCGGCTAGCGACATAGGTCGACGCGATATCGCTCTATGTTCGGCAATATCCTCAAAGTGCTCTCCGTGCTGAAACTTGGGCATTAATCATATCCGAAGCAGAGTTAAAATAATACAAACTGGCAAATTGTTATTTGCAGTAAATACGGTTATTTGTAATTAATAATACACATCGAATCGAGTTCCTATTGCTCTGTAACTATTCACTAATCAATTCAATCTCGCGGTACTGGAGTTTTTGTCAAAATAAATGAACCATGCACCGCTTCTTGCAGTATCACTTGGCTAAAAAGGGAATCGAGCAAGCGCAGAGAGTAGCGGCACTAAAACTCTGTATGAAAGTTAATATAGTAACTAGACTTTTAGGATGAAAACTGCTCATACTGTACCTATAATAATGACTAATAACCAAAGACTTAGCATGGATTATCATCAAGGAGTTTGTCGTTGATTAACGACAATACGCATCACATTAATCAAGCGTCTCGATATCGCCACTTATGTTGTTTGGTGATAGAGCATTTAACTCAAAAGATCCAATCACGAGGTTATCGGCCGGTGTTACATTTTGAGTTAGAG
The DNA here is from genome assembly GCA_964230195.1 of Alteromonadaceae bacterium. Classification (GTDB taxonomy): domain Bacteria; phylum Pseudomonadota; class Gammaproteobacteria; order Enterobacterales; family Alteromonadaceae; genus CAXRGH01. The sequence continues at coordinate 1,100 of CAXRGH010000224.1, forward strand.
GGGGTGTTTGAATATTCAAATGGTCGTAAGCCGATAACGAACTTTGATTCTATTAACAATGAACTCAAGCGTAAAGGCATTGACGGTGTCATTGTTGATGAATATTGGGCTAATCAATGGGAATATGTGTCGTCATTTAATGGGCAGTCTCCTTTAAAAGAAGCTAAAAATCTTGCTAACGTATTTCATGTTTTACCAAAGCTTGTAAAACCGCTGGGGGTTGAACGGGTGTTGTTTAAGCCTGTCGTGTGGAGTGGCGATCGAGGTAGATATGTAGCCGGATCAGCAGCAATATTCGCTAACGACAATCGTCCTGTCCACATACCAAACGCGATCCAAATTAATATCAGTCTAGAGGATGCTGAAGGGCAAAATGCTGTTGCCACGAGCTTTGTGGGTGAATGGATACAGTATCAATTATTATGCACCGGAAGAACGCATTGTGTTCTCTTTTTACCAGAACAGGATGCTTTTGAACGAATAAAGCTTCGTACGCAATATGGCCTGTCGGCCGAACTTTGTTCTCCCTATTCTTTGACGTCCGGTCATCAGGGTAGTATCGCGCTGTACAAAAAAATAGGGAAACATAATCAACCACTAGGTATAGAACCTCAGGTATTGGGTGCTAATAATCAAATACTAAGCTATACGGTTAATTGGCAAAAAACCGCAAGAGTTGAACATCGATTGGGCGCTACAAGCAATTTTTATGATCCATTTGTCAATGTAATCTATATTTTGATGAATGTTTTGGAAGCATTGACGGAATATGAAAAAGATACGACGCAATTACCTCCGCCCTTTAACGAAGTATGTCTCCCTCAGCATCTCGTTTCGGGATCATGGCGGAATGGTCTTGCTGATAATGCTACGGACTCGGATGATGGGCTGGATGCTGTAACATTATTTCGTACTGATGACTGGTTCGAAACGATGTTGAATACCTTGTGTATGGATTCAGAAAAACACGCGTTAACTGGCGCAGGGACTCGTATAAAACGGCAAGTTATGTCGCGTTTCGAGTCTGTAATAGAAACAAATAACAAAAATGATAAAGGTGTCTCATGATTAAATTGAGTAAACCACCCCGACTAAACGGACAGAGCTGCGATGTAACCCGTGGACAAATTAGACAGTACTTTACCGAAACCTGGGATGTGTATGAGTCCCTGTTTTCGTTGATTGTTGATGAGCAAGGCTTTTATGAGAGAGCTGAATCTTTGCGTCACCCACTGATATTTTACTTTGGTCATACTGCGGTTTTCTTCATAAATAAGTTGGTCTTGGGTAAGTATCTCGGTCGTCGAATCGACCATCACATTGAATCCACGTGTGCCGTCGGTGTTGATGAAATGTCATGGGATGATCTAAACCCTAATAACTACCAATGGCCAACAGTTACGCAGGTCAAACAGTACCGAGACACAGTTAGAAAAACCGTTCTTGATCTGATTGATGAAATGCCATTAACGTTGCCCATTACTCAAGATTCGTTAGCTTGGGTAATTCTGATGGGCATTGAACATGAGCGAATACATCTAGAAACATCGTCTGTGATTATTAGGATGCTTGACCTTAAATATCTCCAGCCGAGTAGCCAATGGGCCCCGTGTGATACGGACGGTCATCTCGCACCTGACAATTCGTTAGTCGCGTTTTCAGAAACGGAGATTACTCTGGGGAAACCCGAGGCTAACGATACTTACGGATGGGATAACGAGTACGGTAAGCTGGATGTCACTGTCTCTGAGTTTGAAGCCAGTAAAATGTTGGTGTCCAATCAAGAATATATGGCCTTTGTCGAAGCTGGTGGGTATCAGGAGCCTCGCTGGTGGACTGAGGAAGGGAGGGCATGGCTTGATTACACAAAAGCACGAATGCCTCGCTTTTGGTATTTAAAAGACAATGAGTATTTTCAGCGTAATCTTTGCTCCATTACTCCTTTGCCTCTGAGTTGGCCGGTTGAAGTGAACTACCTTGAGGCGAAAGCGTTTTGTCAGTGGAAAACAGAATCGCAAGGAATATTCGTGCGCTTACCCGTCGAGGCTGAGTGGCAAGTACTAAGAGACACATTAAAAACCGACCTCGGAGAATGGGATGTTGCACCAGGTAATATAAATTTAGAAGGATTTGCTTCGTCGTGTCCCGTTGATAGACACAAACAGGGAGACCTGTTCGATATTATTGGTAACGTCTGGCAGTGGACGGAGAGTCCCGTCGATGGTTACCCAGGATTTAAAGTGCATCCACTCTATGATGATTTCTCTACACCAACGTTTGACGGTAAGCATAACTTGATCAAAGGCGGATCATGGATTTCAACTGGAAATGAGGCTACTAGAGACTCACGCTATGCGTTTCGTCGTCATTTCTTTCAACATGCGGGATTTCGATATGTGGTTTCTCAAGAGCCGACCACGCCAATCACGCCCGTCAATGAATATGAGACACAACCAGACATTAGTCAGCTGCTCTATCATCATTTTTCTGGCTCAGCTATTAGCGGTCATGGTCATATCCACAAAGAGTTTGAATACCTTGCCAGTCTTGTCAATGAACACGTGAATGAGAACAATAAGGTGCTTGATCTCGGCTGCGGTGGTGGGCGACTTAGTTTTGAACTAGCGAAATCCTTTCCTCATGTTGATGGTATCGACTTCACCGCACGGCACATTCAACATTGTCTGCAGTTAAAGGAGACTGGCTGTATCCGATTTGCGGTGCCGCAACTTGGTGAGTTGCTCGATTATCACGAGGTAGAGCTTTCTGAATACATCGATCCAGCCCTCGCAAAAAACGTCCATTTTATACAAGGCGATGGGCATAACCTAAAACCGCAATTCACAGGATATGATGCGATTGTGTGCCATGATGTGTTGGAGCATGCGTATGCCCCGAAGCAATTACTCGATTGTCTCGTTGGACGTTTGAACACAGACGGAATTTTAGTGTTAGGTTCTTGCTATCAATGGCATGTTAATGACAACCGCGATGTATGGCTTGGTGGTTACAAAGACAATGGTGAGAATGTTGATACTCTTCAACACATTCAAGAGCTCTATAGCGAGCAGTTGCAACTGATTAGGTGTGAGCCTGTTGTGCGCGAGTGGCGCGAAAATCAGCGCTCAAGACGGTTAACCGATATGGAAGTGTCGGTGTGGAAGAAGCGTCATTAATGCAACACTTGAGATTTGAAAAAGCACCCCATCTAGATTTTATTCAGTCTTTGGCTGGAAAGGTCACCTGGAATGCAAGTGATTCTTGTGGACCCTTGATGTCCTTAGCCGACTTAAGCGAGGTCGCCAATATTGATATTGAAGACCTGCTTCAACAACCCTTGGGTTATAACAGTATTAATGGAAGCGATGAACTTCTGTCTGCGCTCGACTCGTGTGGTTATTATCCCCAAGGGTGCCAGTTTCGAACATTCAGTGGCGCACAGGAGGCACTGTTCATATTGTTCAATATACTGTTAGAGCCCGGCGACACAGTCGTGCTTCCAGAGGTCGGTTATCCATCCCTCGAGCTTACTCCAAGGGCGCTCTGCGCTGAACTATCGCGATACTCAATCTCAGTAACGCAGTCGGGAAAATCGGTTGTGGAGCAAATTTGTGACAAGTTGACTCTCTCGCCAAAGCTATTGATCATTAATTCTCCTCACAATCCAAGTGGCCGGTCTATGGCCCAGGACGATATCAACCAAATTATTGCAGTCGCTAAAGCTCATGACACTTGGGTCCTATTTGATGATGTAACCGCATGGCTAGACGGTGAGATTAATCATCAAACTAAGCTTGAGTATGACCGCGCAGTGTCGGTAAACGTGATGTCAAAGGTTTTTGGCTTACCCGGCGTTAGAGTGGGGTGGATGGCCACTAAAAACACATGGCTGGCAGAGCAAGCTACTGTATTTAAAGGTTATTTAAGCATTTGCACCTCTCGCCTTGATGATGTCATTTCTGGTTACGCGTTACGCTACCTAAGGCCATTGATGGCACGAACCGTGGAAGTCATTTCGTCAAATAAAACGTATTTCCACACTCAACTTCAGAGAATCGATGATGAAGTGATTTTTGATGAAAGCAGCAATGGGATTGTTACGGAACTTCTATTGCCTCAGATTTGTCAGGAGGAGGCATTAGCATTCAGTCGGTATCTTGCAGAGCACAAGCACACTCTTATCTTACCGTTATCGTTATTTGGTGACCTGCGAGCTGGCTTTCGGGTCGGCTTTGGTAATGCGAACTGCAAGCTGGCGTTTAAGCATTTTATTGATGGCTATTTGCAATGGAAAAGTGTTGTCCGTTGCAAATAGCCCATGAGAACTTAGTAGTAGGTTAATGGTTCTACCTTTCCCCAAAAGATACGGTAGGAGAATACCGTGTACATCAGGATAGCGGGGATAACAATCAAACTGCCATATAATAAAAACCGCAGTGAAGAAGGATCTGTGATTGAGTCAAAGATACTGAGTTTTCCAGGCACCACATCAGGGTAGAAGCTGATGATTAGTCCAAGGTAACCGCCAACAAACACACAAACTACTAACGCGAATGGTACCCAAGCGGTCTTGAACCGCTTTCTGATAGCAAGTGTGAGCAGCCAATCATTGATACCAATCAAGCAAAAGCATAACAAAGGAAGGTTTAGTAAGAAAATTGCCTGCGGGAAAGTGAACCAAACAGTCATCACCTTATTGTTGATGATTGGGTTGACAGAACAGACGACGAGAATGGATATAAACGTTAATCGTCCTGCACGTTTTGCCCACACCGTTGCTTTTTGTTGAAGTTCACCATCCGTTTTCATGATTAGCCAAGCAGCGCCAATGAGGGTGTAAGCAACGCAAACCCCGAGACCAGATATCAAAGAGAAGGCCACAGAGTAAATGGTATATTCAAATTGCATAACGTAGAGCCCTAACATGAATCCCTGCATAAAAGCGGTCAACGCTGAGCCGAATTTAAATAAACGATCCCAGAGCCTTTTATTGTGGCTTTTGACTTTAGCGCGAAAATCAAATGCCACTCCCCGAATAATGAGACCAATCAGCATAATACTAACGGGAATATAAAGAGCGCCAAGAACGAGGCTATGAGCCACTGGAAATGCAATTAACAATAATCCGACAGCTAATACTAACCATGTTTCGTTCGCATCCCAGAATGGCCCTATGGACGCTATCATGGTGTCGCTTTCGGTTTCATTGTTCGTGGGTAACAACATTCCCACACCAAGGTCATAACCATCGAGCAATGCATAGACGATGATTGCAAAGGCCATTAGACTAGCAAATATAATGGGTAGCTGTGCATCACTAAACATGTTGGACTCCTTTAATGTCACTCACTGTAGGTTGATTATCTTTGGTTTCATACTCTTCAATCGTGATGGACCTTTTTGCCATAGTGAATATGGTTTTGATATACCAATACAAAAGGAATGCATAAGTTGTTAGATAGAGTGCGAGGGTGAAGGAAACCGCGGTAGGCGGTTGATCAGTAACCGCCGCATGTGTGGTTAGAATACCTTGAACAAGATAAGGTTGTCGTCCAATTTCTGTTACGTACCAGCCCGCTAGTGTTGCGATCCAGCCTGAAAAAGTCATAAAGTAAACGGATTTAAGTAACCAGTGTGGTGGTGATTCACGGTGCTTTACTAGGATAGCGCTACCCGCCAAACTGACTATCAACATCAATAATCCCAAACCAACCATGATTCTAAAACTGAAGAAGATAGGGCGCATTGGAGGATGTTGGTCAGGAAAATCGTTAAGCCCTTTCAACTCTCCATTCCAGTCATGAGTGAGGATCAGGCTAGCAAGTTTGGGGATGCTGATTTCCCAACGGTTTTGTCTTGTTTCGTCATCTGGGATAGCAAATAAAAGTAGCGGAGCACCTTGCTTTGTATCCCAAATGCCCTCCATGGCAGCCACTTTTTGTGGTTGATGTTTCAGGGTGTTTAAGCCATGCAAGTCTCCCACAAACATTTGAATTGGCGTGAGAACCGCAGCCGCCAGTAATGCCACTCTTAGCGCTATTCTTGGCGCTTTTTTGTGATCACCCTTCAATAATCGGTAGGCAGAGATGCCGGCAATGAAAAAGCTTGCTGTTAATCCGGAAGCGAGGAGGGTGTGTCCGAGGCGGTAGGGAAAGGATGGATTAAAAATGATAGCATACCAATCCGTCGCAAAGGCAACGCCGTCACGAACTTCGAAACCGGCTGGGGTGTGCATCCACGAATTCAATGCGAGTATCCAAAAAGCTGATAGAGAGGTCCCAAAAGCGACCAGCAATGTTGCTAGTGTATGAAGCCAGGGCGGTACCTTGTTAATACCAAATAGCATGATACCGAGAAATGTAGCTTCAAGAAAAAACGCGGTAAGAACTTCGTACCCTAGAAGTGGACCCGCAATGTTACCCACGGTTTCCATAAATCCAGGCCAATTGGTTCCAAACTGGAAACTCATAGTAATCCCACTGACCACACCAAGCGCAAAAGTTAATGCAAACACTTTTACCCAGAATCGATAGATACGCATCCACACAGGATGACCAGACAATTGAAACCTGATTTTGAAGAACACCAAGAACCATGCAAGGGCTATGGTAATGGTTGGAAAAAGAATGTGAAAACTAATATTCGCCGCAAATTGAATGCGAGAGAGCATGAAAACATCCATGGTTAATCTCCTTAAATACCTAGTTAGATTTACGACGTTGACCAATCTCCAATACCTTGGAGACACCATTTCCAAGTTTCATTAGGGTTTGTAAGGTTTCTGGCTTGAGTTTTTGAAGCTCGGTACTCCACTTTTCGATTTGTTCGAGCAGGTTGTGGATTTCCGAGAGTTGAGACTGCGCATATTTGTCTCCGTCCGTATTTGCTTTTTCCAACATGAGATTGCGAAGGAGTGATAATGTCGGATCCATTTCGCGCTTCCTTCGCTCTTCTAGTACGCGATTAGCCATGTCCCAAATGGTGCCTGCCGCCCCGTAGTAGTCTTTACGATCACCCGGTATATGGGATGTTTGGACAAGACGCCATGATTGCAATTCTTTGAGCCCCATACTCACATTTCCACGAGAAATATTGAGAGAATCACCAATATCATTCGCAGATAAAGGTTTTTTTGATACAACGAGTAGGGCATATATTTGTCCAACGGTTCGATTGAAGCCCCAACGGCTGCCCATCTCACCAAAATGCATGACAAAAGATTCAACAATGGGTGTCATAAATCACCACCTTTTAAAGTTTCAGAAATTACTGAAACTTTAAAACTTTACCGATTGGATGTCAATGAAAATCAGGAGGGGGAAAGTCGATATGTCGAGAAAAAGCGATGACCTGTGTAATGCATCCGATACAGATTTGAACCACAAGATAAGTGCTGTTTAGGTTTTTCTACAACATTAAGGTTTATTGAGAGTTTGTTTGACGAAGACCCCTTTGTGTTTACCATAGGTATCTTGGTCGGTGATATTCATGCTAAGAATTTGACGTTTCTTCGCCTCATATTCCGCTTTGAGTTTAGGATCCGAACGCATCAAATCACGAAATAGGAGTTGCTTTCGGTGTTCTTCACAACCTTTTTGAATCAAATGTATGTGCACTTGATAGCGTTGATTTTCATAGTTAACACCAATATCAAAGCGTGGTCGACTCGCTGGGAATGGTTTTTTACTGTGTTGTGGTTCAAACCCTTGACGCATCACGAAGGAGACAGCGTTCGCTAAGTCTCCCTCTGAGTATAACAATGAGATATCAATAATCCCTTTACCTGCAGCACCAAAGGAAGTGGAACCAATATGAAGATAGCTAAAATCTGGATGCGTTAGTTTCTCGCATAGGGCATTTGCAACGCCCACAGATTTCGGGTTAAAAGGTTTGTATTGGGCTTCTAATAGAGTGTACGGCTCAAACGCTATCATATCTTAAATACATTAAAATCTTCAGCGCATTGTGGTTGAGGCGCTCCAATCATCTTGTTGATAGACGGTATCGTTATGAGTTGTTTGTATGGCCACGGACACTCGTTTTTACACTGATAACTGATGGTGACTTTGGCGTCGTATTCTTCAGTAGAATCAAAGAAAGCCATTGAGACGACGCTGTTGTCGGGCATTGAACTCTCAAAACGAGTTTGCGTGACCCAAGTTGGAGTACCGTTGCGAAGTATCTCTACGCTTGTGCCAACCGCAAACCACGAAGAATTCAGCACTGATGGGTAAGTGAGGGTAACGGGACGATTGATGACAGCACTCGCCCGAAATCCCGCACATAATGCCGAATCTAAATCTAGTATGTGGTGTTGTGAAATAGGTTTTGCGTGCAAAGTTGTCGTTAACAAGTAACAGCCTGTCAGGATGATACCTGTGAGTATATATTTGTTCATCATCATGGGCAGATTCGGTTTGTTTTCTTACTGGAAAACCTCAAGGTCAATACAAGAGCTTCAAGGTATTCCGAAATCAATTAAAGTACAAAAACAAAATTATCATAGGTTGTTTTTGGTTTAGTTACAATAACGGCAAAGATATCTTTAAAATAGAAAAGGAGCCTTGAGGCTCCTTTTACATGATGGATGACTTACCAGTTTACTTGCTTGGGTTTGTCATTGGGGCACTTGCGGTACTATCCGCAGTTGCTATTGATGTAGTGCGCCCACAGATGTTTGCGTCCGCTCGTTGTTCATTATCCATCTGGCTAGGTATGCTGTCACTGATTTCAAAATCCACTGATTCGGGCTTGGTGGTATCACAACTCACTGCACCAGTGTGCTTGATGGAGACGCCAACTTGAGTGTTGGTAAACTCAGTAGCCTCAGCTTTAAGCGTTTCTTCAACAACAGGTGCTTCTTCAGCCACTGGTGCTTCTACAACAACAGGTGCTTCTTCAAC
>CAXRGH010000225.1:0-10678 GCA_964230195.1 Alteromonadaceae bacterium
TGAATTTGCGCTATCCACAAGATTATCGAGATACGCCAGAACAGTTGGCCAGATTGCCCAACTGAATTTGCGCTATCCACAAGATTATCGAGATACGCCAGAACAGTTGGCCAGATTGCCCGTAGTGACACCCAACGGACAGCGCATTGCCCTGGGAGATGTAGCGGATATCCGAGTGGAGACAGGACCTCCCGGAATTAAAAGCGAAAATGCGCGCATTAATGGGTGGGTCTTTATCGATATTGATGGCGTTGATGTGGGCTCTTATGTTGACAATGCCACCGCCTATTTGGATAAGCACTTGGCACTTCCTTCTGGCTATTCGGTTACATGGACAGGGCAATATGAATACATGGAACGCGCTGAAGAAAAACTTGCCTACTTATTGCCACTGACCTTTGCCGTTATCGTGATTTTATTGTTTTTGAATTTCCGCTCTTTGAGTGAAGTGGCGATGATTATTGTCACCTTGCCCATGGCTATGATTGGCGGGCTTTGGTTAATTTATCTTGAAGACTACAACTTTTCTGTGGCTGTGGGTGTTGGATTTATCGCGTTGGCAGGTGTGGCCGTCGAACTTGGGGTCATTATGCTGGTGTATTTGAATCAAGCATACGCTGACATGAAACACGCGTGTCAGGATAGTGGCCAGCCGATAACGCGGGAGCAATTGATACAAGCAATTCAAAAAGGCGCAGGCATGCGTATCCGTCCGGTAATGATGACAGTGGCAACCATAGTGATTGGTTTGATGCCAATTCTTTATGGTTCAGGCACTGGCTCTGAGATCATGAGTCGAATTGCCGCCCCAATGGTTGGCGGCATGATCAGTGCGCTGATCTTAACCTTGCTGGTATTGCCTGCCACCTATTATCTCTGGCATGTTCGCAAGATTGAAGAAACTCCGAGAGCTCCATTTAGCCTATTGAAATTTAGTCGTAAGTATCACAAATGGTTGATGGTGTTTGTTGGGATTCAGTTTGTATTTTGGTCTATTACTGGTGTCTATATGGTCAGTACCGATATTCACTTTATCCATGGTGAACCGTTAGTGAAAAACCAGCAAGAAAAAGTACAACTGAGCCAAGTCAATTACACAACACAGGCTCTCTACGCAGACTTTCCTAATGCAACGAATGTCATTCTGGGGACCCGAATGGATAGACCTGTGTACTGGTTGACTCAAGATGAAAGTCACACACTTGTTGTTGATGCGTTATCAGGCACTGTTTTGCCGAAGGTAGACGAAGCAACGGCACTCGCTATTGCACGCCATTACTATGCCGGTAATGATCCGGTGGCAACGAGCCGTCTAGTCAATTCGGTTGAGGATATGCCTGCTGAATTATCACCAAAGCATCTACCTGTTTGGCAAATTACATTTGAGGGGGCGTCACGGCCGACACTTTATGTTAATCAAGACACAGGCAAAGTGGTCACCAAGCGACATCACTATTGGCGACTATTTGACTGGATGTGGCGATTTCACATCATGGATTATGATGACGGTGAAAATGTTGCTAATGGCTTGTTGTTGTTAATGGCGTTACTGGGAATTGTGGCTGCAGGTATGGGGGCGGTGCTTGTTTATTATCGTGTTTTTGCCATCAATAACAGCGAGTCAGCAAGATGAAGTTAGTTGAACCATTAAAGACGCTGCACAAATGGCTTGCATTGCTGGTGGGCATACAGCTCATTATTTGGCTCGTTACCGGTCTTTACTTTAACCTCAGTGATAGGACACTTGCCAAGGGAAACGAGTATCGTATTCATGTTCATCAGCAGGATAGGATAGCAGAGTATTCGCTACTGCCGGTTTCGTCTATTCATGGACGCCTGCCCATTAGCGTTGAATTGATCTGGATCTTTCATCGTCCCTACTATCACTTTATTTATGAGGAGGGACAGCATAGCTATCAGGTACGTCACTCAGCATTGTTTGATGCTGTTTCCGGTTTACCCTATCAGTTACAGGGATCGCAAATTCGTCAGATGGCGAAACTGTCTTATTCGGGGCCAGGTGATATCACGAGTACCAGGTTAGTGACTCCACCTTTTGATGATTATGTGGCTCAGCAAAATTCCATGTGGAGAGTCGACATGGACGATGACAACAATACGGTAATTTACCTTGACCAAATCACAGGGAAAGTACTCAAACACGTGAATGATGACGCAAGATTAAAACACTGGATGATGAAGCTGCACTTTATGGATTATGGTAATACTGGCGGTTTTAACCATTGGTTGATTGTCCTATTTGCTGTTATGACGCTGCTTTTATCAATGACGGGTGTCACTTGGTTGTTGCAACAGTTTAAACAGGGCCAGTTGAGGCTATCCTGGCGTCAGCGTTATTCAACGGTCTCTGTGACGTTTGATGATGGAAGTGTTCATGGTGATGCTTTTGCCAAGTCAGGTCATACCGTATTAGACGGGTTGGCGAGTGCTAACTTATCAATATCGTCGGTTTGTGGCGGCGGTGGTACCTGCGGTAGCTGTCTGTTCAAAACGTCCAAATCATTACCGGTCACACCGGCAGAGGCCGCTAAGCTATCAAGCAGGAAATTACAACAGGGATATCGGCTTGGTTGCCAGCACAGGATGTCAGATGTCGACGGTCTTGAGATTATCGTTCACAAGCATGTCACTAACAATCGGCAGGTGTAACCAGATAAGTGTCACAGCAGATCCTTGTTGGAACGGCAACAGGACGAATTGGAGAGCATGGCAATAAGGTGATGGCTAGACGAACCACCACCCTTAAACCGCTTGCTTTGTACTGCTCAGACGAATAATTTCATCTTGAGAGGGGGTTACTGAACGGTATTTTTATGCTACAAAAATGCAGATTCTTATAGGCTACGGCTTGGGTGCACCATTTAGCAATCGTCCAACTATCGTGTTTGCGACAAACAATTGATAACTGACAATACCAATCATCAAGGTAGCAATGACCGAAATACAAAATTCAATTAAGAAGTGAAGCTGATAATCTAACAGTATTAACTGAACCCAAAATAACACTGGAAGATGCATAATATAAATCCAATAAGAGCTGCGCGAGATGTAAGCCAAGACTCGGTTTTGCCGGTCAAGAAGGCGTTGACTCAAGACAATACAGACTAAACTCATCCACACGGCTAGGTAGGCTTCGAGGGCTGCCTTTGTTAGGTTAAGTAATGAGAAATAGGGGGACGATTCTTCAGTCATTAAATCTTCAATATTTAGACTCTCTGGAATAAATGAATAGTAAACGAGGTAAAGAGCAACGCTTGCCAACAACATCGGTAATGTCCAATTTCTCAGGTGGATGAGAATACTTTGTTTTTTGAACAACAACACACCCATAAAAAATAAAAGACCATAATAGCCGAATGACCAAAGCTCAGGATAAATACGTTCAGGGGCAGGAAGAGGAGCCGGCTGAGTCAGTAATGCTGGAACCATGAACAAAGGAAAGATAAAGACCATTACGCCACGACTTACAAAAGTGCTGAGCCATAGAGTATTGAAAAACTGTGTTTTGGCAATCCCCCAGAGGCTGAAACAAAAAAGCAGCAGGTTGAACAGAAACCACAAATGCATTGTACTGAAGGGTTGTGGTGGCGAATCTGGATTGTCTTGACTACTGATTATTGTCATTAACATAGGTGACGGATTGTCGATATTCTCTATTGCCCAACCAACACAAAATATGACACTGAGAATACAGAGCGGTGTAAAAATTAGAAATGGAATTCCGATCCGTTTGAGACGGTGCTTTAAATAGGCTGAAGTACCGCGTTTCTCAATCAGCATGAACGAGAAGAAGCCTGCAATGATAAAAAATAATGGCATACGGAACGTGTGAGTAAACCAAACTATAAATCCAATGACTTCAGAATTCGCAGGGTCAGCTGCTAGCCAGAGCTCTTGAAGTGTTGTTACATATGCGAGCGCTGCATGAAAAAAGATCCCCAACAGCATAGCAAGCGCCCGTAAATTATCCATGTAATAAAATCGAGAGTGGCTTTGAACTTTCTTGGATGAATTGTCAGGTGTCGGTTGAGAAGATATAAAGTTTGTCATTGAAATCTTTCTGAGTGATTTGAATTAAGCCGGTTAAAACATCAGAATAGTTGCTGTTCCTAGAAAGGCAAAAATACCAACAACATCTGTAATCGTAGTTAATATCACTCCTCCTGCTAATGCAGGATCGATGTTCATTTTCTTCATAACAATAGGTAATACTGCTCCAGCCAGTCCGGCTGCAATCATGTTGATCATCATGGCAAATGCAATTACACCACCGAGCAGCAAATCCTGTTTCCATAACGCAATCACGGAGGCAATCAAGATCGCCCAAATCATACCGTTGAAAAATCCAATGGCGAGCTCTTTTGATATTAGCCAGCGCGCGTTACTTTGGTTGACGTGACCAAGCGCCATACCACGGATAACCAAAGTCAGTGTCTGGTTACCGGCAACACCACCCATGCTGGGTACTATGGTATTGAGAATGGCAAGCACGGCCAACTGGCTAAGGGTGGATTCAAAAATATCGCTGACAGCGGCGGCCATTAACGCTGTGAATAAATTCACACCTAGCCAAAGAGAGCGCCTGCGAGTACTTTGTAAAACAGGTGCAAAAGTATCTTCCTCATCATCAAGACCAGCCATACTCATCATTGAGTGTTCAGCTTCTTCACGGATAATATCAACGACATCATCAATGGTTATCCGTCCCAAGAGATTGCCTTGAGAGTCAACGACAGGTGCCGATATCCAATCGTAGCGTTCGAAAAGCTTGGCGACATCACTCTCGGTCATATCTGCTGGGATCGGGTCAATTTCAGCATCCATGATATTATCAATGGTTTCATCGGGCACTGAAGTGAGAAGTTCCGTCAGCGCGACGGTACCAATCAGTTTATCTTGGCGGTTGACCACGTAGAAGGTGTCTGTTGAGGCTGGAATGTCACCTTTTAATCGTAGATAGCGCAACACGACGTCGACCGTCACCTCTGGTCTAAGGGTGATGGTGTCAGTATTCATCAGAAAGCCGGCTGTTTCGTCACCATAGGATAATGCTTGCTCAGCACGGGTCCGGTCTTGTACATCCATGCTTTTAAGTACGTCTTTAGTGATGGTATCTGGCAGGTTATAGAGAAGTTCTGCCAGATCATCGGTGTCCATCTCTTCAAGCACGTCTGCGAGTTTTTCTGGCATCATGGTGCTCATGATCCCGTTTCTCACATCTTCTGAGAGTTCTTCGAGTACGTCACCGTGGAACTCTGGCTCAATCATTTGCCAGAGTAATGTTCGATTTTTACCGGGGCTTGATTCAAGTAATAACGCAACGTCACAGGCTGGCATGTGATGCAGCATCCTTCGAACATTAACATACATACCGCTACTTAAGGCTTTGTTAAGAGCCGCTAAGTTTTGTGTGCTGTATTGTTGCTCGAGGGTTTCAGGCATCTGGCAAGCTCCACGCGTGACTAGAATCAAGGATTAATTACTATGGCGTATGCTAAGAGACAATAAGCTTTCGTGCAACCTATGATTGACTATCTTGGTCAAATTCGGTTTCAAGTAAGCTAACGATGGCCGTCAGCGCTTGTTCTGCATCTTTCCCTGATGCTTGTACCGTGATGCTTTCACCGCAATGGCTACCGAGCATCATGATCCCTAAAACACTGCTGGCGGAGACAGTCTTTCCTTCCTTGATTAGGTTGACTTCAGCGTCGAAGTTGCGGGCAAGCTTGACGAGTTCGGTTGCTGGACGGGCGTGTATTCCCATTTTATTGCGGATGATAACCGTTGCTTCAATGCTCATGTTTACCCACTGCTGTATGATTAGCCATGTTCAGAAATGGCTTCCAACTGTCTATGCCTTACTTGTACGTCAGGATGAGTATTTTTAAAGGCTTTAGATAATGACTGTGCAATAAATACCGAACGATGTTGCCCACCTGTGCAGCCGATCGCGATTGATACATAACTACGGTTGTTACGCTCTAAGTGGGGTAGCCAAGTTGCTAACAGGTTTTGAATCTGCCAAATGTATTTGGTCACCAACGGCTGAGCGTTAAAAAATGACTCAACCGGGGCATCCAGCCCGGTAAGGGGTTTGAGTTCTGGTTCCCAATGCGGGTTTGGTAAAAAGCGAGCATCAAAAACATAATCAGCGTCTTTTGGAATACCATGCTTGAAACCAAAGGATTCAAACAGTAACACCAGTCGTCTACTCTTCTTGCCAAGAATACGCTCGCGCACGAGATCAGATAATTGATGGACAGACAGCTCGTCGGTATCAATATAGAGGTCACAGCGTTCAATAATAGGGTTGAGAAGACTTTCTTCTTTTTTTAATGCGCTACTCAATGCGGTATGGTCTTGCGATAACGGGTGAAGTCTTCTGGTTTCACTGAATCGTTTCAATAGTACTTCGTGACTGGCGTCTAAGAAGAGTATCGTCACTGTCCAGGTTTTCGGGAGGTAATCGAGTACGTCGAGTAGTTCTTGAGGGTTACTCGGTAAGTTCCGAACATCAATACTAATGGCAACCTCGGTGTAATCATCAATAACCGAGTTGGTCAGGGTAGGTAATAAAAATACGGGAATATTATCCACACAATAATAGCCCAAGTCTTCTAGTGTTCTTAAGGCGACAGATTTTCCTGAACCAGAGCGCCCGCTTACGATAATTAATTTCACGCCAGCGCCTCGTATAATTCGTTTGGTGTTTTGGCTTTCCTAATTTTTTCGACAATATCGGGAGTATTGAGCTTTCCTGCAACGTTGGACAGTATCTCTAGGTAATTAGCGGATTCGCATGAGGGTACCAAGAGTGCAAAAAATACATCAACGGGTTCATTATCAATTGCGTCGAAGGGAATAGGAGATTCGGTGGTCATGAGTACCGCTACGGCTTTCTCTAAACCTGAAATGCGTCCATGCGGAATGGCGATGCCTTGGCCGATTCCAGTGCTTCCTTTTTTTTCACGATCAAAAATACTGCTTAGAACGGTGTTAATATCGATATATTGTGCTTTCTGATGCGCGACACGAGCGATCGATTCCAGCACTTTCTTTTTACTTGAAATTTGGATTGCACACGCGGTGCAATCCAAGGATAAAACATCTGAAATTTCCATATGAGGTAAGAACCTTAATGCCTTTGTAGTTTTTCCTTATGCTTAATCACTTGACGGTCAAGTTTATCAATCAATCCGTCAATGGCTGCGTACATATCGGCGTGTTCAGCGGTAGCGAAAACTTCGCCGCCGTTGAGGTGCACAGTGGCCTCGGCTTTTTGAACAAGTTTTTCAACATTGAGTATAACGTGAACATTATTGATGTGATCAAAATGCCTCTCTAGTTTGGTGAACTTATTATCAACGTAATCGCGTAGCGAAGTTGTAATGTCAACGTGGTGGCCTGTCAGATTTATTTGCATAATCGCGTTTTCCTTTAGGTTAATGAGTTTATACTAAACTCTTTCGTTGGTTCGATGGAGGAATCGATAAAGATTCCCGATATTTTGCGATTGTCCGCCGTGCAACTTGAATTCCTTGTTCGGCCAACAATTGTGCAATTTTGTTGTCACTCAGAGGTTTATTGGTATTTTCTGCTGCAACCAACTTTTTGATCAGAGCTCGGATTGCAGTCGAAGAACACTCTCCACCATTATCTGTATTCACATGACTTGAGAAAAAGTATTTTAGTTCAAATATACCGCGAGGTGTGTGCATATATTTTTGAGTGGTGACGCGTGAAATCGTTGATTCATGCATATCAACTACTTCGGCAACATCATTTAATACCATCGGACGCATGGCTTCTGGTCCATATTCGAAAAAGCCTTGCTGTTGTTGAACAATGCAATTAGCGACCTTCATTAAGGTATCATTACGGCTTTCTAAACTCTTAATAAACCATTTGGCCTCTTGAAGATGTGAACGTATAAATTGAGTATCTGCAGTATTTTTGGTTGAGCGACTCATGGCTGCATATTGCTGATTGATATTGATGCGTGGCACGCTGTCTGGATTTAACTCAACTACCCAGCGTCCATTTTTCTTCTGTACTGACACATCAGGGATCACGTATTCAGTCGGCTTTTGCACTATTGTATGCCCAGGACGTGGCTCAAGTGACTGAAGTAATCGTATGACCTCTGCAAGTTCATTCTCTTTCAATTTCGTTTTTCTTGCCAAAGTCCGGTAATCTTTTACGAGTAGCAAATCAATGTGACTTTTCAGTATATCTTTAGTCTCATGTAACCAAGGAGTATCAGACGGATATTGATTTAACTGAATGGTGAGGCATTCTTGCGGGCTGCGGGCAGCAACGCCAATGGGATCGAAATGTTGGATGCGTTTCAAGACGCAATCAACTTCTTCGATTTCGATCTCATCATCATTAAGGCTTTGTAATATCTCTTGGGTGGAGATTGTGAGGTAACCGGTATCGTCAATCGCATCAATAATAGCAAACGCAATGGCGGTGTCGACTTCGGAGAAATGGGTGAGTCGCATTTGCCACATGAGGTGATCATACAGAGAGTCTGAAGTCTCACCTTGATAGACACTGTCGTCTTCTGGGCCTGATGCTAGAGAAGTTGCTGGCGGTGCGGAGGATGCGCTCATGTATTCATCCCAAGTAACATCGTTGGGTAGTTCACTAGGAATGGCGTCGTTTTCTAATGCTGATGCGGTATCGATGCTTGTTTCATCGTTACTATTTACAGTATCTTGGTCACTCTGATTCGCCGAATCATCTGACGGTGAGGTATAGGATTCATCTGCTTCTAGCAGCGGATTACTGTCTAGCGCTTCTTGAATTTCTTGTTGTAAATCAACAGTGGACAACTGCAACAGCTTGATGGCTTGCTGGAGTTGCGGTGTCATGGTGAGTTGTTGACTAAACTTTAACTGTAACGATGGTTTCATTGGTAAGCGTTCACATATTCCTTAATTGATTTCCCATACTTCTACTATAGACCACAAACGGATGAACGGTGAGTGCTGATTGATAAAATAAGCTTGGTATTTTGTTTTGATCAATCGTTCTTTACTTGTAAGTATGAAAATCACTACTGCATGTCTAGTGACTATGAATATGCCATAAGTAACAGTGGATTAGAAGCAGATTGTCGGTAGGTCTTAGACTTAAGTGTTAAAGGCTAAATTGTTGTCCCAAATAGACATCTTTTACTGTTTGATTATTGAGCACCGCTTCAGGTTCGCCGGAAGCAATTACTTGCCCCTGACTAACAATGTAGGCTTTTTCGCACACGGCTAATGTCTCGCGAACGTGGTGATCGGTAATGAGAACGCCGATGCCTCTCGCTTTTAAATGTTCAATAATATTTTTGATGTCAGAAACAGAAATCGGGTCTACACCAGCAAAAGGCTCATCGAGTAATATAAATTGAGGGTCCGCGGCTATTGCTCGAGCAATTTCAACTCGACGTCGTTCACCGCCAGACAGACTCATTCCCAAATTATTTCGGATATGGTTGATATTAAATTCATCTAATAGGTTGTCGGCGATTTCTTGCTTTTGAATTTTGGTGAGGGACTTGCGTGTTTGTAAAATTGCCATGATATTGTCGTAAACCGAAAGTTTTCGGAAGATCGACGACTCTTGCGGTAGATAACCAATACCCTGTCGTGCCCGTTCGTGCATCGGTAACTTACTCATGACTTGATCATCAATGAAAATATTCCCTTCATCTAACGGGACTAAACCTACAATCATATAAAATGTTGTTGTCTTTCCTGCACCATTAGGACCGAGTAATCCTATGATTTCACCGCTCGATACCGATAAACTAACGTCTTTAACAACTTTTCGGCCATTGTAAGCTTTTGCTAATGATTCAGCGCGTAACGTAGCCATCATTGAAGCTCTTTTGATTGTTCAGAGTTAATAGCCGGAAAATCTGATGGATTAAAGATTGTCCTCACGCGATCTTCGGAGGTATTTCCTCCTTGTGCCACTAATTCTTGTTTTTCGATATTGAATACGATGGTGTCGCTTTGTACTTTTGAGCTATCTTGTTGTAATTCAGCTTGGCCAGATAGTGTTAAGGTGCGATCAATCACACGATATTGGATTTCATTTGCCTGTGCCGAAATAACGCTGCCATTGTCTAGCGTTTGTCGGTAAGTTGCTGGACTGCCTTTTGCCACAAACACTTCTTGTCCTTTACCGTTGCTGGCAATGACCTCGACCTCCTCCGCATCAATAGTTAAGGTGCCTTGAACAATATGGACATCTTCCCGAAAAATCGATGTTCTTTTGATCGCGTTGACAGCACTATAACGTGAATCAATCTCAATATTCTTGGTGAAATCTGACTGACTCGCAGCAAAGGCAGAAAACGTTATAACGGAAACAAGTAAGCTGCTAATTTTTAGTATCTGTAACATAGTGCGTCTTAACATGATTTTTCAATTCAAACTCTTGGGTTGTAAGATTGGCCTTCAGACCATTACTCTCTACAAAAAATGATGGTCCTGAAATTGTAACAGAAGCGTCAGAACTGACTTCTCGTGATTCAATATCCAGATGCAGTTTACTCGTTTCTATTTTTCGGACAAAACCATCGTCATCGGTTGTGGTAATCTCAACCCTGTCTGTCAAGATTAACAGAGATCGCTCAATAAGTGCACCCTCAGTTGCT
>CAXRGH010000226.1:0-4671 GCA_964230195.1 Alteromonadaceae bacterium
AAAGAGAGGGGCAGTGGCAATAGAAACAACCGTGCCAATTGCCACGCCTGAGAGTCGCATTGAGGCATAAAACGCCAGAGGATATAAGGCAACACAGCAGCTTCCTGCAATTACTACCAGAGGGTTAGCGCGCAAGACAGCGCTGTCTTTCTTCAGTGTTTTCCATGCAGTTAAGCATAAGAGTACACCACCAACCCCCATGGCAAATGCGCCAATGGCAAACGGGCTTATCGTTGGTGCGTATTGCGCTGCCGTCCCGGTGGTCCCCCAAAGAAAACTGGCAATCACGACAGCGAAAACCCCCTTTGTACTCGCTTGAACAATCATATCTGCATCTCTACGTCATATCAGTTGAATACATAAATAGTACAGATATACATGATAATGTATTGAAGTAGCTAGGCGCTTTTATTTGCAGATTAGACGGTTTTGAGTCGTATAGGAGTTAAAGGAAATAGATATGAGCGCAGAAGACAATCTCAAAAACACAGCATACTCGGTTAAAAACAAAACGAATAGATAAAAACTTTGTCGTATGTGTTTAATAGAGATAAATACAAATTGATATATTTAAAGTATTTAGACATGACAAATCGTTTGTTGGGCTAACAAACTAAAGGTGAAAATATGAATACTATATTGAAAAAACTTCTCTTAGTGAATGTTTTACTATCATTCGTAGTTTCGCAGCTTGCTATTGCAGCGACTCCCGTTACCTCGTTTTCAATTATTGATAAAGAACTAAGAGCGGCAAACTTTTCGGGAACTGTTATTGTAGCGAATGGAAAAGAGATTATTTACTCATCCACGTTTGGTATCGCTAACCGCGAAAAAAACATCCCATTTACAGCAAATACTATTTTTGATATCGGTTCCATTACTAAACAGTTTCTTGCTACATCAGTGTTAAAGCTTGTTGAAGAAGACAAGCTTGCATTACACGATACATTGGAAGCATACTTTCAAGCAGTACCTGATGACAAAAAAGGAATAACTGTCCATCAACTGCTGTCACACACCTCTGGATTGCCAGCAAACCTGTCTAATCACCAGTTGTACGATATCGTTCCTCATGAGCAATATTATAAAAAGGCCTTTTCGGAAAAGCTTGTTGCTATTCCGGGAGAAAAATTTCAGTACTCGAATGTAGGCTATAGCTTGCTTGCCAGAATAGTAGAAAAAATCTCTAAGCTCGACTGGGAGGTATACCTCAATAAAAATCTATTTTCAGTCGCAGGCATGACCGAAACCGGATACCGCCTTCCCCAATTCAACATTGAAAGATTGGCAATTAACTACGGTGCAGACCAAACCGCGTTTCAACGCTTCTTTTCCATTGAGGCCAAAAGTAGAAGTGTTGGGCACTCTCTCGCTCATCTTTACAATACTCCAGGGGATCGCTGGATGGAGGGAGCTGGAGGGTTAATGTCTACCACTCAAGACATGTACAAGTGGTTTCTTACTGTTATGTCTAGAAAGATTTTACATCCAGATTCGTGGGACAAACTTTTTACACCGCACATTTCCTCTGGTGACAAATCTTTTTATGGGTACGGATGGGGAATCTCAGCGCACCCTGAGGGAGGAAAGTTAATTTCCCACAATGGTTCAAATGGATACTCTTTCGCTGATTTTAAATACTACCCGGAAATTGATCTGTTCGTATTCAATGCAACAAATGACATAGATAATTACCCACAAACAATAATGGATAAGCTTAATAACGTCGCTATAAGAGAAGTTCAACATAAGGAATAACAACCAGAACAACAGAACTTTGGTTTTATGTAGCCAAAGATATGTGGGCTCTCCTTAACGTTGATAGACGTCCTTAGTGAATCGAAAGAAGTTTTTCATTTTCAATGAAAACCCCGACAGTACCCGTTACTGTCTCGCATTTCGCGTAAAAAGCCCCAAATACAATATTCATCTTGATCTCCGGGTATTGTGTATAAGATGTCTCAAAGGCGGGGATCAAAACCAGTTAGTGCTACCTTTCTTGCTTTTCGTATAAACAAAATCACAGTCAGTTGCTGCTCGAGGTTATTAATGTGATGAGACACCGCTGTCAGTGAAATGAATAATTCAGCTGCGGCGGCCTTCAAACTCCCCAACCTTGCAGCTGATTCAAACACTTTTAGCGCCAGAAAAAACTCGCATGACATCAACTCCTAGACTGTAAAACATAAAAAAAGATGAATTTTACTCATCTTAAGATGCGTTTTTTTCGTTTGTTATCGACCCTGACACACTTAAGAATGGTGACTAAGTTTTAATCAGCAGAAACACCAGAGATGAGTGTAATTTGACGTGTGGATTTAAGCTTCAGAGCACCTTTCAATGCAAATCCTAAGCACGACTCCATCTCATAAAAAGATGTCATTGTTACTTGTTTTATCAAGAGATAAAAAGAGGCTTGCTATGAACAATTTGAACGGAATTCTGAATCAGCATTCTTTTACAACAACCGTCAATTACAGCGGAAAATTTTTAGGCGTCAGGCATTTTGGTCAATCAGGACAACTGCATTTACTCGAGTCCGGTCAGGTGCGAATAGTGCGCAAAGAAGGGAGTGAAGTTTTACTCAACAGGCCATCTATGGTCTTGCTTCCAGTGCCCGTGAAACACAGGGTTGAAAGTATAGGAGAAACCCCTGCCCGGATGATCAGCGCCAATATTTCTTTCTGTGAGACCAAAACTTCACTCCTGATCAATGCATTGCCTGAAATGATATATTTCCAGTTAAGCCCTGATTGCACAGCGTCCTGTACTGCGAGATGGCTCCTTCATGAAGTTTTTGAGCAACGTTTTGCCAGACAGGAAATGCTGGACAAACTGGGGGAAGTTTTTATTCTGCAAATTCTCCGCCACGTCACAGAACAGGGCTCCCTTCAACAAGGCATGCTGTTTGCTATGAATCATCCTCAATTGTCTAAAGTCATTAACAAAATTCATTGTCATCCGGCAGAAAACTGGACTTTAGATAACCTTGCACAACTGGCAGCTATGTCCCGGTCCAAGTTTGCAGCATGCTTTAAGTCCTTGCTCGGCCAAACACCACATGACTACATAACCGACGTAAGAATTGCGGCTGCACAGAAGCTTCTGAAGCGCAACAAGCCAATCAATTTTGTTGCCGGTGAGGTCGGCTACGAACATGGTTCTGCCTTTGCTCGGATTTTTAAAAGGAAGATCGGTATTTCCCCGAGCGAATGGTTAAAGCAGGCCTAGTAATAGATGAAGCTGGATGTGCAACCTTAATGCAACCAATTTTTCATGTTTGCAGTTGTTCGAATTGAAGCTCTACTAATCAATAAGTAAATAGCAAACTCAAAACTTAGCGAAAAAAGTCGAGCAGAGCGTTGATGCCTCAGCTAGCGTTTATTACTGTGATATGATTTACTTTTTAGGAGACGGTGCGGCTCATGTAGTAAGACCGCTCACCTTCACTGGCGCTTCATCAAAGCGTACTCGTCACATTTTGGCATATCTGTACCGCTTTTATCGCGAACGGTTAGACGGTAAGTAGATAGAGTGGAGTTGGCCGATAAGCCGGGTTCTGTCGTGGGCAACCATTCCTCTAGATCAGCAATCACTCACTGATTCAAGCAACCTACCCGATCCCCATGCGGGCCACACGTTAAGGGATCCTATTTGGTCTTGCTCCGGGTGGAGTGTACCTCGCCACACTCGGTTACCAGAGGTGCGGTGCGCTCTTACCGCACCCTTTCAGCCTTACCGGCATGCGAACATGCTTAGGCGGTCTTCTCTCTGCTGCACTTGTCGTCGGCTCACGCCGCCCAGACGTTATCTGGCACCCTGCCCTTTGGAGCCCGGACTTTCCTCCCCTTTCTTACGAAAGCGACGGTTGCCTGGCCAACTCCGCGGCGCATTCTACATGAAAAACACACCGCAACATAGATTTTCTCTATGGTATGTGCGCCAGTGACGCTTGAATCTCTTCAGACGTAGGTTTTAGCTGTGCTTTTCCTTGTTGCTCGCGACGCACTCCTAACATGTACAGCAAAGTTGACGTGATAAACAATGTTGAAGAGGTGCCTATGACCACGGCAAAAACCATGGGTACGGCAAAACTTTCGACTGCATCGCCACCAAAAAGTGCCATAGGTAAAAGCGCAAGTAGCGTAGTGACCGATGTAAAAACGGTTCGACTTAGCGTACTGTTTACTGCGTCGTTGATGGTGTCTGCCAGTGGCTTTGTAGGGTCTATACGCAGCAATTCACGTATGCGGTCAAGTACAACCACTTTGTCATTAATTGAATAACCAATGAGTGCTAAAAGGGCAGCAACGGCGGTTAGATTAAACTCGATGCCTGTAAGCGCGAAAAATCCAACCGTTTTAGTAAGATCGAGCAATACCGTTAAAAGTGCCGCAGTTGCAAAGTGCGCCTCAAATCGCGCCCACAAGTAGACCAACATTCCCGCTCCCGCTATTAGCAGTGCCAAAATGGATAGCTCAGCAAACCCACCACTTACTTTCGGACCCACAACATCTACCTTATCGAACGAAACGTGACTGTCAGCGTTTTGTATCGCTGCTTTAAGTGAGTCAGTATAAGATACCTTGCTACCATCAACTTTCGCGTTACTCTGCGCCTCTGCTAGCGGTGCGCGCAATAAATAATGATGTTCGCTGCCATACTCTTGGA
>CAXRGH010000227.1:0-3311 GCA_964230195.1 Alteromonadaceae bacterium
AGCCGTGCTCACAATTGTTGGCCGACAATTTGTCCAATTGCTTCACGATGAAGAAGTCATCTCTATGTATCGGGTAGTTATTGGCGAAGTCAGCACCAACCCACATGTTGCCGAATTGTTTTTCAACGCAGGTCCTAAACAAGCAATGCAAATGCTTGCGCGCTATCTGGTTGAGTATTGTCCTAGCATGGGACAAGAGGATGCCAGATACTGTTCAATGGTGTTTTTTAACTTATTAAAAGGGGAACATCATATGAAAAGCCTTATGGGGTTGGCCGGTGCAATGAGTAAATCGGAGCAGATGTTATTTGTCGACAAGATCATAAATAGCTACCGCATTATGTTGGCGCAGTTTATACCTGATGAACAGTTAGCCACCTCGTTTAACAGCAACTAGGCTCCTATACTTAACATTACAGAGACAAAATCATCAGGTCTTCTGCCAAGGTTATTTTACCCTTGTAGCTTGCTTTTAGTGTCTTTAAAAGCGCTTGCTGGCGAAATTGAGTCCTGTTCATAAAATGTGAAATAAGCAAATGCTTGGCTTTACTTTCCTCGGCAACCTTCGCAATTTGCGATGGTGTGATATGCAAATTTTTTGCAATACTCCCCGCAAACTCCGGAATGGCATTGTGCACAATGAGTAGATCGGCGTCTTTAGCAAACTCCGCCAACCGCTTATGTTTGTTGTTCATGTCTCCGGCGTAAACGATTTTACATCCACTAAAATCCAACTTCCAAGCCACCGCAGGAATGGGTCCATGATGTGTCGCCAACGAAAACGCCAGCGCGTTTTCAGTTAGCTGATAACGTTGTTCTTGAGCTTTTGACACAGGAGCATCAATCCCACTGAATAAAAACGCCTCTTCACCTTTTACCAAATAATCACTTAAATAGCTAAATGCCCCAGATTCTGAAAACAAGCGCTGAATAAATTCGCTAGTGGCCGGAACTCGCTCGTTACCTCCCGGACCAAACACCCTTAAATCACGGCTGCGACGAGTAAAAAAAGCGCCCTTAACAAACGCAGGCAAGTCAGCACTATGGTCAGTATGTAAATGAGATAAGAAAATAGCGTCTAGATGCTCAAATTTAGCCCCGCTTTCACCAAATCTGAGGCTAGCACCGCTGCCAGTATCTAGCAGGTAACGCGCCTGACCATCTTGCAACACGAGGTAACTGGAAGAAGCTCTTCCGTCATCCAGTTCAGGACCTCCAGAGCCCAACACGCGCAATTGAATCTGTTTTTGTTCACAAACACTAGCATTAGCCTGTGCAAAAAAAACACAAGTAAGTACAGTACAAATGTGGATTATCAATTTGCTCGGCATTTCAACTCCAATAACTCCCTATTCACCTCAATTTATAACTTATTTTTTACAAATCACTACAATGTCACATTCAATAAAGTTGAAAGTGACACAAATAAAAGACCGGAGAATCACATAAAAATTTGGAATAACCTGTATTTTTTAGTAATTTTCCTACATTGTTAATCTATTGTTAAAATTAACTAGACGAAATCCATGTCGTCAATGGTAAACTTTAGTATTAGAGCTACAATGAGAATGATAATACTAGGTTCAATATAGACGAACACAGCATCAGTTGTCTTAGCGAACCGAAAGTTTCAGAGCAGAACACATAAATAGGGGCAGTATCATCCATGTTTAAATCGATAAGGAATCAGCTATTAGCATGGCTTTTGTTGGCCGGAGTAGTAGTAGCGGCCGTATCTCTTACCACCGTTTATTTCATCTCCAGCGGGCAAGCTAATACTGAATTTGAAGCACAAACCAAGGCACAAATGGAATACGCCAAGGTAGCCATGATTGAACCTGTGTTTACTTATGATTATGGCCAAGTTGAAATGCTCGCAAAAGCCATGACTGACATTGATATTATCTCCGGAGTATTTATCACTGACCATCGAGATAAAGAGCTGGGCAAAGCGGGTAACACTAGAGTGCGCGATGACAGTATCGAAATGTCTCTACGCGACAACATCGAGCGTGAAGGTAAAACCATTGGTGTAATCACCATTATTTTCTCGCAAGCCCCTATGCAAGAGAAGCTCGCGTCGAATGCAACAACGTCAATCTTTAACACTATTATCCTCGTCGTTGCGATGATGGCTGTAGCCGTTGTTACCATAAAGATGCTAGTGCTTTTGCAGTTAGAGCAGGTAACTGAGTCGATTAAAGAAATAGCGCTTGGTGATGGTGACTTAACTAGAAAGTTGAAAGGCGCAAGAAGTAGAGAATTCGCGATTTTGGCACGGAACTTCCACATGCTGTTGGAAAAACTGACAGAATTGATCAAGAGCATTCTTTCCACAGGCAAAACCATTGAAACCCGCTCAGAAGCGATCAAAAGCATGATGCACGAAGCTAATCGCTCTACTGACGCTCAGGTACAAGATGTACAGATGATAGCAACAGCACTACAAGAAATGTCGATTACTGCCTCAAAAGTAGCTGATCATTCGCAACACACAGTTGAACAAACTGACATTGCCAAAGAAAAAGTTAATCAAGGTAAAGCACGTGTAGATAGCAGTGTTGAAATCATTAAGGGTCTGGAAAACCAAATCGTCGGCACAGCAGATCAGGTCTACCGCCTACGTGATAACAGCGAAAAAATCGGTTCAGTAGTAACCGTTATCAAATCTATCGCTGAACAAACTAACCTACTTGCCCTTAACGCAGCGATCGAAGCGGCACGAGCTGGCGAACAAGGGCGAGGGTTCGCAGTTGTAGCAGACGAAGTGAGAACGTTGGCACAAAGAACACAGTCCTCTACTGCGGAAATTGAAAACATTGTGACTGAACTACAAACCTCAGCTGAAGATGCGCACCAATCTATGTCTACCAGTAAAGACGCAGTGGAAGAGGCTGCGGCGGGCGCAGACAGTATCAGTGAAGTGCTCGATGGTATTCAAGAAACTGTGGTCAATGTTAGCGATATGAACCATCAGATTGCAGTGGCATCAGAAGAACAAAGTGCCGTGAGCAATGACTTGAGCGCACGCATTGAATCAATCAATAGTTCTGCTGACGCCCTTGCATCGACTATGCATGAGGTTAATGATATCTCTGTCGAACTTGAAGATAAATGTCACGAGATGCAAGACGACTTGGGCCGCTTTAAACTTGAGTGACAAAGCTATATAAGAACAATCTAAAGGAGGCTTAATGCCTCCTTTTTTAATGGGCGTTATCCCAACTAACTCACATTTCTGTTAAACTGCTCGGCTAGAAGTTATGTTTCAATCAGACAATATGAGTCTTGCTTAATGAATCAATTTTTAG
>CAXRGH010000228.1:0-6798 GCA_964230195.1 Alteromonadaceae bacterium
AGGACGATTTTTATTCATTCACCCATTTAAGATAAGCTCGTTTTCGTCACCCGTTGTTTATTGCTAATCCTTTTTATCAAACAGATTAATTAACCCAACAATGGTTGTGAATAGCAAAGCTGCTACGGGAAAGATTATCCAGCTTCTTCCCCAATCCATTGTCCAAAAGCTCCACCCCAAATAGATTGTTACCACAAAAGGCCAATACACGGCACCTAATTTTTCTGCGATGAGAGTCAATTTTGTTTCCTGATTCGGTGGAATAGCACTATCTATGATTGTTTTATACGCGTTATATTGTGCTGAGGCTGGTATGATTATGAAGACTCCAATCGCCACCATAACAATCAAAAGCGAAAGCATTGGAAGGATCAAGTACGACGCCCCCATTGAACTCACGAGCATCAAAGGTGCCGAGCTGGTGATAAACAGGAAAATTCCGAGGGATAGTTTTTGGTTGTATGTCTCTCTGAAGGATTCTAATGCCTCGGACATGCGATTTTGCACAGCGTAATCAAATGTCACCTCGTATTCTTCTACTTGTTTAATGGCGCTTTCATATCGATTGGTTTTAATGAAAAAACGAATAGCCGTGCCCACCATAATTAAGATGCTGATCACACCAATGATTTCACCTAGCCCGTCTAAAAACGGTGCAATGTACTGGTCAGTATCAGCCAAAAATAAGAACAATGGCACAATTGAGCATATACAGAGCATGACTCCTCGTGCTGTCAAATTTCCACTTTGAACTTTTCCATCAACATAGCGATTAGCATCTTCCATACTCAGACGTGGCGTATGAGGTTCTTGATTATCATTATCAGCAGAGTTGTATGTGGTATCAGCCTTGAGAAGCTCATCCGTTGTTATCTTGAATATGTCAGCAAGCCGAATAATATTATCTAAATCAGGCATGCTACTAGCACTTTCCCATTTGGAAACCGATTGACGTGAAACGCCTACTTTCTCCGCTAAGTCTTCTTGTGACCATCCGTTCTTTTTTCGATAACGAATAATTTGCGCCGCTATTTGCATTATGTGTGTTCCTAGTTTGCTTATGGTCATTAAAGCATATAAATAATGACGTTGACAGACTACCAAGTCATGTTGATAGTCTGTCAACCATTGGTTGCGAATTCACGCAAATGGTAAGATTTCAATAGGTTTTTTAACTTTTGAAGAGTTTGATACTCGTTGAGTGTAAAGCGATATTGCGCTAAGACAGTGATGTTAGATTATGGCGTAGTTGACTGTTAATTAGCGGTCGAGGTAGCTTATTTTTGAGTTTACCTTTTACGTTTTTCGCAAGACTCACGCCTGTTCCATAAAACAGCAAAATATACTCAACGGTCTGAACTTTACCTTTCGGCTTTTTCATTGGACTTGCGGGTTCATTGGTTGGCAATGAGATATCAAGACCACTAAATAATTGGATTATGTGTTCTTCATTAATATGGACAATGTTTTTTGTTGCAAGGTATCCAAAGCTAGAAGCAAATTCATGAGTTAAGCGAATGCCGTTACGGTGTTTTTCCGCAATCTTTACGCCACATCGCTGAAACTTAAAGCGTTCCATCACATCGAGATATTGTTTTGGGAAAACCCAAATATCCGAATCTCTTTCATACATCATTAGGTTTTTAGGAAGCGTAAACCCGTATCGAGACTCAATCTCGTAATTAAGTAATTGAGTGTCTTTTCTACTATATGGTTGGAACGGAAATTTTGAGCGTTTTTTATTAACATTTTCGTGAGTGGTACTATCCAGTTTCTTGAATTGAGCAACGAAAAAGCCTTCGCTGTCATATATATGAGGGAGAACGTGTAAATAACCCTCAGGCGTTATGCATCGTTCGGCGCCCTCAAACAAAGTGTTGAGAGGCTGTACCTCGATTACGTCATGGTAGTCTCTCTGTAACGTTTGACAAACGCCTTGGTTCTCAACACGGTTAAGGGTGCACGTTGAATACGTTAAAATGCCACCCGGTTTGAGAGCATTAAAGGCACTTTGGATTAAACGGTATTGCACATCTGCAATGTTGTGAATGTGTTCGACACTCCAGTTTTTCAATGCGTCAGGATCTTTTCTCAAGCTACCCTCACCACTGCACGGAGCATCGAGTAATACGTAATCGAAGGTATTGGGCAGCCACTCACCAAACACATCACCGTCAAAATGGGAGATAGCTGCGTTGTATACGCCACAGCGGTTTAAGTTTGCTGCCAAGACTTTAACACGACTGGAAGAATATTCGTTGGTCACTAGCATCCCGTTGTTCATCATCAGTGCAGCAATTTGTGATGACTTTGAGCCAGGCGCGGAGGCTACGTCCAAGATTGTATTGGCATCGGATGAATCCGACGCTTTCAATAAAGCGGTTGGCGGCAGCATCGAACTTGCCTCTTGAATATAAAATAGTCCTGCTAAATGGTAGGGAGAATTGCCAAGCCCATCGAGGTCCTGCTTGGTTGAGTGAAGCCAAAACCCGTCGTCACACCAAGGGATGGGGGTGAGTATCCAACCTAGACTGTCTGCAATTGACCTAAATTCATCAACGCTGATACGGAGGGTGTTCACTCGAATACTCTTACGTAATGGTTGGCGGCATATCTCGAGAACCTTAGTTAGGGTATCTTCACTATCAATCATGGAGGAAAGATAGTGAATATAACTTTCTGGGATATAGCTGTTGTGATTCATCTTCGTATTCTGTTTGGTATTGCGCTTAGACCTACGCCAACGCTTGGTGGTGCAAATCGGATAATCTGGTGATTCTTATTTCAGACTATGATAGCGTTCATTATCAACTTGGCTAATGATACCAGAAGGAACTGACGGATGCTTAACAGAATTTGGCTAACACTCGTAATAAGCGGGATACTATCTGTTTTTGCGCAAGTCATATTTGGCTTCGGGGAGGCTGACTTTTCTGCCGTCATGGGCGGTCTTTATGACATGACGAAAACATCAGTGACCATTGCTCTCGGATTGATTGGTGTTATGGCCTTTTGGTTGGGTATTTTCGAAATTGCTACTCATTCGGGAGCAACCAATCTATTAGCAAAAGTGACAGCACCGCTACTGCATCGACTAATGCCAGAAGTGCCGAAAGAACACCCCGCCTTTGGTAGCATTACCATGAATATTGGAGCCAATATGTTAGGGCTGGATAACGCTGCAACGCCTTTAGGGATAAAGGCGATTCAAGACCTGCAGAGCCTTAATCCCCAAAAAGAGATTATTACTGATGCCCAATTGATGTTTTTAGTGTTAAACACCTCGTCTCTCACTCTATTTCCTATCACTGTCTTTTTGTATCGAGCAGAGCAGGGGGCAATGAACCCAACCGACGTCTTTGTGCCAATATTACTCGCGACCCTTGCATCGAGTTTGGTTGGACTCTTGGTTGTTGCATATCGGCAACGTATCAATTTATTCAATAGAGTGGTGGCCATATACGGTGTCGCTCTTCTGGCATTTGTTGCATCAATTGTTATTTATTTTGCGGGGTTAGCAGCAAATGAGATGGCAGAGATGTCGGCAGTGCTGGCAAACGGCGTATTACTCGGCTTTATTTTGGTGGTTTTGACACTTTCACACCGTCGTGGGCTCGATAGTTTTGATTTGTTCGTTACTGGTGCGAAAAACGGTTTTACAGTAGCAGTTAACTTAATTCCCTATTTGTTGGCTATGCTAGTTGCTATCGCCATTTTCCGCACCAGTGGGTTATTGGACATTCTGTTGAATGGGGTCTCCTCAATTGTAAGTATGCTCGGATTTGATACTCGGTTTGTTGACGCATTGCCAACGGCGGTCATGAAACCTCTGTCAGGAAGCGGTGCAAGAGCAATGATGATTGAAACCATGCAAACCCATGGTGTTGATTCGTTTGCGGCGAGAATGGCCGCGGTTATGCAAGGTTCAACAGAAACAACGTTCTACGTTATTGCAGTCTATCTCGGAGCTGTCCGGATTTCTCGTGTTCGGTATTTAGTATCGAGCTGCTTGCTTGCCGACTTCGCAGGTGTTTTCACGGCAGTATTGGTGAGTTATTGGTTTTTTGGGTAGCTTACTGTCATCTATTTGACGTGATGTCTTGTCGTTTGTGCTTAAGACAGATTGATTAGTTAAATTAATCATCAGGACCCATAATTTTGACTACGCTTTAGTTTAAGGGTAGGCGTATAAGGTAACATCGAGTGACTGCGCGTTTAGACTCAGCGTAACACGGCTGCACGAGTTGTTATCGATTTAAACGTTAGGGAATTGGTGCAAAAATACACAATCAACACTTTTTTTGTCAATACAACGCAATTTTCCGGCGAAAAGAGTTTTAATTTGGGTAAAATACCAGTACCTTTCGAGGTTAATGTCAGGTTGAAGGAAGTAATAAAACTTGTTGGACACAGTTTTTATAGAAAATACCGATTGGGAATCGACCCGAAGCATGGTTAACGCTATCACTGCGGGAGAAACGGATACCATTGCAAATATGGCAAACGTCTCAGCTATTTTATGGCAGTCGCTAAGTGATATCAATTGGGTAGGATTTTATCGTGTGGTTGACCAGCAACTCGTGCTTGGCCCATTCCAAGGTAAGCCAGCCTGTATCCGTATCCCATTTGGGAAAGGTGTTTGCGGCACTGCAGCTTCAGAAAAGCGTGTTCTAAGAATTGGTGATGTCCATGAGTTTGAGGGGCACATCGCGTGTGACGCAGCGTCCAACTCTGAAATTGTTCTCCCCATCATTAAAGATGGTGAAGTGATTGCCGTTCTAGATATTGACAGTCCGAACTTCGACCGATTCACAGAGGTGGACGAGACTCAATTAAAGTTATTGGTCAATGATTTTGTTGATACGCTGGCAACACGACAATGAAAGAGCTGATTGATTTGCATGTGGTTCTAGCGACACCTGCCGACTTTGAACAGTGGGAAGAGGACGCAGAGGAAGCTGCAGACAAGTTTAATATTATTATCTACGCATTATTTGATGCAGTGGAAGATGATATAAAGCCCGAGGTGTTTGAGGCAATGCTGCAACACGTTTGGGAAGTATGGTCAGTTGACCAACAAATTTTACAGATTGATGATGCGGATTTCGTCGTCTGGGTTAATGAAATGTTGAATGGTTGGGATTACCAGTCGTCACAAAGAGATAGTGAGTATTAAAGTAAGTGGTTATGGAAACAAAAGAAAAATTTTCTAGTAGCAAAGATGTCGTCGCATTTTTAAGTGAAACCTTTCCGAAGTGCTTTAGCGTGGATGGCGATGCAAAACCACTTAAGGTCGGTATTTTTCAAGATGTTGTTGAACGATTAGCTGACGAAACTCGTTTAAGCAAAACATTGCTGCGTTCGACGTTGAGGCACTATACCAATAGTTGGCGTTACCTACATTCGGTTAAAGAGGGCGCCTATCGTGTCGACCTTGACGGCAATCAGTGCGTCCAGATTGAAAAAGAACATGCTGAGCATGCACTAAAAGTACTCAAAGAAAGTAAAGAGAAAGTAGCGCAGGTTCGTAAACAGAAAAATGCTGAGAACAAAGGGAAATTCACAAAACCGAAGGTTAGCCGAAAACCATCATCAGACAAAAAGCCATCAAATCGTCCGGTAAAGCCTAAGGCAAAAGTGGTAACTGAGAAATTGTCGAATGAAACGACTGTTGTTGGGGCGTCCGTCAGTGTAAAGGTTGGTAAGGCACCAATGCAGGCTGTTATCACTGAAGTAGCAAAAGACGGTGTTTACGTGCAACTCAATTCTGGGATGGTTATGAAGGTGCAGGCAGATAACTTGAGGTTAGTAAAGTAATCGGGAGATTATATTATGAACAATGTTAAACGAATGGTCCTTGTCATCAGCGTTGTTGCTATTGTCGGATTAACAACCGTTAGCCAAGGAAACACGCAGAAAGAAGTGGTAGCGGAACCGATTTTCCCACTGCTAACACAGGAAAAGCAGCACGCCTCTGCAGCGCAACGCGTGACGTCATTGTTCACCCGTAGTCACTACAAAGACATCGAACTCAATGACGAGTTCTCAACCAAAATATTTGATCGCTTGCTCAAATCTTTAGATTATAACAAGACGGTACTTCTTCAATCAGACATAGAGCAGTTTTCAAAAGAACGCCTGAATATTGACGATATTTTGAAAGCTGGCGATCTGTCACCTCTCTATTCGATTTATTCCAAAACAATGAGCAAGCGCATCGCACGTTATGAGTATGCGCTGTCACTGTTAGGCGAAAAACCTGACTTCGAGGCGAAGGGGGATAAATACGTCTTCAAAAGGGAGGATGCTGCTTGGGCACAAAAAGAGCAGGAGTTGGACGAACTTTGGCGACAGCGAGTTAAACATGACGCTCTTAACCTTGTTATCGCGGGTAAGGAATGGGAAGACGCCAAAGCATTACTTAAGAAACGCTACGAGCGAAACATTAAACGGCTCACGGAGACTGAAAGCGAAGATGTGTTTCAGGGGGTGATGAATGCATTCGCAAGGTCAATAGAGGCGCACACCAGTTACTTATCGCCGAGAAATGCTGAGCGTTTTAAAATGGAAATGAACCTTTCATTTGAGGGCATCGGTGCCGTTCTCCAAGCGATAGACGACCATACTGTAATACAACGTGTAGTGCCAGGAGGCCCTGCAGAACTATCAAAAGCGATTAAGCCTCAAGATAAGATTATTGGTGTAGCGCAAGAAAATGAAGATTTTGTCGATATTGTTGGATGGCGTTTAGACGAGGTGGTTGAGCTTATCAAAGGTCCAAAGGGGACAGTGGTTACG
>CAXRGH010000229.1:0-7076 GCA_964230195.1 Alteromonadaceae bacterium
GTTGCGTCACTAATATGAAACCTGCAATGGGCAGACTAATAGGCAATATCAATGCGGTCTTTGGATGATCAATCATCCACGCTAAATAATGCTTGAATAGATTTGTCATTGGTGGCAATTGAACGCCACTTCGATACCACCGTTTTTGCTGCTGTTCTTGCTGCGGTAAAAAACATGCGGCAAGTGCGGCAATAATCGTCAACGAAATAAACAATGATCCAATTAATGCCATAACAACGCTGATGGCAATCGGACTAACAAAATCACCTGTATTACCCGGTAATAAAAAAATCGGCATAAATCCGAGTATGGTGGTCAAGGTGGAAGCCGTTAACGGGATCAGTAAGTGTCGAATACTTTTATCCAACGCATGAATACGGCTGATACCTGGGATCAATAAATTCATTCTAATTTCATCGGTGACAACAATAGCATTGTCAATGAGCAGACCTATAGCGATAATAATCCCAAAAACTGACATTTGGTGGATTTGTTGTTCATAAAAGGCTAATGAAAACAACGTAAATGCCGCCGAAAGTGGTAAAGCCAATCCAACAATAAATGCCGCACGTGTCCCCATAAATAATAGGATAACCACCATAACAACCAGACAGCCCAGCAGTAGATTGGTGGATAATCCGTTTAACCGCTCTTCTGTATACACGTTTTGATCGAACACAATAGAGACATCCACCGTGCCAGAAAAACGATCACGAAATTTGTCTACCTGTTGGGTAATATTGTGAACCCATGTGTCTACGCGCACCGTCGGTTGCATTCTAGCAGCAACAAAGATCACCCGTTCGCCATTATGGATGGCAATATCGCGCTCTGGCGTCTTCCACTGTCGCTCGACGTTTGCAATATCAGAGACTTGTAAGATGCCTTGATCGCCGAAGCCGGTTATTGGAATAGATTCTACTGTCTCAACGCCATCGAGCTCATCTGCTACTTGTATTCGCGTATTAAAATGCTGGTTTCGAATAACGCCAGCAGGACGTTTTGCATCAAATTCCCCAATGGCATTGGCAAGGTGGCGAGTGGTCAGGCCAAGATCCATTAGCTTTTGAGGTTCAACAGATACTCTAATCTCTTCATCAACTTTACCGTATTGGCGGACAATTTCAGTGCCTGACACATTTCTCAAATCATCCGACAATTCATCAGACAAGCGAGATGCAATAAGTAGTTCAGATATTTGCTTTGGTTTGACAGCAACTTTTAACGTAAAAGAGCTCGCGCCACGTTGGGTATCTAGCTGAGTTTTACCAACATCCAATGGCAGGTTTTGGTTTGCTTCGGCAAGACGGTCCCTGATTTTTGAAAAGATCCCCTCGTTGGTGTCACTGGTTACCCAGTCCTGTACTTCGATAAAAATAATCGAAATTCCCGCGCGTGAAGTGGACTTTAACTCCTTAATTTCGTGCAATTGACGCAGTTCATCCTCCAGCACGTCAGTGACCAAACTATCCACTCGTTCTGCTGATGCTCCTGGATAGGGAGTGATCGCAATGACATTTCGCGTGTCAATTCGTGGGTCCTCTAACCGCGGCAGATTGACTACTGCGGAAAAACCAGCAACAAGCAAAATCATAATGCTTAAGCCTAGCAAATACTGATTTCTAAAAAATAAATGAACTATGCCCATGAATCCAGAGCTACTGCGCGTCATGTTAGTTTACCCTTTCATTATGGATAAGCGAGTGAACCCGTTGTTTTGATACCAGTTTGTGAACCCCTTGGCGGAGTACATAGTCTGATGCGTTGACGCTACCAGTGACATAAGCACGTTGGCCTTCACTAAAAACAATAGTGACATGTTTAGGGACCACTAGTTGACCATCTCCAAGCCCTTCGACCGTTAATACGCGCCAAGTCCCTCGAACACCTGCTGAGAGGGCTGAAATGGGCACCCAGAAACCCCGCTGAGTAACCGGTTGCATCCAATGTATCGAGACTAATTCACCGACAACTAAATCAGCTACGTTTTTTTGTCTATGATCAAAAGCAAATAACAAATCTTGTGTTTGAGTCACTGGATCAGTGAACGGTGTTTTCGCAGACATGAATACTGAATACTCATTATCATTGTACTCCAATGTTGCTTCAGCATCCGCGGGGATTAATCTTGCAGTATCGGAGGCCACTGCAACTCGTGCACGGAGCGCCGACATATCTTGCAGCGCGAATACAGGCTGTCCGTTGGCAACCGTATTCCCCAGGTGTTGCAGACGCTGAGTAATCAGTCCATCAAATGGCGCGCGCAGAATCGCATCATCGAGTTGTACTTTGTTGGCTTGCTGCAACGCTAAAATCTCATTGACAGCCCCATCTGCTGCCTTCGTTCGTTCGCGCGCTTCATCAAGACGTTGCTCGGACTCAAGTCCCTGCTGGATCAGGCGGCTAATGCGCTGTTCTGATAATCGAGCTAATCTCGCCTCCGCTTCAGCGCCTTGTAGGCTTGCCGCAATCCTTTCTTGCTGAGCCAGGGTTGCCTCAGTATCTAGGAGACCAAGCACCTGACCTTTTTTCACATATTGGCCCTCATCAACGGTTAAGGAAATGATTCGCCCCGCGGCCTCAAAACCAATCATTGGCATATTCCCTGATTCGATCTTGCCAATGAGTGCGCGTGGACGTTGAAAACCTTCCAAATAATTAATCGTTATTACGTCAACTCGCAGTGTGTCATCTCTAGCACCCTTTGACTCTTGTTTTTCGCCCCCTGCAAGTTTAAGAATAACCACAAGTAATAGTAAGGGAGATATCAATAGCAGCGACAATGCTATACGTCGATGTTGATGAATAAACTGTGTTAACTTATCTTTCATATGCCCTCAATTGAGATCGATTGCCACTCATTGAAAATAATACTAAACTACCCAGTATGATATTACAAATACAAACTAGACCGTCTAGTATAGAAATTAAGGGGAAATGTGACAAATTGTAAGGTATCGGGAAAAACGGCTGTGGGTCGCCCGAAAAGTTTAGCGAAGAAAAACCAAATCATCCTTGCTGCTAGCCAGCTGTTTTTGCGCGACGGATATACTAAAACCTCCCTCGATGCTGTGTCTCAACTTGCAAAAGTCTCGAAACAAACTGTTTACTCACATTTTGACAACAAAGATGCATTGCTCAAGGCGGTTATTGAGTTAAAAGTCACACAATATCAACTTGACCATACGGTTACCTCCATAGAATCAGACCAAATATCCAGTTGTTTGACATCGTTAGGTGAACAATTTATGGCATTACTGTGTGACTCAGACGTCATCGCCATGTACAAATTAATTATCAGTGAATCAGATACTAATCCAACCATTGCCGCACTGTTTTATGAAGCTGGACCCCAAGCCGTTATTGATTCGCTAACGGAATACTTAATCACGGTGAGCCATCAGAAGATAGCCCCAGGCCGAGCAAACGAGCTCGCCGTTATGTTTTTTAACTCACTCAAAGGCGAACACTATATGCAACGGTTAATGGGGCTGCCAGTGTCAATGAACAACTCGCCAAAAACATTTGTCAAAAACGCCGTAAGTGACTTTTTGATTATATTGCAGAGCACCGAGGGATTACACATATAATGTATCATTATCAAACTGAAGCTCTTTTGCAAGAATCAAGCAGGTTTTGATTAAGATTTGGTTTTGATTGGATGAGATGCAATTGGGAAGGCCACTTGCATTGCCGTTCCCTCGTTCAATACCGAACTCGCCTTTATGGAGCCACCATGAGACTCGATGATGGAGTCACACATATGAAGGCTCAGTCCAACTCCTTGCCCTACCGGTTTTGTGGTATAGAAAGGATCAAATATCTTTGAAAGTTCTGTATCAATAATGCCCTTGCCAGAATCTTCTACAATCGCAATCACTGAGTTATTTTCTTTGTCATGAATGACTGATAACGTAATTGTCCCAGACTCTCCAACGGCGTCGCATGCATTATTGATAATACTCACAAAAGCCTGCACTAAACGCCCGCTATTACCCGGAATGAGAGGAGAATCGTCAAACCTTGAAACCACTTCCACATTTGACGGAATTGACGGATAACACAGATTCATTGCTTGTTGTAATATACTCTGTATTGCTACTGGTGTACGCTCTTCATCACCAGAATCACTAAACGTTCTCAGATCATTAACGATGTGAGAAACCCGCCCCAGACCATCTGACAGACTATTTACCAAGTCAGGAACATCCTGCAGAATAAAATCAATATCATGATCGCGATAAGTCTCTGCAAGCGAATCTGCAGAGATACCTGCTTCCTGACTGCACTGAATGTAGCCCTTGAGCTTGAACAGGTACTGTGTAAGTGTGTCTAGATTTGACACAACATAACCGATGGGGTTATTGATTTCATGAGCAACACCAGAAGCTAAGCGGCCAATTGACGCTAATTTCTCAGATTTTACTAATTGATGCTGGGTCTCTTCTAAACTTTTGATCGTTTCCTGTAATTGTTTATTTTGGCAGGCAATTTTGTTCTTATCAGATTCGGCTTTTTTCTTTCCCTTCGCTAGTCGTTTGAACGATAATTGAAGTTCGCTCTGTATCAGTTGTAATTCATAAGGTGCATTAAGTGCATTCGATGTATCCCCTTTTTTTTCTTTTCTCGTCTTCGCAACATTCACCAGATGCATCAATGGTTTAATTATCTTTCGGCTATTCCAAACTCCTAATAAGCACAATATACCAATGGTAATACATAAGGAGAGCACAAAACTGATGATCATAAATCGGTTCTGTTTCATTAACCTTTGTTCTTTTTGCGCCAGTTCACTCTTAACGGATATGTTCAGTTGTTCATAGTTTAGGATGACTTGTTCAGTCTTTGCGTCCATCGACTTGATAAAGCTTAACCACTGTTCTGATCGACCGTCACCTTCGATAGCTGATTGATTGACTTCAGAGGCCACCTGGCCAACGAACATTTTTATCTGATCAACATGATTAAGTAACTCGGCATCATTAAATGACAGATTTTCAAGTTGTTGAGTTATCTGCCCCGCCTGTTGAACAATGCCAGGAACCAGATAGCTTTGACGGTTGTAATAAAAAAGATCAAGAGTCACCATCCATTGGCTCAGCATTGATTGAAGATGTGTTATTTTTACCGCATCCAATGCAATTTCATCGCGCTGACTTTCAAACGACTTGGTCTCATAATACTGACTCCCTATCAAATAAAAGGAAGCCAAACTCGTTAAGAAACAAAGCATGACGAGGAGTTGACTCTGAACACTGATTTTCATTAATTCGGCTCAAATGTATTAAAAGACGACTCAATCGTATCAATATCCTGCCACCACACTAGCTCAGTAACCAACAACGTCTTCATTCCGCATTTTAAGAGTACTTCTCCCAGTTCGCCTGTATAACCAATCGTATTTGTGTAAGTTTGTGTTGGTGCAGCAGCCTCAAAATCGTAATACGATTTTAAAGCCTCAAGTCGTTTCCCGTTAAAAACTGCCTGTATCTTCGGCACCTCGAGCTTATATTTATCAGCGCTACGACATCGTTGAAAGGCAAAACCATCTATCTTTAAGTCTTTACTAATTCCCCAGGCAATCTCCACTAATCCCCATTGACTCTGCTCTGAACGGACATGGACTAACCCCAACACACCATCATTATCAGTGACCACATATAGGGTATGGCGCCCTAACTCTCCGAAATGTAGCACCATGCCGGGTAGTTCTTTTGATACAACCTCTCGTGTTCTCTCGTCTACTGTTCGGACAATACTCTGAAACGAGGTGTAATCTGGGTATAACTTTTCAATCATTGCCACGGGATCTCGTAAGCCACAAAATGCTTGGCTCCAGACATTGACACTAAACAACAAGAAAACTGGAATAATGAAACGATGCATAGCTACTCCCTAAAACCGCCAACGCAATTGCGCGCTCAATTGAACCGTATTTTGAACCTCTTGATAGGTCAACATAGCACTCAGAACAAGATCTCGGTGAAAGTGATAACGAGTACCCAACATCAAATCTTGGCGGCTCCAGTCAGAGAACTGTCGTTGTAGTCTTAACTGCAAGTAGTAAAGTTGCTTCTCATCGGGTGAGCGCCAATTGATCTCTGTAAAGCTTTGCTGATAATTGACATCGTTTTTTTCGCCCAACAGCCATTCAGCAGAGAAACCCCAAAGCCCCTCATAATAGGCAACATCAACTGCATAATTTTCACGCTCGACTTGATTGATCTTGCTCTGATTAAATGAGAAACCATAATGAAAGTCATGATGACTGGACGTACCGATGTAACCGGTTAAGACATAACTTGAAGCGTCATCGGGTCGGAAGGATTGCCCGCCTCCCGTTGTTAAGGATACCTCATAATCAATACTAGCATTCTGTTTGTTAATACTGACTCCCCAATCCGCTTTTGGTCCGAGGTTCATAGGGTGAGTATATTGAAGCAATGTTCCGTTAGTGTTAATTCGATATTCTGATCCGAAGGGTAATTCAATGTGACCCACTTTAATATTCGGTAAATTTTTGCCCAAACCTGTGTAATTAAAGTTGAATATTCGGGTAACCAGCTCAGTGTCATGTTTATCATCAAAAAATGGTGGATGGGGGAAGAGGTTATCTATTCGAGTCACATAGAGCTGGGCGGTAAGCGTACCAATATCACCCTGGGCATTCGAGACAACTTTGTGATAATCAATGCCGAATGCATGCATGAAACCTAAGCTGTCATCAACGTCGGAGTAGACCATTCTTGACGACAGATCGAAAGACTGTCTTGAACTTGTATCTTCGGCGTATGACATCACTGAAATCAGCGATATGCCAACCGGAATTAACAAACGATGAGTGTATAATGCCAACATTATAATCCTGCTAAAAATAAACCGCTTAGCTAAAGATTAGAGCATTTATCAGAGAATTAAATACACCTTTGTGATGAGACTAATGTCTTACGTTGGGTGTAAATATATGGAAGTCATTCAGAGAATGACAATAGATGATGGCGGAGTGGACGGGACTCGAACCCGCGACCCCCGGCGTGACAGGCCGGTATTCTAACCAACTGAACTACCACTCCGCA
>CAXRGH010000230.1:0-7891 GCA_964230195.1 Alteromonadaceae bacterium
ATTTTACTGTTAACGATTTGTGGGTGTCCTAATTAGAGCTTCTGACACCCGCAAGTATTGAAGCTTACTTTTTTACTGTACTCATAAATGGTGAGGTTTCAGGCGAGATTCAGCACTCATTTTGGCATTTTACTGTTAACGATTTATGGGTGTCCTAATTAGAGCTGCTAATTAGAGCTGTTAGTATTGGAGCATGAGCTCAAAGTTCCAGACTCGCAATGTTTGTGATAAGGAAGGCAATCTTAGTAAGATGATGATGAGAGAAAAGCCATATTAGATATATGGCTTTACGAGGTCCTCAATTAAATCAATATGCTCGGGGGTAGCATTCAGACATGGGATATAGTGATAGGATTTTCCGCCTGCTTCTTCAAATAGTTCTTTATTTTCTTCTTGAAGTTCCTCTAAGGTTTCGAGGCAGTCTGCACTGAATGCTGGACTGAGAATGGCAATGTCTGTAATTCCTTGTTCAGGAAAGGCTTCTAACGTCTTGTCGGTGTAGGGCTTCAACCATTCGGCCTTACCAAATCGACTCTGGAAACAGGTAATAGCGTCGTCTTTTGGATAGTTGACTTGCTCCATGACCAAGCGAGTAGTTTGCTGACAAAAACAATGATACGGGTCACCTTGTTCTAAAAACTGCTGTGGCATTCCATGATACGAAAAAACGATTTTCTGTGGTTTATGCTGCGTTAGAAATTCATTAATTTGGTTAGCAATAGCAGATATAAACAACGGGTGCTTGTGATAGCCGTTGATGAAGTGGAGCTCGGGTACCCAGCGCCATTGGCTGATTTCTTGTGCAATAGCATCAAAGGTTGAGCCGGTCGTTGGGCTACTATATTGCGGGTAAAGTGGAAGTACTACGATACGTGTGATCCCTTTTTCTCTGATCTCCTGCAAGGTTGATGCTATTGAAGGATTTCCGTAACGCATCGCAAGCTCGACTTCAACATTAGAGAAACCGTTTTGTTCAAGTCGTTGTTTAAGCGCGGCTTTTTGTTGTTTGGAAATGACTAATAGCGGAGAACCATCTTCACTCCATATACTGGCATATGCTGCAGCAGAGCGCTTTGGACGTACTCGTAATATAATGCCATGTAGAATACACATCCATATAAACCTTGGTATTTCAACAATGCGAGGGTCGGATAAAAATTCTTGTAGATAGGTTCTAACAGGCGACGTTTCTGGTTTATCTGGTGTACCTAAGTTGGTCAAAAGTACGGCGATTTTTTGATTGAAGCGATTGTGTGGGTCTTCAGTGACAGCGGTAAATCGTGACACGGTGGTTTCCTTGTGGGTTGCAACGTAACTTACGTCTTCATAGTAATCAGGTTTTGGTGCCTTTACTACGCATTTCTTGGCGTTTCGATCGTTATGCCTTTAAAACGACAATAAAAGCCAGCGTTTGTGAAAATTGAAACACAAAATGAATTGAATGTCCTCATGCATTAAATAATAAATTTCAATTATATAAGAAATTTACCGTGAAAATTTGTGCAATTATGCTTTATTAAGAAGAGTGTATTTTGTCACGAGACTAAGTGTGCTTGTTTTACTCGAGCCCTTTGTTCCGAAGCCATAGCCCTCGAGAGGATGTCATGAGCAATAACATTACAGCAAGTAAGGAATATAAAATCCATCCGCTAGCGGAAGCTTTGTTTATTGGAATTTGTGTTTTTTTTGCTATTACCTTCACGACGTATTTCATTTATTTTCATGCGTTAAATGCGCAGAAAGGAGAAATTCGTGAGGGATTAATGCGCACAGCGCAAGTCGTTGCAACTTATATTGATGGTGATACCCACAAAACCTTCAAAGATCGGAGTCAAGAGCAAGGAGAGGCTTACAAGCGTGCAATTGCGCCATTTGAGCGAGCCTTAACCGCAGATGATAGTATTAAGTACTTGTACACTGGCATATTGATTGAAGACAAGGTGTTTTTTGTTCTTGATCCAACTCCCGAAGGCGATTCAGACGGTGACGGTGTTGATGATAAAGCTCATATCATGGATGAATACTCAGAGGCGACGGATGATATGATAACGGCGTTGAAAGAAAAGAGAGTGGTGGTCTCTAAAGAGCCGTATCAAGACCGCTGGGGCTCATTTGTGTCTGGTTATATTCCGTTTTATGACAGTAACAACGAATTCGTGGGTGTCCTCGGTATTGATATCGAGGCCAGTAATTATTTTATGCGCCTGGCGCCTATCAAGCGAGCAACAACCAGAACCATGGTTGTTGGTTTCTTCATTGCTTTCTTAATTGCTTCATTGGTTTGGTTTACTCGCCGGTTTGGGTTGGTTATCAATCAGAAAAGACTGGCTTTGGTCGCCTATGTAAAGCAATTTAAAGCCAAACAGTAACGGCACAGGTATTATTGGTTATGTTGTCTCAAGCAATGGAAAAATTTGTTACTGAACAACCCTACAAGACACCGTATTTGTTGATTGATTCCAGTATCATTACCCAGCAGTTTAAAGAGTTTCAATTTGCGTTACCGTCTGTGCGTTGCCATTTTTCTGTAAAATCTAACGCGTCTCACTCGGTTTTAAAACATATGAACCAGCTAGGCAGTTATTTTGAAGTGGCCAGTTGGGGGGAGATTGAGACTTGTTTATCGCTAGGTATAGCAGCAGAAAAGTTGCATTTTGGTAACACCGTGAAAAAAGCAGAGGATGTCCGTCTGGCGCTTGATGCAGGTATTAAAACCTTTGCGTTTGATTGCATTCAGGAAATGCATAAATTACTTTCGATTGATCCAAACATTCACCTGGTGTGCCGAGTTGTCACCGATGGTGAAGGGGCTGTTTGGCGTCTGCATGATAAGTTCGGTTGTTCACGAACCCATGCAGTAGATTTGTGCCGAAAATCAATACAAGGCGTTGGTAAGATTGAAGGATTATCATTTCATGTCGGCTCTCAGCAGCGGAGTGTTGATGCATGGTGTCGCGCGCTAGATGATATTGAATTCATACTTCAACAATTGGAGGAGGAGGGTATTACCCTCAGTCTTATTAACATCGGTGGCGGATTCCCCGCTTCGGGCTATATTGATCATGATGAGCATGTTGAAGATTTCAATTTTACAGAGTTCTGCGAACCATTACGGCGTCGAATTGACGATTTCAAGCAATCGGTAAGTTCT
The DNA here is from genome assembly GCA_964230195.1 of Alteromonadaceae bacterium. Taxonomy (GTDB): domain Bacteria; phylum Pseudomonadota; class Gammaproteobacteria; order Enterobacterales; family Alteromonadaceae; genus CAXRGH01. Next base: position 3,152 of record CAXRGH010000230.1, read on the forward strand.
GACGTTCAGTTTATTGCTGAACCTGGCCGATTTATTACTGCACAATCTGGCTGTATTAAGACCACCGTACTGTTGTCGACTGAACGTTTTTTTCATGACCACAATGTGATGTGGACGTACTTGGATGTTGGTAAATTTAATGGTTTATATGAAGCGTCAGACGTCAAATTGCAGGCAAGCCTTTTACGAGAGTGCAGTGAAGAACTGGTTGAAACCATGTTGGCTGGTCCCAGTTGTGATAGTGAAGATGTTTTGTCGTTATCAGAAAATTTGCATCATCTACCCAGTGATATAAAGGAAGGTGATGTCGTTGTATTCTCTGAAGTTGGTGCATACAGCATGAGTTACTCTTGCGTAGCGTTCAACGGTATCCCGCCATTAAAAGAATATTTCATATAGGAGAGCCATCTGATGACAACAGATAACTCACAGGTTTCTGACAGTAAAACCCCTTTGCTTGGGCTTGCCGCGAATGTATCTGCAACGCTGTTTGCTTGTATTGCATTGGGGATGTTAGCCATACTCGTACCAGTGCAATTGCAATCGCAATCGTTTTCAGATACCACGATCGGTAGTGCACTGTCTTTCGAATCAGTTGCATCCATTATTATTTGTTTTCTATTACCCTCACTACTTAAAAAAATTGGGATGCAACTAGGATTACTATTGTCGACACTCCTAAGAGTTCCTTCAATCATGTTATTCCCGTATTTTAATGATTTGAGTGTGCTCATTGGTGCTATTTTCTTGCACGGTATTGGTTGTTACATGTTATTAATCCTTCTGCAAACGTGGGTTAATGCAATACCGTTGAAGAAGAATAAAGGCTTGATTGTCGCCTTGTATAGCACCTCTGTGTCAGTGGGGTTAGCGTTAGGCCCAGTTGTTATTGCTGCGTTGAAAGCATCACCTGACACCCTGACTGCTTTAAGCGAACCAATTGTGTCACTATCCACAGCTGTATTTGGCAAACAGCCTCTTGTTGAAACCGTTGGCTTGTATGGGGTAGCTACACTGATTAGCTTGCTTGCTGTTGTACCATTGGCTTTAGCGCTTCCGGTGATTCCGAAAATCAAATTTACCGGAACTTCTACCATTTTACAGAGCATTACTGCCTCTAAAGGCGCAATGTTTGCCATTATGATGGCAGGGGTTTCACAATTTGGGGTTGCCGCATTTATCACTCTTTATGGAATAAAGAACGGGTTACTACTAGAGCAATCAGCGTTATTACTGACGGCTTTCATGTTGGGCTCCCTGATATTGGAAGTGCCCATTGCTTGGCTTTCAGACCATTTTGATAGACGTTACTTTATTATTGGATGTGCGTTTGCTTGTATGTTTTGCGCAGTCTATCTTCCCATTGCGATTTATACCCCAGTCAATGCTTATGTATTAGTGTTTGTTTGGGGCGGAGTAATCGCTGGCATTTATTCGGTTTCTTTAGCTTTGATAGGAGAAACCCATGCGAAAGGGGATCAGATAATTACTGCAAATGCAGGCTACTCGTTAATGGAAAGTATTGGCGGAACCTTGGGGATTTTGTGTATTGGTGTAGCAATTGAGCAATTAGGTAACGATGGTATGCCTTACGTCATTATGTTCGCGAGTATTGTGTACTTTTCTTTTGCTTTGACGCGTTTTAAAGTCGAGTAATTGGCTCCACAAATAATAAAAAGGGCAAGATGTTTTTCAAATCTTGCCCTTTTTTATCGGTTAGCGCCTGTTAATCTCCCCAAACACTGTTCTTTTTGGGAGAGGGTTGAGGAACGAACTCTTCAGCTGTGTCGGCTTCATCATTTTTGTCAGCTTTTTTCTTCTCTGCCAATAATTGTGCTTCGGAAGGTTTGACGAGATAGGCGTATGCTGCGGCATAGGCTTGTTCTTGAAAGCCTTTCAAGCCCGCGTCTTTACCATTAACTTGCATAGGAGTGCGTTTGATTGCGGCATTAATTTCATGGCTCGCGTAAACAACAGTATCGACATTATCGAGTAATTGAATTGCTGACTCTAACTTAAAGCCAACAGCGCCGCCTGCAAACTTTCCTTTAGTTGGACGAGACTTAATGATGACTTTATCCACTTTGTAGTCCATCATCAATTGTTTAAACTTAAACTGAAAAGCTTGTAAGTTTTCGCTGTTGTCTGGTAACACTAAACTGATTTTTCTTGCACGACAATCCGGTACCATAAACAAACCGTCACTTAGCTCAAGTAACGCAATAATTGCCTCACTACCTTTAATTTCGACACCACAGATGCGCATGGTTTGTCTCCTAAATCATCAAAACGTTGAACTAGCTATACAAACCGAGGTTTTCTTTTGCGTAAGCTTCAAATTCAGTGAAACCACCGATGTGAGTCTCGTCAAGAAATATCTGAGGAACTGTTTCAACTGGCTTACCTACGGTTTTTTCTAAATCAGCTTTACTAATATTCGCTTCAACAATGTCGATATAGCGATATTTAAAATCATCACGCTGCTCACTAAGGGTTTCACAAACATCTTTTGCTCGAACGCAAAAAGGACATGCTGCCTTTCCAAAAATTACTGCGTACATTTATTTTCTCCTGTTTAAATCAGCCTAAGTTTTTGGGGGGCGGCCGATAAGGCTTCAAATTGGTCAGTATTCTCTCATTCTATTACCTAAACCACAATGCTACAGCTTAAATACTCTCGGTTTTTTACTCATGGATTTATCGCTATATTCAACGCTTGATATCGGGTATCATGACGAAAAATATTAAGTAGAGTTATTAATATGTCGCCATTGATGATTGATTTACATAGTTATTCTCTCACTGCCGAAGAGGTTGATTTATTGCAGCATCCGTTGGTGGGGGGCGTGATTTTGTTCTCCAGAAACTTTGAAGACAGAGCGCAGTTAACCGCTTTGACGGCGCAAATCCGTGAAAGTGCGAAAAAGCCCCTGTTAATCAGTGTTGATCATGAAGGCGGCAGAGTGCAGCGTTTTCGTGAGGGCTTTTCAGAAATACCCAGTATGGCCGCGATTTACGAAGCTGTGAACGGCAATTTAGCTTCAGCCTGTGAAAGCGCACAAACCCTTGGGTGGTTGATGGCGAGTGAGGTAATGGCAAGTGACATAGATTTTAGTTTTGCGCCTGTCGTTGATATTAATGGGTTGTCTACAGTGATCGGTGACCGTGCATTCCATACTGATCCAGACGTTGTTGTTACTGTGGCAAGTGCTTTTATCCGTGGAATGCGCAGTGCGGGTATGAAATCGACAGGCAAGCATTTCCCGGGTCATGGCTCTGTTGTTGCTGATTCACACATAGCACTTCCAGTCGATGAGCGTTCGCGTCACGATATCTTTAATCTAGATATGAAAACCTTTGTTGCTCTGAATCGAATGAATCTTCTGGATGCTGTAATGCCAGCCCACGTGATATATCCGGATGTTGATTCCGTACCGGCGGGGTTCTCACGAATTTGGTTGCAAAAAATATTAAGACAGCAAATGAATTTCAATGGTGTTATTTTTTCTGATGATCTTTCAATGGAAGCTGCTGTTGCTTCGGGATGTATTACTGAACGCTTGACGCTAGCTATGGATGCTGGCTGCGATATGGCCTTAATTTGCAACGATCGCAAAAGCACTGTTGAGGCATTAGATAATTACAAAGGACATACGGGCAATGCCCGTCTTGCGACAATGGCGAAAACGTCTGATATCTCGTGGGATGCATTGGAGAACTCTCAAAATTGGAAATCGGCTACCGAACACCTTAAACGCGTTTATCAAGGTTGATTATGGTTAACTACCGTCATCTTGCGATTGCTGGGTTTCTAAGTGGACTGACCTTCTGTTTATTATCGGTATTTGACCAGTCATGGCTAATTGCTTGGACTGCGGCTGTGACGGTGTTGACAGCTGGATTATGGATGACTGAAGCGTTACCCATTCCAGTCACTTCGCTGATCCCTTTTGTTGCTTTGCCGTTAGGGGGAGTCATTTCTCACAAAACAGCGGCTTCAGCACTTGGCTCACCAGTCATCGTCTTGCTGATGGCTGCGTTTATTTTATCAAAAGGAATTGAAGCATCAGGTGTGCACAAGCGCTTTGCACTTTCTGTATTGAAACTATCTAACGGGCGCTCTAGTCGTGTCCTTGTTAGTCTTTTTGCGCTTGTGTCAGCAGTACTATCGATGTGGATCAGTAATACGGCAACGACATTAATGATGCTACCAATTGCACTGGCAGTAGTCAGCCAATTTAACAGCCAACGCGTTACCATCAGCGTGTTGTTGGCAATTGCATACGGAGCGAGTATCGGCGGTATTGCGACGCCTATTGGGACGCCCCCAAACATCATTTTTTTAAGCGTTTACGAAGAAACGGCGCAGCAAGCCATGACGTTCACAGAGTGGGTGTCAATTGGCTTACCATTGGTAATGGTTGCGCTACCGGTGATGCTGTTTATTCTCACTTTTAGGTTACCCCAGATCCCTTCAGTTCAACTACCCGAGGTTGGACAATGGACTCGTTACGAAAAACGTGTACTTGGTGTGTTTTTACTGGTTATTATCGCCTGGATCACACGAGTATGGTGGGGCAAATTTGAGATGTTGAATGCAATTGGTGACAGTTCCATCGCGTTAGGCGGTGTATTGTTGATGTTTATCATTCCGCAAGATCGTCGTTCAAAATCAGCGTTACTGGACTGGAATACTGCTCAGTCAATTCCTTGGGGTATGTTGCTACTCTTTGCCGGAGG
>CAXRGH010000231.1:0-2287 GCA_964230195.1 Alteromonadaceae bacterium
TGCTTTGCGCACTCAGCAACAAGCGTTCTCTTGCAATATCTGAATCTCAACTGGGTTTGATTGAAGACTGGACTGACTCGCTAAGGGAGTATTTCAATTCACTTCCAAAAGCATTGATTGAAGAGGTGGGTTTAAAACAAAACGAGTTCTGTTATAGAGCTATTGAGTCCCTGAGAATTCCATCGGAATGGCTTGAAACGGAAGCTGATCAACTTGGTCAGTTTGAGTTTGGATACTGATAAGGGGCTACATTTGAAGTTACTTGACCCAAATACTACGAACGGTGCCAACAATCATTTTTAACGGCAAAGGCCATTGACGAAATTGAGGTTACCGTTACGTTGAGTGACGGAAAGTATCGACCAATCGACGTACATAAGTTTGATGTTAAACATTAATGAAAAGCCTCCTAGAGAGGCTTTTTTCCTTATGGGCTTCGGGCGGCTGTTAAATTACTAAAAGGCTAGATGGGAAAAACGATGTCAGCAGTGATAAGTGATTGCGGTAATTACAGGTATGTTTTGGAGCGAGAGAAGGGTAGCAATCCTCTGGTATTCTTAATGCTTAATCCGTCAACAGCAGATGCAAGGCTTGATGATCCGACAATAAGACGATGCCGCCGCTTTGCGTTTGATAACGGCTACACTGGCATTGTGGTTGTTAATCTTTTCGCTTTCAGGGCCACCAAACCAAAAGACCTTTTTTCTGCAAACGATCCAGTTGGCCCAATGAATGAACTTTACATTTCTGAACAAACGATTCAAAAAGATGTTTGTTGTGCATGGGGTACAAATGCACCAATAGATAGAGTTCAAGCAGTGAAAAATGTATTGGCGTATTCCGAAGCAAATACTTTGTGTCTTGGCGTTACAAAAAATGGTTCACCGCGACACCCGCTTTATGTAAAAGCCGACCAGAAATTAGTTAAATATTGGTGATGGGAAATACGAACGTGACAGGCATGATATCAATAGAATCGAGAGACATTGATAACAGCTCTGTATTTAGATGTCGAAAGTGTCATATGCCTGTCAGTGAAACGGTTCCAGCTGCAGCATATGACACACATTAATTCAGTTTGGCTATCCTTACATGACCGGCTGACAAGTATTTTCGTCTTCTAATTCACGATATTTTTCGATACCTTTCTCGGTCCAGCCTGCCTGCGTGTAACTCATATAATTCGCATAACCCATTTCATCAGCCCTTGCTACAACAGCTCTTTGCTCGACAGTAGCTAATCTTTGACAAGAAAAGCCTTCCAACGCGTCTTTCAATTCATCGAAGTCACCGAGTGTGAAATCGTCAACGTTTTTTCGCATGATGGTTTTCATAGGCCAATCAGGATTAATTGACTCAAATATTGCATGTTCTTCATGATCCAAAATACATTTACAACGAATAACGCCACTTCCGTGTTTCATATAGACTTCTAGTCCAACTTTTAGATCTTCTTCAGTAATAGGTGTATTGTCTAACTTTGTTGCTTTATGCAGATTAGTGATCATTTTTTTAGTCCATATCATAGATTGCATAAAGAATAACCCATATGCATATGTTTGCAAATTTCTATTGAAATGTGTGCGCACATATACTAATGTAAACACATCAACGACGCACCTCGGTCATTCAGGGGTAGGAAGAAAACATGTCACAACATTTTATCTCAAATAAGAATAATCATTTCTTTGCATCGCTCAGTCCTATTGATGAATCAAAGCTGGTGGACTGCAAAACATTTGATTCACTTGATTCACTTCTCGCTCATGTAGCGACAGTAGCAACAATTGATGAATTCACTGCAGACGACATCAGGGGGAGCGAAATTCTTATCAAAGAGGAAGAGGGCAGATGGTTCTGCTCAACCCACTACGGTGCATTTATTCCTATCGAAGATATGGAGGATGAAGATGACGAACCCGAAGATATTTACCAATGGTTAAGCGAATTTGAATGTTAAGGAGACGACAATGACTGATGTTCAGCAAAATCCCCAAGCTAAAAAAGCGATTGTAAACGACACAGAAACGACTTTTGTTGGTTGGTACATCCTATCTAATGGGTGGGAAGTGTATCTAACGTCAAACTTTGACGAAGACGGTTATGCGAACGCTTACGTTCAAGGCTTCGAGTCTGAATTTGGCAGCGTTTCATTTGAAGAGCATAAGCCTTATATCCGTGCTATGTGCGTCGATGCAGAATTTGCCAAAGATGTAGAGCTTGGCAATTTAGCCCCACCAATTGGCGGTAAGTGGATTGAAGATAACACCACTTTTCATTAATTAAC
>CAXRGH010000232.1:0-3461 GCA_964230195.1 Alteromonadaceae bacterium
AGATCATAAAACAGTTGATTTGCAAACTGATCCAAACCCAAAGCCCTTAAACATGCGATTTTATTTCGGGTGGCGAGTACATGATGATGAACCAACTCAAGCATTTTATCGCTCCATACAACACAATCATGGAAGTTTTCGAGCTTATTATGTGCCTGAGCTACCCCTAATATACTGTTTTTATGCTTCGGCTTATCCGCTAATTTTGTCATAAAATAATTGAGGGCAGTAGCAGGGTCGTTATTTATTCTCTCTTGGTGCAGCACTGTACTTCCCGTGCATCCCGCCAATGTTATCACTAGAAATAACACACCAAGGTGACCTTTACCTAACATATACATTCCTTTTAGTTCTATGGTTTTATCAACGGGTAAACAACTTGTTCTCGGCAGACCTGTAAGCCATTCACGAAAAAACGTCTGAGTGGCGTATTGTTGCAATCAGTGACAAAAGATGAGCAAAATACAAACAGATAATACATGATTCAAATACCCACTCACCCAGTCATTGTGCTCGCGCTGAGTCCCTGTGAATGGTTAGCGACATTATCAAACGATAGCCGTTCACACAACACAAAAAATTATTATTAATCAATGTTATAGTGGCAATATTCTTACTCAAGAAAAATGCGTGTGGACAGTATTATAACGAGACCAGAGAAAAAATATGGTTCCCCTTGTTAAAGTAGTTGCCATGATCCATTATATGATTCAAGGTATTAAAAGTACCACAACTAATAAGAGAACCTATTCGTGACCCGACTTTCTTTGAACAAGATTTTAACTCATGTTAGTTCCATTGCATTTGGATGCATGGGATTGTGCAGAGGTAGCAGTGCTGGTGCCATAACTGATGAAGAGCGTCGGAAAGCATTTCTAGCCATTGATACTGCATTAGAAAACGATTTGAATTTCTTTGACCACGCCGACATTTATTCAATGGGTAAGGCTGAACAAGTGTTCGGGGAGCGTCTCAAAGAAAACTTGTCACTCAGAGAGCAAATCTATATCCAATCAAAATGTGCAATCCGTTTTAAAGACAACGAAACCGTCGGACGGTATGACCATTCCAAGGAGTGGATCACGTTGTCGGTTGACAACATATTGAAGCGACTGAACACTGAGTATCTTGATATTTTGTTGTTGCATCGGCCTGATCCGTTAATGGATGTGACAGAGTTGGCATTGACCATGGAGCAGTTGCACGAGTCAGGAAAAGTAAGGCATTTCGGTGTTTCCAACATGCACAGATTTCAAATTGAGCTTATCGACCGATATGCCCCCTCACCTATGGTTGTCAATCAACTGGAATTAAGTTTGAGTCAACTTGGGTTTCTTGAGCAAGGCGTCACGGTTGCAACACAAGAGAATGCAAATGTCGGTTTTGACGCGGGAACCCTTGAATATTGCCAACTGAATGATATTCAAATTCAATCGTGGGCTCCCTTGAGTCAAGGCGTGTTTTCAGGTGCGCCTCTTGCTGGAAGCCCATCAAATGTAGTAAAAACCGCAGGGTTGGTGTCTCAATTGGCTGAGAAATATGAGGTTGCCCAAGAAGCTGTAGTGTTAGCGTGGTTAATGAAGTTACCTTATGGGATCCAGCCCGTTATTGGAACCACGGACCCACAAAGAATAAACGGTTGTGTTCAAGCCCACAAAGCTCTGAAAAGTATGACGAGAGAGGATTGGTATCATTTGTATGTCTCTGCTCGTGGTCATGCACTGCCCTAGGTTACTCTCAACCTCCACGTTAAACAAAACTCATTGAGCTGCTTACGCTAGAAACAGCTCGCGAGTGTTTTCGGTAAGAAGTCGCTTAGTTCCTTAACATGGATTAACGGTTCACTCTAGCCCTACTCTTTTACTGCTATCATCTATACTTGTTGATTACTATTCACTCGCCTAGAAAAACCCATGTACAAACATCGATTTCTTCTCATAATCCTTATCATGATTACTGCTTGTGGTGGTGATACTGGTGAAAATGATGACCTCAATGTAGATGAACAAACTACTGCGAGCCCAGTTGTCAACGTTGAAGCCCCCGAATTGACCAGCTTTTCTCTGTTGATTGACGATAATCCAGAACTTGAAGCAGATATCCATTTTTCATTAGAGGGCAATTCATTTTCAGCTCGCCTACCGAACGCTTTGTCTGTTAAATCACTGGTTCCCAGTTTTACTTACTCTGGTAACGCGGTGACATCTGACGAAGTAGCTCAAGTGTCAGGACAGACACCTCAGGACCTTAGCCAGATTTTAACATACACAGTAACCAATAAAGCGGGTGACACAGAATCGTACACCGTTGATCTCCTTCGTTTCACCGGTTTACCCATCATCTATTTGACCACTGAAGATGCCATTACATCAAAAGAAGATTATGTCACTGGGACATTTCGCTTGGATGGGTGGCGGCATCACGAGTCAATTGAACAAATGGAAATGAAAATTAGAGGACGTGGAAACTCAACTTGGTTTCTTCATCCCAAGAAACCGTATCAAATGAAGCTTGAATCAAAACGCTCACTATTTGCTATGCCTGAGGATAAAAAGTGGCTATTTCTTGCAGAATATTCTGACAAAACCTTGTTAAGAAATCACCTTGCCTTTGAGCTGGGGCGTCGCAGTAACCTGCGCTGGTCACCTAGTGGCCATTTTGCGGAGGTGTTCGTGAATGGGCAACATGATGGTGTCTATCACATCACTGAAAAGGTAGAGGAAGGGTCTAATCGTGTTGACCTTGGAGATAATGGCTTTCTGCTAGAAATAGACCAGCCTAGTCGGCTTGATCCTGATGATGTCACTTTTAGAACACCGCGTTTCCTCATCAACATTAAAGAGCCAGATTTAAGTGATAGTGATGCCGAGTACGAGCAAGTCAGGCAACATATTAACGAATTTGAAACCGTGTTATTCAGTGCTAATTTTGCAGATCCTGATACGGGATACGCTGGCTATATTGACATGGACAGTTTCGTTGATTGGTTTTTGGTCAATGAAATAGCAAAAAATGTGGATGCCAAATGGTTTTCTAGCATCTATTTTCATTGGATACCCGGTGACAAAATTCACATGGGACCTATCTGGGACTTTGATTTAGGCTTTGGCAATATGGATTACGGTGATCCTGAATACCCCGAAGAATGGTGGGTTAGATGGAATCCTTGGATTGATAGGATGCTTGATGATCCAGTATTTGCTAAGCGGACAAAAGAACGATTTGCAGTACTTAATGCGCAGAGATCTGAGATAAAAGCTAATATTTTGCAGTGGTCAGAAGCCCTAAATTTAGCACAGAAGCAAAACGATTCTGTTTGGAAGACATTGGGAATCTATGTTTGGCCCAACCCCGTGGTTTATAATAGTTACGATGAGGAAGTGACCCACCTTGTCAACTGGTTGGATACACGGTGGATTGGATGGCAGAAGCAGTAGATAGCCTGTAGTTGCCTCGGTGCT
>CAXRGH010000233.1:0-31848 GCA_964230195.1 Alteromonadaceae bacterium
GCTTTGATTCGCTGCTGCATCTTCGATCCAATAAATGAAATCGTAGGTGGCATGATAAACTTGAGTCCCCGATGCTTCACCACCCAGAGCTAAACGGTAGCTTGGGTTTTTCTGATACACAGTCACCGATTGGTCACCCAATTCAGTGACAAGCGCATCAACGAGTTCTTGTGAAAGTCCGTAATCAACAAGGTTGCTGTAGGCGATATCTCTAGTTGTTGGCTCTGGATTATCATAAGTAATCACCAGTTCACCATCAGCCGAAAGTTCCCACGACAATGCATCCACGTATTGATTCATTACATGCGTTGCTGAGCCGTCAAGATTTAATTCAGTCAATCGGTTCCAGTAATTGGTATCAATGTCAGGATTTGAAACCGCTGAAGGATTAACTGTCACGAATTGAACTCGCTCAGCATCACTAAACAAAGCTTCAACTGTGATAGGTTGAATGTCACCAAGCAATGGCTCTAGGTCATTGAGGTCAGCATTGGCACCGACGCCGTCTTTATCGGCATCGACTGATTCATTGGAGTCTAACGGGAACGCGTCATCCGTATCGGCAACGTTGTCGCCGTCATCGTCAGTATCTGCATTATTTCCAATAGAGTCGTTATCTGTATCTGTCGTTTCAGTTGAATCTAATGGGAAAGCATCATCAACATCTGCTACACCATCATTATCATCATCAGTATCTGCATTGTTGCCAATTGAGTCGTTATCAGTATCAAACGCCTCTGTTTCATCGAGCGGGTAAAGATCGTCTACATCGGCAACATTATCGCCATCATCGTCAGTGTCAGCGTTATTACCGATGTTGTCGCCATCTGTGTCAATTGTTTCGGTTGAATCTAACGGGAAAGCATCATCAACATCCGCTACGCCATCATTATCATCGTCAGTATCGGCATTGTTACCAATTGAGTCGTTATCAGTATCAAACGCCTCTGTTTCATCGAGCGGGTACAGATCGTCTACATCGGCAACATTATCGCCATCATCGTCAGTGTCAGCGTTATTGCCGATGTTGTCGCCATCTGTGTCAATTGTTTCAGTTGAATCTAACGGGAAGGCATCGTCAACATCCGCTACGCCATCATTATCATCGTCAGTATCGGCATTGTTACCAATTGAGTCGTTATCAGTATCAAATGCCTCTGTTTCATCGAGCGGGTAAAGATCGTCAACATCGGCAACACTATCTCCATCATCGTCAGTGTCTGCGTTATTACCGATGTTGTCGCCGTCGGTATCAATTGATTCGGTGCTATCTAGCGGGAAAACATCTAATGCATCGATAACATTATCATTATCGTCATCCGTATCCTCGTTATTACCAACACCATCGTTATCGGTATCCAACCACTCTGCACTATTTAATGGGAAGGCGTCTTCCTCATCACTTACGCCGTCGTTGTCATCGTCAGAATCTAATGCGTCAGCGGTTCCGTCATTGTCACTATCAACGTAAGGGATACCTGGCACATCTGGATTATTGTCATCGTCGTCTTGTTCACTTGGCCAACCATCATTGTCTTGATCGGTAGCGCTCTGACGTGTTGCATCCGTTGGGAAGTCATCCGCTATGTCTTCAACACCGTCATTATCGTCATCAAGATCACAAGCATCGCCTTTGGCGTCATCGTCGCTGTTCAGTTGCAGTGGATTTGCGATCACCGCACAATTATCAGTGCTATTACCAATACCATCCAAGTCCGAATCAAACTGCTCTGATGCATCTAATGGAAGTGCATCAACACCGTCCATTGCGCCATCACTATCACTATCAATTGACAAAGGATTGGTACCTAACTCTAGTTCTAGAGTGTCATCAATGCCGTCATTATCGTCATCTGTATCACGATTATTACCGACACCATCACCATCTGTGTCTAGTGTTTCAGTTGCCAAGTATGGGAACGCGTCATCACTGTTTTCAACGCCATCACCATCAATATCGGTATCAGTGTTGTCGCCAACATCATCGTTATCAAGATCTGATGTTTCTGAAGCATCTAGTGGAAATGCATCATCAACATCCGCAACGCCATCATTATCATCGTCCGAATCAGGATTTGTGCCGCCTGAATTAGCTAAACCGTCGTTATCAGTGTCGACAAAATCTTCGGAAGGAATCGCAGGGTCTTCATCGTTAGGGTCCTGTGCTGATGACCAACCATCTTCATCTTTATCTTCAGCGTTGGATAGCGAACCATCTAATGGGAAATCATCATCAATATCCGCTACACCATCACCATCATCATCTTCATCAGCATTGTTACCAATGCCATCTTCGTCAGTATCTTCGAATTCCAATGCATTTTTTGGAAATGCATCATTCTCATCAGAAACACCGTCATTGTCATCATCTGAATCACTCAGTAAATCGTCAATAACACCGGTCCGCGCGCCATCTGCTAATACGTAAACGATATCGGGAATGCCATCAGCATCAGTGTCAGCATCCGCACTGGCGTCGGTTGGGAAGGCATCAGCGGTATTTAACACACCATCATTATCCATATCTGCAGACGTCATGGCAGGTTTCACAGAAATGACAACGTCGCCATTATTGATACTGGAAACATCAATATCAGTGTTACCCGTTTGTGCTATTTCATCAACAATAAGGGTTTGGATGTCAGCAACGGTTCTACCACTATCATCATTTGGTATGGGTAAGGTTGAGGGATCTTGCGCGAGTACGTCTAGGGCACCCTCTACATATCCGAGTTCATTTTCTTCCTCACTGCCTGCGATTTTCCCGTCGATTTCGCCGTCCGATAAATCACTCGCTAATCCTGAGAGGATGTCGTCTGTTGATGATTCACCAGTAGCCAGTTGATCCATTTGATAAACCACTGCAGAGACTGCCTCAATAGCACTACGATAAGCTGTAGTTGCTGATTGTCCAGTCGCGTCAGTTGCGGAACCATCTAAAATAGGGGCAACTTCATAAATATTGACGGAATTATCCAAACCAAAACCCAAGGTAGATTTAACTTGAGTTTGAGCAACATCCAACGCTGAAATGAACTCTTCAACTGTTACAGTACCATCACTATTACCTTGATACGGTGAAGTATTGCTATCCGCATTATCCATCACCAAATTTGAGGCCATTGTGGTTAGCGGGCTACCATAAACCGACAATCCAGCGGCAAGTTGCTCTGCAGTCACTATGGTTGATAAGGTTTTGATGACAGGCATCTTACCTGTCGTCAAATCTGTAGTTCCTTCAACCGCAGTAAATTCAAAATGATAAGCGACATCTGGAGCGACAATCGCTAAGTCCACCAGCTGAGCGGATGCATCTGTGGTTGTTGTGGCAACAACTTCACCCATTAACTGTGGTTGAGATAAATCAATATTTGTCACAGTGACTTGAGCAAAGGCCATTGGGCCTTTAATACCGCCACCAACAACGTCTAAGGTAGGTTCAGAACTATCCGTCGAATCATCAGTTGAATTGTCTGTGCCGGTATTGTCTGTTCCAGTATTATCAGTAACATCGGAGGTGATTTTGTCGTCATCGTCTGACAACAGGTCACAGGCTGAAAGGTTAAAAACAAGAATGGATGCCAACGCGTGGCGAACGATGAGATTGAAAGATTTCAATACTCCCTCCTTGGTCAATTATATTGCGACTTCCTAACTGCAATTTTTTTATGAGTATTTGTGATTATTTTTTGCACAAAAACTATCACACAGATAAAAAAACATGTCAAATAATTACCAACATCTTGTTACAAATCTCACACCTCAGCAGATGGATATATAAAAGATAACAATTTCAATAATTTATGTTTTAAATGATTATTTACTGGACATGATGGAAGATTACCATTTGCAACAAAATGTATAATTAATTACTGTTATAGGAGGTACTCGGCGCACGAGTGTTGCTGTTACCTGGTTTCAAAAATAATCATAAAAAAAGGAACTTTGTCCATGGATGCACAAGACTTGATTGCGCAAGTAGAGCAGCAAATACGATCCGTGTTAATCTCGAGCAAGCTCTCTCCACAACAACAATCGTTCTTCATGGCTGCGTTTTTTCATGGTCTCGAATTAAACGATAGATAACAACAAAGATAATGTTTATGCCAGGTTCCAGCCAATTAATGCTTCTCACCATTATTTAAACATCAGGATCTAACACTGACGGTCCAGCGCTACCTTGAATAAGCAGATATTGACCCTCAAAAACGATACGGTGTATCATTTGCAATAGTTTGTCCGAACGCGAGTGAACATTTCTTAATTGCTGGCGTTTCACTATGAGGTGCCATAATGTCTAACTCAAATTTATTGCCCGTTACTGTTTTGTCCGGTTTTCTCGGAGCGGGAAAGACAACCGTTTTGAATCACGTACTGAACAACAGGGACGGATTAAAAGTTGCGGTGATAGTTAACGATATGAGTGAAATCAATATTGACGCTGCCACCGTTAAAAATGAAATCAGCTTAAATCGCTCTGAAGAGAAGTTAGTTGAGATGAGCAATGGCTGCATTTGCTGTACTCTCAGAGAAGATCTGTTAATTGAAATTGAACGCCTTGCCAAAGCACAACAATATGATTACCTGCTGATTGAATCTACCGGTATCTCAGAACCCTTGCCTGTTGCTGAAACCTTCACTTTTGCGGACGAAGACGGTGTTAGCCTCTCTCATCTGGCATCGCTTGATACTATGGTTACTGTGGTGGATGCCTTTAACTTTTTGAAAGACTATGACGAGGCCAAAAGCCTGCAAGAAGTTGGTGAATCTCTTGGTGAGGAAGATGAGCGCAGCGTGGCGGATCTATTGGTAGAACAAGTGGAATTTGCAGACGTGCTGTTGATTAGTAAAACGGATCTCGTCTCAGAAAACGAATTAACGCGATTAAAAAGCATTCTTAAAACGTTGAATACCGAAGCTACTCAACTCGCCATTGAGAATGGCAATGTACCTGTAAAAGCGATCCTTGGGACCGGCTTGTTTGATTTTGCAAAAGCACAACAAGCACCAGGATGGCTCAAAGAATTGCGTGGTGAACATGTGCCAGAAACCGAAGAATTTGGCATTGGTAGCTTTGTGTATGAAGCGAGACGCCCTTTCCATCCTGAAAAATTTTATGATTTTCTCCATAGTAAAGACATCGCAGGAAAACTGATACGCTCAAAAGGATTTTTTTGGTTAGCTACTCGTCCTCAAATTGCCGGTAGTTGGAGTCAAGCTGGCGGTATGGCTCGTTATGGCGCGGCAGGCTTGTTTTGGAAAGCAATTCCCGAAACAGATTGGCCTGAAGATCCTGACTATCTCAAGGCAATCAAGGAGCAATGGGTAGAGCCATTCGGAGATATGCGACAAGAACTTGTTTTTATTGGGCAGGGGCTTAACAAGGCAGATATTATTACACGTCTTGATTCATGCTTGCTCACAGAAGACGATGTCCTCAAAGGTATTGAGTATTGGGCAACGCTAAATGACCCATTCCCATCATGGGAGCTGGATCATGAATAAAGATTTAACACTCACAGAGGCCTCATGGCAAAGCGGTGCCGAACCACTCATACTGAGCGACATTTTCCGTGATGGGATCAGTGTTGCTCTCTGGCAACGGAAGCCAATGCTGGAAGTCAGTGGCTACCGCAAGAAACGTTGCTTATGACTCCGAATGACAATGACCATTCAAAAATAGAAAGCACTAAGTCCGGTTTTTACTACCAGCAAGATAACATCCAGCAAATGAAAGTTAACGATGTTGGGTTGCTTAAAGATCAGGCTTGGGATGAAGCACAAGAATGTGCTGCACTGCACCGCTCATGCCCTGTTGATGACAATGGCAAGCGTGTATTACTTACCCTTGTTCCAATGTAATCAGGGAAGATTGAGCCTATTAAAAATAGTTGGCTAACGCCGCTTGCGGGTCGCGGTGCGTGTTGCAACATAAAACTCTGGCGGCTTGTTCTGAAGCCAGCGAATAAAATGCTGGATATCGGGATGGCTTTGCAGTGCTGAGATTGTGAAATACTGTTTAAGCAGTTGACGCTCTGTCAATAATGAATGGATTTTCTTGTGGCAAATCTTATGCAATACCACCACCTCTTTACCTTTGAATGTTTTCGGTATTAGATGGTGACGACTCCGTTGGCATGGCGATATAGGACGTCCACAGAGTGGGCAATCAGACAACAACTCAGACATAATTTGTCAAAAACACAAATTTCATAAAAATCGCGCTTCACACCGATAATACCGAATAGTGCTGTGTTACGTTATTAATAGCTACATTGGTTTAATTTCAACAAAACTTGGGATTGAAATAGTCTCAAAACGTTACTGACGATAGAGAAAAACTTCATTGAAAGATTCGGGGCTCGGAAAAATTCCTGACGCTATATATATCAGTTAGAGGCCCGTATAAGGTGAGGACCGTTTATTTTTTTGGCGTTTGACATTGATGTTTGTGCTTTGCAGTGGTGAGTAATCGCATCTACATTATGCTAAATGTGGAAAATAAAGAAGCTTTGTCCTTAACAATTGAAACAGTATTACACCGATATCTTTTTATAAAAAATCAATACCAACGATTTCCTCACAATGCTCGCTAAGAACATAGTAATCGCCATTTATTGTATTTACTATATTGTTGCTAGTGTTATGATTTACACAATATTTCTAAAAGGAGAATCAAATTATGAAATGGAAAGTTGGGGCCATCATTGGATTATCATCTATGTTTATCGGGTGTGGTTCGACACCGAAAACGGTTGCCATACCGAATACAGTAAGTTCGCCAGCTATTGTCCAAGCCGAGACCGAGAAATCCCTTAAACGAGTAGTTGCTATTGCCCGGTTTTCGAATGAAACACGCCTCGGTAACAGTTTTCTAGTAGATGAACATTCTGATCGTGTTGGTAAACAAGCAACTGATATATTATCTGCGAGGCTAGTGGCCTCAGACAAGTTTATCATGTTAGAACGGGCCGATTTTAACAAGCTATCTACCGAATCAAATCTCACTGGTACATCACTTCAAGCGATTCCAGCTGACTACCTCATTGTCGGTTCGGTTTCCGAATTTGGTCGTAAGACGGAAAGTGATGTAGGTGTTTTTACTCGCTCAAAACGTCAAATAGCAACAGCAACGGTTAATATTCGTCTAGTTGATACTAAAACTGGCGAGATCATTTACTCTGGTGAAGGGTCTGGTGATTCTACATCTGAGGCAAACACTACACTCGGTGTTGGTGGCCGCGCAGGCTACGATACAAGTCTAGACGATAAGGCATTGTCTGCTGCAATTTCTAGTATGGTCAATGAGGTTATAAATAATTTACTAGACAAGCCTTGGAGGGCTTATATTCTGAGTCAGCAGGATGGTAATTTTATACTTTCAGGCGGTGAATCACAGGGTATCAAAGCTGGTAGTAAATTTACTGCTTATAAAAAAGGAACAATGGTGAAAAATCCCCAAACTAATATGATGATTGAGATGCCAGGTCAAAAGGTGGGTACATTCGAAGTTATTATGACAAGCGGCAAGGGAAATAATGAGGTTTCGATTGCTTCATATAGTGGGGAAACGCTTCAAACTGATAATTTAAGTAACTATTACGTACAGGAAGAAGAAAAATGAGTATATCTAACATTAAAACGTTACTTTGCACCGCTTTAATTGTGTTACTTAGTGCATGCGGTTCGGTTTCAAATACAACAAAGCAGGCAACTAATGCAGCTTACGTAAAGTTAGTTGGTTCACTTGAGGGGGTTTCAGTACAAATCGATAACGGTCAAAGAAGATCGTTATCAGAGCTATTTGGTGACATTGATGATGGTCTGGTTCGCCTTCAATTAGGCTCAGGCAATTACCAAATTAAATTGTATAAAAACGGTCAATTAGTGGTGAATCGCAAGATATTCCTTGCAACATCCGAACATGTGGAGATCAGAGTACCATGAAAATACTACTAACTTTATTCCTTGTATTGCTGTTTACAGGCTGTGCAACTACAAATAATTTGTATTACTGGGGCGATTATTCAAGCACGCTATATTCGCACAAAAAGGATATGACAGAAGCCTCGAGTGAGAAACACTTTTCTGAATTAAATGAGATTATTGAAAAATCTGCAAAGTACAATAAAAAGGTGCCACCAGGTATTTATACTGAGCTTGCATTACTACTCTCTAAAAAAGGTTCTACGGGGCAGTCATTGACTTATCTTGAAAAAGAAAAAGAGCTCTATCCTGAGTCTTCCACTTTAATAAATCGTATGATCAAAAGCTTAAAGGAAAAAGAATGAAATATTCTCATGTAAAAATCGCGTTAATGCTCGGTTTTATATTTGTCATTAATGGCTGTGCCAGTACAAAAACTAAACAAGAAGTTTTTCCTAAAATGTATTCAGAAAAACCATTGTCTATTTTGGTTGTCCCAGCAGTCAATGAGTCGACTTCAGCAGAGGCAATCGAATATTTGTCAACAACATTGGCTGAACCGCTCACACAACACGGATACTATGTGCCATCTATTGAGTTAACAAATTTTATCTTCAATAATGAAGGTATTGTGACTGGAGAACAGCTCTTCGGGATAGCTCCTGAAGTAATTGGTAAGAATTTTGGCGTTGACGCTATCTTGTACACGACTATTCATCGCTGGGATACAAGTTACTATGTGATTGGTGGTAATGTCCAGGTAGATTTGTCATATCAGCTAAAGTCGACAAAAACTAACGAGTTGATTTGGAGCTATCGCGAAGCTTTAACTGTTGATACAGGATCGAATGATGCCAATCCTCTCGTAGCTATGGTTGTAACTGCTATAAATACGGCGGTTCAGGATTATATCCCTGTTGCGAAGCAAGTTAATCAGTTAGCTCTGGCTTCCGCACCATTCGGTCATTATTCTAAAAAGCATGGTAAAGACCAACAACAACCAGTAAATTCATCGAAAACGGTGAGACAATAATTAAGAAAGCTCACGAAGGCCTCGATGTTTTTGTGAGCTTTTACTTCATTCGCGCCTGAAATTTAGTCCTTATCCGATGCACTATTTATTCTTCTAAAATCTGCTATGATTTTTTCTATTCACTCGTTTCAAATCCCTAAAATTTTATCAGCCGTGCACACCACCAAAAATTATTTTCAAGAATTATAAGGAACAGTAACGCCGAAATTTAATCAACGGTTTTTAGTTTTACAATATTTAAAGCTTAGGGGGCATAATGAGCGGACAACGTTACACAGAAGAATTCAAAATCCTAGCGGTTAAACAGGTCTCATAACAGGAACATTCAATGACTTCTGTTTCTGATCGACTGAGTGTCAGCTACAAGTCAATTCACCGTTAGGTAAATTCCAACAACTGAAGCTTTTTTTTGGCTAAGACCCAAGCCACGGAAATTACGATGGACTACAATATCGTGTATATTGACCAAGGGGAGACATTTAAAGGTAGAGAACCCCTCAAAGCAGTTGATCAATCCGGCTGGCGCCCCATCAACATAACATAGAACACTGAAGGCATGTGGTACCGTAGCCAAAGTTACCGCTAAATTTTTCCGGACGCTCTCAGGAAGTGCTTGTCCGCCGCCCATGGGGTCTATCGCATAGTGATTTAATAAATCCGAGATATCTCTTGCTTGATCAGGGTTTCAGTAATCTGCAATTTTAATTTCAATGTTCATTTATTCTGTTATCCGCCATTGTTTAAGCAAATCATTATTCACGAATGAAAACGCTGCGACAATCGCGACTGTGTAACTTAATTTATCAAATTAATATAAACATTAGAGAGAAGATGCTTTGAACACTGATTGAGTGGGAAATGTTACCAATTTACGATTTTTATTATCAGTATAAAAGAATGTAAGTTTGTGATTTATAATTCTGTAATGCAATAACAGTTGCGGCTCCCAATTGCTATTCAGAACGTCACCCTTTTAGGTCATTCGGCTCTCTTTTGATTTTGGTTACGTTCCATGCGGTCAATCAATTCAGTGCAAAACACAGTGATCATCAGAGCTCACACTGTTAATTCTGCGAAGAGTTTAATCGTAGAAAATTGCCGTAACTATGACTCACTCAATGTTACCAGCGAAGTATCTGACAACGTATGTACAGTTTGGACTGATTGGTTATTTAGAACGCTCCCCAAAGATAGCTTTTGATTCTTGGATGAGTGCCTTAATTAATGGCCTTTTTTGATTAGCACTACTGATGATTGCGTAGTAACGCTCTTGAATATCATTAGTATGACCGACACACTCTACATGGTATTGACTGATAATCGCCTCTTTAATAATGGAGGGGGCAGCGAAAATTCCATAGCCTTCCTCACCAAATCGTTTCAGCAACGCACTGTCATCAAACTCTGCGACTATGTCAGGGTGTAAGTGATGATCGTCAAACCAACCTTCAAAAACCGCTTTCATTCGAGATTTCTCGCTGGGTAGTAAAAGAGAAGCATGATGAAGTAGTTGCGGAAAACCAACACTAATGTCAACCGAATTCGGTTTTGCAAAAAAGCTAATGCCACTCTCTCCGAGAAAATGGCTAAAAGCTCGGATTGATGTACCGGGTGCGACAGCGCGATCGGCAATGATGATATCAATCTTGTTGATTGCTAACTCTGAAGTCAGAGTCTCAAAGTCACCCTCTTTGAAAATGAATCGTGTTGTTTTTGCCTCTTTCATTACCTGTTTGACAAAGTCAAATGTCAACATCTTGGGGATTACATCCGTGACGCCAATGGTTAATTGATGAACATGTCCATGCTCTCTGGCCTGCAGTGTTTCCAGCAACTGATGCCCTGTATTGAAAATCTCTTCTGCCGACCGATAAGCGACACGTCCCTGATTATTCAAGTGCAGGCGCTTGCCGTGACGATCAAATAGAGTAAATCCTAGGTACTCTTCGAACGTTGCCAGCTGTCCGCTAACAGTCTGTGGGGTAACATGCAACGTTTGGGCTGCCTTTGCGATGCTTCCCTCCCTTGCAACGATGTAAAAATAGTATAAATGATTATAATTCAACTGACGCATTCACTTTCTCCAATTACCCTTTAATCAGATTTTTCCGAATTGTAATTAAGGAATCATCAGATATTACCTTTGTTTGAAATTCTATACAATTAGAGTATTGACCACGACAGGAGTGAATTGTGTCAGGACAGAACACCAACATTCAAGACGTTCGGCGACAACTAAATGAGTTGCTGCGCCCTGAATCCGGTTTTTTTACCGTAGCGGTAGTGTATGGCATTGCCATCAGTATGCTCACACTGGCAGTCCCGATTGCAGTGCAAACCTTAGTCAATACCATCGCTAACATTGCATCAGTAAGAGCAGTGATTATCTTATCGACTTTTTTGTTTGCGACATTATTTTTATCCGGAGTTATCAGCGCTATCAGAATGCGGGTAATGGAGCATTATGAGCGTCGTGTATACGCGAGACTTACATCTGAGCTGAGCATTAGGACCATATTGGCACCTCATAGTTATTTTGAAGGCCACAAGAATACGGACATCACGCAACGGTATTTTGACATTATGACGCTTCAAAAAAATATTCCGTCATTGGTGGTGGATGGATTTGCTTTAGTTTTACAATTGCTAGTAGGATTCACTCTAGTATCCTTCTATCACCCAGCCTTGTTCGCTTTCAATACAGTCATCGTGATCACTCTCTATCTGATTTGGAAGTTATGGAGCGGCAAAGCGAAACGCACCGCAATTGCACTGTCAGATGCAAAATATAAGACCGCAAAATGGTTACATGATATTGCATCGGCCCATGAGTTTTTTAAATCGAGAAGCCACCTTGATTATGCCGGTGTGACTTCAGAACATCACATAGCTCAGTATATTGATACCCATCAACATCATTTTAAGTACACTTTCACGCAAGCCATCATGTTTCTCGTCCTCTACGCATTAGCGAGCGCCATGTTGTTGGGGTTGGGAGGATGGTTGGTTGTTATGGGACAATTATCCATAGGACAACTGGTTGCAGCCGAATTGATTATGTCAGCGGTGTTCTTTGGCTTATCTCGCTTCTCTATCTATCTCAAACTCTATTATGAGCTTTATGGAGCCGCCGACAAATTAGGTAAGGCACTCAACATGCCCCAAGAAACACTAGACGAGGCCAACATTCAAAGTGATAACGCTGGCTCTGCACTGGAATGTAAAGCCGTTACATTAACGCACCTTAAAAATGAGTATCAACTCAACCTTCATATTCCGGAAGGAGGTAAATGGTACGTGATGACACAAAATAGCTGGGTTCAGAGGCAATTAATTCATTTATTTAAATCCTACACGCGCCCCAAAAAAGGTTGGATACGATTAGGCAACTACGAACTATCCGACTATGACACCTTTGAGTTGAGGCAAAGGATCACCGTGATTGATCGCTCCCCCATAGTGAACTGTACAGTAAAAGAATACTTGAGGATGTCAGCACCCAATGCCAGCCTGTCTCAAATTTCTGACACCCTACAGCGTGTTGGTCTAGACAAGATCATTCATCATTTGCCAAACGGCATCAATTCAGCAATGACTCCACAAGGTACGCCACTGCTTCCAGTAGAACTCATGCTATTGAAGCTCGCCGTGGCATTACTCGCACAGCCAGACATTATTATCTTGAATCAACATTTTGATACCATACCGCAAGACCAGAAGCACCGTATTTTAGGTGAATTGAAATCTCAGCCTCAAACAATTTTATATTTCACAAATCAACCTGACTCCCATCTATTTGAAGGTGTTATTCAGCTGGATGATTCAGTGCAACAGGAAGATCTCATGAACAAGGAGACCAACAAATGAATGCTGCTGAACTTCGCTTCATGAAACAAATGAAAACATTGAAACGTCTATCAATCCCTAATGGTTATCGAACGTTTGCTTGGTTGCTGATGGTGGTCACCGTGATTATTGCTGCCGCACTCTGGTATACCCCTTGGGTTCAGACTGCACAAGGAACGGGGGAGGTGAGTACTCTCGATCCAAGAGATAGAACCCAAGCTATTTCTGCCCTCGTTGCCGGACAAATCAAGCATTGGCATGTACGAGAAGGGCAACAAGTCAAACTTGGCGACCCTATTGTTACTCTCATTGATACTGACAAAGCATTAGTTGAACGTTTAAGCTCTCAATTAACCGCAATTCAACAACGACACCAAGCAAATTTGGCAGCTGTACGCCATGCCGAGAGCAATCTTCAGCGTCAGCGGTCTTTGCTGGCGGAGGGTTTAGTCTCGCAGCGTGATGTGGAGATGGTTGAAATACGCTTACAAGATCTACTCGCAAAATCATCTTCCACTGAAGCAGAAATTAGCAAACTAAAAGTGTCTCTTGCTCGTCAATCCATTCAAACGAAAGTTGCACCTCAAGATGGTACCATTATCAGATTACTCTCTGCTGGTAACGCAACCTTTGTGAAGCCTGGCGATATTTTGGCTCAATTCATCCCTCATGAAGCCAAGCGCTCAGTTGTCATCAAAGTATCAGGGTTAGACGCTCCCCTTGTCACACCTGGTAAAAAAGTCCGCCTTCAATTTGAAGGATGGCCAGTATTCCAATTCAGCGGGTGGCCTGGCACTGCGGTTGGAACCTTTGGCGGACAGGTCGAATTTGTGGAACCAGTAGCAGATGAAAACGGACGTTTTAATGTTTGGATTAAACAAGATACGAGCGATGCGCCTTGGCCTGAAGCAAGCTTTGTCAGATTGGGAAGTAAAGTAAAAGGCTGGGTATTACTGGGAGAAGTTAAACTCGGCTATGAGATGTGGCGACAGCTCAATAACTTTCCACCAAATGCACGCTCGGAGGCATCCCATGGGCGGTAAGATTTATTTGACCATCTTTCTCTTATTCATGGCTAATGTGGGATACGCAAGTACACAGTTACCTTTCAGTGTAATGCAATACATTGAACGGATTAAACAAACTCATCCTAAAATCATGGCTGCTGACGTTAAAATAGCAAGTGCTAACTTCGGTGTCGAAGCGGCAAGAGGAACATTTGATCCCGTATTTAATCAGCAAAGCCGTGTACGCCCTTTCGGTTACTATGACGGCGCGATTGCCAGTCAAACCTTGTCCCAACAACTGCAATATCAGGGGATTAAAATGTATACTGGCTATCGGATCAGTAGTGGTGATTTTCCATCCTACGACGCTAATCTGGAGACCCTTGATGGCGGTGAGTTGAGCGTTGGCGTTAATATACCGCTAATGCAGAACCGCCAAACTGACAAGTATAGAACCCAACTTGCCAATGCCAGAGAAGATACTCAGTACTGGCGAGCAAATTACGCTATCAGCATCAATGATACACTTTACCGCGCGATGCTCGCATTACTAAAATGGCATGAAGCGAGCCTTCGCCATCAAATGGTTAGTCAACTTGTGGAAACCACCGAGGCGCGCTTTGCTGGCATTAAAACTCGAGTCGACAGTGGCGATCTTCCAGCCATTAGTATAACCGAGTTCAATGGGATTCTAATGAAACGCAAACGTGCTTTGCTGCAAGCCGAACAATTACTGGTTCAAACGCGACAACACATACAGCTTTATTGGCGTGATAAAAACGGGGAAATGATGCCTCTTAGTGCTATTCCTGAGACATTGGAAACCTTAGATTGGCCATATCACCTGAGTGATGAGGCGTTGCGCGATCTTGAAACAGAGATAGTCAAACACCCGAAGTTAACAGCGATATCGGCTGAAATCCATCAAGCAAAAAACCTCAAACAGCTGAAGAATGATCAACTTAAACCACGGTTTGATCTTGAGCTAAAGCTTTCTCGCGATATTGGACAAGGAGAGCAGAACCTTAGAGAGACCGAAGGCTATGTGGGTATCCAGTTTGCAATGCCACTGGGCATGCGCTCAGCAAAAGCGGAACACTCTCAAGCCAATGAAAAACTGAGGGAAAAGCAATACGCGTTTCAGGGCGCTCATGATGAGCTTCGACAAGCCTTTGCTCGAGCGATTACAAGCTATCGTTATGGGCAAACATTACTGGCTATGAACCGCCAACAAGCAACCATAGCTGACAAACTAGTGGGACAAGAAAACACCCGATTTCAAGCCGGTGCTAGTGATTTATTTGTACTCAATAGTCGTGAGACAAGTGCCATAGAGGCCAATCTCAACATGGTTTCCGCTCATATCAAACTCAAAGAAAGTGAACTTGCCGTTTGGGCAGCAGCTGGGAAAATGGCAGAAGTGAATGTCCAATGACACACAATTGATTGACCATTCTCCCTGTTAATGATGACGACACGGGAGCATTAATACTATGGCGCACCTTGCAGGATTCGAACCTGCGACCTTCGCCTCCGGAGGGCGACGCTCTATCCAGCTGAGCTAAAGGTGCATATATTGAGAAAGGAATAGAGGCTGGAGCCCGCCTTCCGAACAATAGGCGCCTGAATCATACCACCATGTAATTCACATTCAAGCCATAATTTTAGAAGTGGTTAAATACAAAACCCTATTCTTTTTGTGTGTTTTTCCCGAATCAATCACAAATAGGTTGTTAGAGAAAAATTAGGCGGTATAATCAAAACATTACGGATTAGCGTAGTAAGACGCGCTTAACATCTTTTTTGTGGAGAATCGTGTGAAACTTAAAACATTATTAATTGCTTTCGTTAGTATGCTAACCATGTCAGTTGCTATTGCAAGTCAAGACATGTCAGTTGAAGAGATCAAGGCGCGCATCATGCCTGTTGGACAGGTTGCTATTTCTGGTGCTGCTGCCGCTCAAGCGTCAGGTCCACGTTCGGGTGCCGAGGTATATCAAGCATCATGTTTTGCGTGTCATGCAACAGGCGCTTTGAATGCACCTAAGCTAGGCGATGCCGCTGCTTGGGAGCCAAGAATCGCACAAGGCTTTGATGTCATGTTAGAGCATGCCATCAAAGGTTTTAATGCAATGCCTCCAAAAGGAACTTGTGGCGATTGTTCAGACGACGAAATCAAGGTGGCGATTGAGCATATGATTGAGGGTATCTAACCGTAGGATACCTCCCCCAATCAATTTGCTGTCATAATCGCGACAATTATAATACAAAGCGTAATGACTAAACCGTTTGATGAAGAAACATTAAGTACAGAAGAGTTGAGGGCTATTGTTCCTCAGCTCCAATCACTTACGGAAAAATACAAAAAACAAGAGCGCGTTCAGCAAGCGCTGTTGACTATTTCTCAAGTCACAAATTCGCACACCGATCTTCAATCCCTCTACCCAACCATTCACCACCACATCAATACCATCATTGAAGCTCAGAATTGCCTTGTTGCACTGTTTGAGGAAGAAAACGATTGTATCCATTTTGTCTTCATTCGAGATCAATATACTGATGATTGTGAAGGGTTGAAAATTTATGCGCCAGAATATGAAGATACACTGACATGGCAAGTCATCAAAACTGGTCAGCCACTGTATCTATATCGTGAAAAGCTAAAAGAGCAATTAGCCAACTTAAATATTCCTGAAGAGGGTATTGGTGAAGAGCCTGTTGATTGGCTGGGTGCTCCATTAATTAATGACGGTAAAACCATTGGCGCAGTTGTATTACAAAGTTACGATATAACAACACGCTATTCTGATGAAGATTTAGAGTTACTCAATTTTGTCTGTCAGCATCTATCATCCACTATTTCGCGTGTTCAAAGAACAGTGTTAACTGAACAGACTATTGAAGTTCGCACCGAGCAATTGCGCGTCAGCCTTCAGGAACTTGAAGATGAGATAGAAGAGCGTGAACGCATGGAAAACTTGCAACAAGCGCTGTTTGAAATATCCGAGTTATCAGCAAGTCTAGATGAAGATATGGGACAGTTTTATGTTCGACTACATGCCATCTTATCTCGACTTATTTATGCCCCCAATTGTTATATCGCAACTGTGAATTGGGACGAAAATACCCTCAGCTTTGAATATTATGCCGACGAAAAAGAGCCCACAACGAACAATAGAGTGCTCGGACAGGGTTTAACCGAGCACATTCTAAAAACCGGCGAGTCGAAAATTGTCTATCAAGAAGAGGCCAAGGCACTCTCAGATGCTGGACTCATAGCACCCTCGGTTTATCAGACCTTTACTGAGTTTTTTGTTGGATGGTTAGGTGTACCTCTTATTATCGATGGTCATGTGTTTGGTTGTGTTGTGGTACAAAGCTATGATGAAGAGAAACGTTTTTCTGGAAACGATATAGAGATCCTGCGCTTCGTATCCCACCACATTGCTACTGCTATTGATCGTAAGCGTAGCAACGATGCATTGCGCGATTATAATAAGCAGTTGGAGTTGATGGTTGCAAAACGAACCGAAAAAGCAACCCAACTCAATATCAGTCTGCAACAACAAATCGAAGATAACAAAAAGATCGAACAGCAACTCATTCATCAAGTCAATCATGACCCTCTTACTGGCTTACCGAATCGATTAATGTTCAATAAGCAGCTTGCGAGCATGCTTGCCAAGAAGAAACGTTACCCTTCTCAGAATAAAGCACTCATGTTCATTGACCTTGATGGTTTCAAGCAAATTAATGACAATTTCGGCCATCACAACGGTGACAAGTTCTTAATTGAAGTGGCCAAACGGCTTGAGCGTACGGTTCGAGCATATGACTCCCTCGCACGCCTTGGCGGTGATGAATTTGTTGTATTACTCGACGGTTTTGAAAGGTTAACAGACCTCTACGATATCAGCGAACGGATCATCGAAGATCTGTCAAAACCCTTTATTGAGAAGGGCAGACAAATGCATGCCGGTGCCAGTGTTGGTATTGTTGAAATCATTCAAAATTATGATTTACCCGAACATATCATCCGGGACGCAGACACCGCGATGTACGAGGCAAAATCGAGAGGCCGAGGCACAAGCGTTTTATTTGATAACAGTATAAAATCAGCAGTGGATGATAGTCTTGCCATCGAGTTGGCATTTAAACAGGCATTAAAAAATGCTGAGCCAACAATCAAGCTGTTTGCCACAATCAAAAGAAATGAAGAAGACAAAATACCATTTGTCAGTCTGGCTTGGGAAAATGACAATAAGTGTTACGTCGGTCACGGAATTCATCAGTTAGCGGCGGCCACCGGTTTATCACAAAAACTTGATTTACATTTGATAGACACTCTTCATCAAATTAAAGGAGAATGCCAAGCGCCAAGCAAAGCCATTGTTCCCATTTCTACCCAAACGTTAAAAAACGATGGTTTTGTAAACCAGTTACTTAGCTCCCTTGAAACTGACAGTATATCGCCTGACGCGCTCATATTATGTCTGTATGAGGAAGATATTGACGCGGGCGACCTCCCATTGAAGGCGAATATGATGTGGCTGCGTCAGCATGGCGTATCTTTCTTACTTGGCGAATTCCTTTCTTACTCAGGTGCCATCACTAATGTGATTGAATACCCTTTTGAGATGGTATCGCTGAACAAAGAGGTATGCCTGCGCTCCTCACCACAGACGGAAGCTCTGATTAAAAATACAATCACTTGCCTTCAAGATTTAGGCGCATCAATAATCGTATGTGAGGAATTTATCACACAATACGAGCTGCCGTTGAGAGACAATCTGTTAAGCGCTAAAAATCAAGAGTAAAGAATTAGCCTAACAGATTTTTTAAACGGTCAAGGTTGGCCTCGTTCCTTTGTTGACGCTGCTCTGATGTTTCTTTCTTCTTTTGAGATTCACGCATTAAATCATCTTGTGGTAATTCATCAACAAATCGACTGATCTCAGGATGAATAACCTCGCCAAACTGACGACGCTCTTTCGCGTAGGTTAAAAACAATTGTTTTTGGGCGCGAGTAACCCCGACGTAAGCTAAACGCCTTTCTTCATCAATATTGTCTTCATCTATACTGGTCTGATGCGGCAACAATCCTTCTTCCATACCCACCATGAAAACATATGGAAATTCGAGACCTTTAGATGCATGAAGGGTCATAAGTTGAACTTGATCATCATCTGTTTCCTCCTCACCCCGCTCCATCATATCTCTCAATATCAAGCGATTTACCACCTCTTGCATCGACATTGGCGGTTCAATATCACTTCCCTCTAACATGCCTTTTACCCAACCAAATAGAGTGCTGATGTTTTTCATTGCCATTTCAGCGGCTTTAGG
The DNA here is from genome assembly GCA_964230195.1 of Alteromonadaceae bacterium. Classification (GTDB taxonomy): domain Bacteria; phylum Pseudomonadota; class Gammaproteobacteria; order Enterobacterales; family Alteromonadaceae; genus CAXRGH01. The sequence goes on from CAXRGH010000233.1 coordinate 19,159, forward strand.
TGATGGACTTGTCTCGTATAAATACTCTTCGTATTGACTTTGTTTGATCAGATCTCGGAGTGCATCCACGGCTTCACTTCGTACCACAGCGTCTGACAATTCCACTAACCAACGAGTAAAAGCTTGAACATTGTGAAGTGTTTTACCCGACAAAACACTAGTGATACCAGAGTGACATGCTGCTTCGAAAATACTCACTCCCAACTGGTTTGCCAAATTCCCAATTTTTTCTAACGTTACTCGCCCAATGCCACGGGAAGGAGTATTAATAATTCGCAGTAGCGCGTTGTCGTCATCTTGATTCACCAGCAACCTTAAATATGCCATGATATCTTTCACTTCTGCGCGTCCAAAAAACGACATACCGCCACTTAATTTATAAGGAATACGGTTGTTCATCATCACCTTTTCAAACACTCTGGATTGATGATTACCGCGGTACAGTACTGCATAATCACGATATTCGGTACCATTCACAAATTTATGCGCAAGCATTTCTGCAACAACCCGCTCAGCCTCGTGCTCTTCATTTTTGGATGATATTAATTTCACTGGCTCACCATAACCAAGTTCAGAAAACAGTCTTTTTTCAAACTCATGAGGATTATTCTGAATGAGAATATTCGCACAATGAAGGATCCGGCCAGAAGAACGGTAGTTCTGCTCGAGTTTAATGACTTTCAGGCTCGGGAAATCTTGTTTCAGCAGCATCAAGTTTTGAGGGCGAGCGCCACGCCATGAATAGATAGATTGGTCATCATCTCCCACTACGGTAAATCGCGCGCGCTCTCCAACCAGCAATCGAACCAGTTCATACTGACTCGTATTCGTATCTTGATACTCGTCAACCAATAAGTAGCGGATACGGCTTTGCCATTTTTCACGAACCGCTTGATTCTGACGCAGTAACAAGGTTGGCAGCATAATCAAGTCATCAAAATCTAGCGCGTTATAGGCCGTCAAATGAGCTTGGTATGTTTTGTAATATTCCGCAAACGCTTTTTCTCCGCCTGATTGGCAATGTTTTAACACATCATCTGGTTGTAACAGGTCGTTTTTCCAATTTGAAATTAAGCTTTGTAACATGCTCAACTGATCTTTGTCGCCGTCTAGGGTTTTCTCAGTCAGGTCTTTTAATAATGCTAGACAGTCTTTGTCGTCAAACAGAGAAAAGCCTGGTTTTATGTTCAACGCTTTCACTTCAGATTTAATGATGTTCAAGCCTAAGGTATGGAAAGTAGAAACCTTTAATCCTCTGGATTCTTTCTTACCCAAGGTTTGTGAGACTCGCTCTTTCATTTCGCGGGCAGCTTTATTGGTGAATGTCACTGCAGCAATGTGTCGAGCAGGATAATCACATTGTTGCACCAAATAAGCGATCTTGTTGGTGATTACACGCGTTTTACCACTACCCGCTCCCGCCAAAACAAGGCATGGGCCAGATATATGGGTCACAGCTTCGTTTTGGCTTGGATTTAATTTCATGAAAAAACCGTTATTAATTGGGTGAGTCGAATTCGGATTGGCATTATACTATGGTCAGTCTGTTTGTGACACTGACAAATAAATAAGACGGCTGTAACGTTCCGTGGAGGTAATGACATGCTCGACCCAAAAAAACTTGAAGATATCGCCAAACAAATTAACGATGCTATCCCCCCAGGTGTTAAGTCGTTTGCTGAAGGCTTTGAAACTAAAACAAAACAAATTCTACAGACTCAACTCAGCAAACTGGATTTAGTCACAAGGGAAGAGTTTGAGGTCCAAACGCAAGTGTTGATCCGCACAAGAGAAAAACTAGAAGCACTGGAAGCGAGGCTCACAGCGCTTGAATCTAAAAAACAAGAAGCAGAATAGCCTAAACTACTCTGCTTTTGGTGCCCTACCGAGAAGAGCATAAGCCGCGTCAGTTGGGCTTTTGTTTTGGTAGAGGACTCGATATATCTGATCAACTATTGGCATTTCCACGCCTTCGCGTTGCGCTAATAAGTGGACTTCTTTGGTATTGCGGTAACCTTCAACAACCTGCCCAATCACGGCTTGTGCCTCATCAATAGACTTACCTTGACCAAGGGCTAAGCCAAAACGACGGTTCCGAGATTGATCATCCGTACAGGTAAGTACCAGATCCCCGAGTCCAGCCATCCCCATAAAGGTACTAGCATCAGCTCCCATTGCGGCGCCAAGGCGTCCCATTTCGGCAACGCCACGAGTGATTAAAGCGGTTCTGGCATTAGCACCAAAGCCAATTCCATCCGCAAGACCTGCACCTATCGCTATGATATTTTTCACGGCTCCACCCAACTGCACACCTGTCATGTCTTGATTCGAGTAGACACGGAACGATTTAGCGCAATGCAACTTTTCAGAGAAGTCCGCGAGTAATGTGCCACATTCAGACGATAGTGTAATCGCCGTTGGCAACCCAGCTACCATTTCCTTCGCAAAGGTTGGACCTGACAACACGCCAAACACATGCGAATTTCCAATAATGTCAGTCGCAACTTCAGACAACAGACGCCCGGTATCAGGCTCTAAACCTTTCGTAGCCCATATGATTCGATGTTGTGGTGTCAGTAGTGGTGCAATTTTTTTTAAGGTATCAGCGAAAGCATAACTTGGCACCACCAACAAAATGTCGAGGCTATGAGAAAGCGCATGTTCAATCTCATGAGTCACCGTTAAATGCTCGGGAAATTCAAAACCTGCCAAGTATTTTTGGTTTTGCCGAGTGGTTGCCATTTGTTGAACTTGCTGTTCGTCCCGACCCCAGAGTAAGGTATCAATCCCATTTCTAGACAGGCAAAAAGCAAGGGCGGTGCCATACGACCCCGCCCCTACAACTGATACTGAATTCTTATGTTCAGACATCTTTTTCACATTATGCGTCTGCAGTTTCACCTTTGGCCGCTTCTGCACGCTTTTGAAGGTATGCAGCAAAAATAGCGTCAAAGTTAACTGGAGCAAGATTTAGTGCTGGGAAAGTACCGCGATTCACTAAGTTAGATACACATTCACGCGCATATGGGAATAGAATGTTTGGACAGAAAGATCCAAGCATATGTGCTTTTTGACCGTCTTCAACAGCGCCAATAGAGAAGATACCCGCTTGTTGTACTTCACATAAGAAAGCAACATCTTCACCAACTTTGGTAGTTACTGTCAGTGATAGTACCACTTCATGAACACCCTCTTCCAACTGAGTGCTGCGAGTATCAAGATCAAGCTTAACTTCAGGTTGCCATTCTTTTTTGAATACTGCTGGGGAATTTGGCGTTTCAAAAGAGATATCCTTTGCATAAATGCGCTGGATCGCGAATTGAGGACCTTGTGCTTGTTCTGCTGTGCCGTTTGCTTGTTGTTCAGCCATGATATGGTTTCCTAATTTAGAGTTGCTGTCTACGCAGCAATAAGTTCATCAAATTTATTGTTCGCTACCAACGCCATCATATCATCACATCCGCCAATTGGCTCTTGGTTAATGATAATCTGAGGAACGGTAATACCACCATTCGAACGCTGAATCATTTCAGGTCGTAATTCGGGTTGCTCATCAATTTTATATTCAGTAAAGGTCAAACCTTTGTCACTCAAAAATGCTTTCGCTCTGTGACAATAAGGACAATAACCTTTTGTGTAAATTTCTATTTTCGCCATGGTTACTTGCTCACTGGTAAGTTTGCATTCTGCCAACTTGCCATTCCACCTTTCAGTACAGACACCTGTTGAAAGCCATCTTTGCTCAAGTTGCCTGCAACCTTCTTGGCGGACATGCCCATGGCACACACTACTATAATGGGCTTGTCTTTATATTTTTCAAGAGCAGAGAAGTTAGCTTTTTGTAAATCAGCCTCATTCACTTGCTTGGCCCCTAGAATATGACCGTTACGATATTCGTCCTGCTTGCGGATATCAAGTAATACCGCATCTTCACGATTCATCATCAAGGTTGCATCATGAGTAGACACTTCTTTTATCTTGGAGACCGCATTGCCCACAACATTCATGATTAACATCACAAATAACACAACCCAAGCACCGGTCAAGATCGGGCTAGTGCTGAGAAACTCCATAAATTCTGACATCATTTCTACCTTTGATTTTAGTCGCGCCACAGGGTCTAATTACCCCAGCCAATAGCTCGGCAGTATATAGAAAATGTACGAAATAATGCAACTAATCAGGACAATTATATTTAATGTGGTTTTGAACACTATTTGTGCTTTATCCATGACTTTTGAGGATGTACACTAATCAACATTGAAGTACTTAAATGAAATGAAAGGTAAAATTCTATGACCGCAAAGAAGCCACTGGCCCTGATTATCCTCGATGGATGGGGTTATCGTGAAGATCTTGAGAATAACGCGATCGCACACGCGAAAACCCCTAACTTAGACGCACTAACGGAACAGTATACAAATACCTTAATTTCAGGATCAGGCTTGGATGTTGGTTTGCCTGACGGTCAAATGGGTAATTCAGAGGTAGGTCATGTCAATTTGGGGGCTGGCCGAGTGGTTTATCAGGATTTTACTAAGATCACCAAAGCCATTGATGATGGCGACTTTTTCACCAACCCGACATTGGTAGAAAATGTCGATAAGGCGATTGCTTCAGACAAAGCCGTTCATATCATGGGCTTGTTGTCTGCAGGGGGCGTGCACAGCCATCAAGATCACATTGTGGCTATGATCAAACTTGCCGCTCAGCGTGGCGCCAAAGAAATTTACGTACATGGTTTCCTAGACGGACGCGATACTCCACCACGCTCTGCAGCTGAGCCCATCGCAGCCATTGAAAACGCGTGCAATGAATTGTCTGTCGGTAAGATAGCAACTCTCGTGGGACGTTATTATGCTATGGATCGCGATGAGCGCTGGGAGCGAGTGGAAGCAGCTTATAATGTCGTTACTGAAGCTAAAGGTGAGTATCAGGCTACCACTGCAACCGAAGCCCTTGAAGCAGCCTATGCGCGCGATGAGAACGACGAGTTTGTTAAACCGACGGTTGTTGGTGATGCTGCGCCAATTCAAGATGGCGACGCAGTCTTCTTCATGAATTTCCGAGCCGACCGTGCACGTGAGATGACTCGCGCATTCATCGACCAGCCATTCGTTGGCTTTGAACGCCGCGTTCCCAATTTATCAGGCTTTGTTATGCTGACTCAATATGCTGCTAGTTTTGATGCACCTTGCGCATTCCCTCCTACTGCCATTGTTAATGGCATGGGTGAATGGCTAGAAAAGAATAACAAAACTCAACTGCGTATTTCAGAGACAGAAAAATACGCACACGTTACGTTTTTCTACAGCGGCGGAAGAGAAGAGCTGTATCAAGGTGAGAGTCGTGAATTGATTCCTTCGCCTGACGTTGCTACTTACGACTTACAGCCGGAGATGAACTCTGAGAAGTTAACTGCCACTTTAGTAGATGCAATTAAATCAGGCCAACATGACGTGATTGTTTGTAACTATCCTAACGGCGACATGGTAGGCCACACGGGTGTCTTTTCTGCTGCAGTAAGTGCCTGTGAAGCAGTTGATGCAAGTATCGGTAAAGTGGTTGAAGCGATCAAGTCCGTTGGCGGTGAATGCCTAATCACTGCCGATCACGGCAATGCTGAAAAAATGGCAAATGCAGAAACTGGACAACCTCATACTGCCCATACCAATGGTCCCGTGCCTTTCATTTATGTTGGTCGTGATGCTGACGTTCGAGCGGGTGGTACACTGAGCGATGTTGCTCCAACAATGCTACATCTTATGGGAATGGAAATCCCAGCAGAGATGACGGGTAAACCGATTGTAACGGTGAAGTAACCGTGAAATGTAAGGCACTTAGTGTGAGCCAAACACTCTCGTTAAGCATGGGAGTGACTCGCATTTTTAGTGCCTTACTTTTGTTATTACTCACATCAACACAACCGGTAATCGCGCAAGAATCTGAGGGTGCTGATCTTCAAGTCGTTCAGCAAAGCATCAAGCAAACTGAGTTGCAGCTTCAGCAACAGAGAAAGCAAATTGCCACGGTTCAGTCTGAACTCAGGAAAGGCGAGTTAGCCATTTCAAACATTGCGAGCGAAGTCTATAAAACCAAGACCAATGTAACCCAAAAGCAACAGCAAAAGAACGCATTACAAGCAGAGCAACATCAACTCAAGTTGCAAATTAACGCGCAAAAAACATCATTAAAATCTGAATTAAAAGTCGCGCACGGAAATGGCGCAAGCGAAGCATTTAAGGTACTGCTCAACCAACAAGATGCGAGTGAAATTCAACGCAACCTCACCTATTTCAAACATCTAATGCAGGCCCGTACATTCAAAATTGAATCCTTCAGAGCATCCATTAGCAAGCTCGAACAAGTAACACTCTCACTGAATAAAAATATTGTTGAGTTGCAAGCACTCGAAGACAAACTCGTGAAACAACAAAAAACCTTAAAAGCGCAACAAGCGGAAAAAGAAACCGTTGTGCAACGGTTTAATCAGTTAGTCAACACCAATGAACAAAAGCTGCAAGCCCTCAAACAAAGTGAGGCAGAGTTACAAGAAAAATTAGCAAGTATAGAGTTAGAAGCCATCCGCACAATTGAACTGAACGGACTCTCCGGTGTTAAAGGGCAGCTTACACCACCAGCTCAGGGACGGCTTCGTAAATTATTCGGTATCATTAGAGAAGGGCAAGTTCGTTGGAATGGTATCAAGATTGAAGCCAATTCAGGGACCCCTGTGAACGCCGTCTATCAGGGCCAAGTGCTATTCTCAGATTGGATTAAAGGGTTTGGCTTAGTCATGGTAGTGGACCATGGTGAAGGTTACATGAGTATTTACGGACACAATCAGGCTCTGCTAAAACAAGCGGGCGATCAGGTATTGGCGGGTGAGAGAATAGCTCTCATGGGTTCAAGTGGAGGACAACGTAAAAGTGCTTTGTATTTCGAAATTCGTTTTGAAGGGACACCGGTTAATCCTACACGGTGGTTCAAATGACGCTTATTCACCGTTTTCCCCAAAGTTTAGTCTTTGTAACACTGTTATTATTTAGTGCATATAGTCAATCGAACCATACCAAAGAGCAACCTCAAATTATCATTATTATTGATGATGTTGGCTATCACGAGCATGACGCTTATGCCTTTTCATTACCAAATAGTGTGGCCGTTGCCATCATTCCACACACGCCACTCTCTCGGCATTATGGCTGGCTATCCTCGCAAACAGGAAGGGATCAAATTATCCATATGCCTATGGAATCTTTATCTCATCACAAACCAGAACCCTCTGAAGTGACGGCTCAACATTCGCCGAAAGAAATCCAAAGTTTACTCGCGTCAGCGCTAGAGCAACTTCCCAATGCAATAGGAATGAACAATCATATGGGGAGTAAACTGACTCAGCTTACCCAACCTATGAAGCTTGTGATGCAATTCGCTAAAGCCAATAACTTAGGGTTTGTTGACAGTCGTACTAGCCGATACAGTAAGGCCTTTAACATTGCCAGCTCACTCAATGTTCCTCATCTTAAACGAGATGTTTTTATTGACAACACATTGACTCATGAGGCCATCAAAACCCAGATGCTGAATTTGATTCAGTTAGCAAAAACGCAAGGACTCGCGGTTGGTATCGCACACCCACACCAAGAAACCTTATCGTTTTTAGAGGAGTTTTTGCCTAAACTGCCGGAATTCGGTGTTCAACTCACCTCGCTTAAAGCAGTCTTTGAAGAACAACGTCATTTACCCTAACCTGTTTTCGCCCAATGGACATTCTCACTGGGAGTAAAAAGCGCTATTAAGTTATTGAATATAAGCATAGATTTGTACTATATTTTAATGAGTTAACATCCAATAGTTGATATTGGTAACTGGAATTAATGTCTACAAGGAGCGTATGGCATGAGAAAGAAAGCGACATTGTTAGTTGCAGAGGACGACATCAATATTCAAGATTTGATAAACGCAGTGTTTCATCAATACTTTTCACTCATTCAAGTCAGCGATGGAGAGGCAGCGATTGAAAAAATTCAATCAAACCAGATCGACGTTGCCATCCTAGATATCAATATACCAAAGATAAACGGCTTGCAGGTGTTAAAGGCTATTCAAAAAATGGATGCTGCTCACAAGCCAGCAACTGTCGTTTTGAGTGGAGATAATAGCTCAAATACCATTAACAGAGCCTACGATAGCGGAGCAGATATCTTCATATCAAAGCCATTTGACTTGATCCCTTTACATAAAGAAGTCATGAATCTGATGTTGAATATTACGGGGGAATCTACTGAGAACGGTGCGCTCTTCGGATAAGCGCTTTGCTCGGCTGATTGGTAAATACACCATCAACCCCCAACTGTTCCAGATATTCAAAGTCAGAATGTTCATCTACTGTGTACACGTACACAGTGAGATTTCGTTGTTTCGCATCGTTAACAAATCCGGCTGTCACCGAATTAATATCTATGTGCACAGAGTATGCATTGAGACGTTCAGCAAACGCGGCATAGTCTAAGGGTAGTGATGCCGTCAGTCCACCGATCATCAAATCTGGACGTAATTGCTTAATCTCAAACAACAAATGATGGTTAAAACTAGAAATTAAAAACTGGCTTGGACAAAACTGAAGGGAGTGTACCGCCTCATCAATCGACTGCAACACCGGAACCACATCATTTAAATCTTTTAGCTCAACGTTAACGGAGCATTGCCCGCGTATACAAGCGAGTACCTCATCCAAGGTTGGGATAACCTCGCCTTGACCTGCGTCTAACCGCCGCAGCTCGTCAAAGGAATAATCCTTGAGCCTACCTGTACCGTTAGTCGTGCGATGCAACCATCTATCATGAATAACCACTAATTGACCATCAACACAATGCACATCCACTTCAACACCATCAACTCCATAATCAACGGCTCGTTGAATCGCCATCAATGTATTTTCAGGCGCGTCGGCACTTGCACCTCTGTGGGCAAATATAAGCAAATAATTACCTGCTCTGTTGTAGCTTATTGGTGTTGATAGTTTCGTACAAAGCGGCAAGAATAACCAGTGATCCGCCTAAATAGGTTTGCCATGTCGGTGATTCTCCCAACACAAGCATGGCAAAAATCACCCCATAAAATGGCTGCATGCAGGCGATCAGAGAAAACGTCTTCGCTCTTAAATGGATTAAGGTGAATGCAATCATTGCATGAGGAAGTGCAGTACAGACGGTACCAAGAATAAGGACGTTCATCCATACTTCAGAACTGGCTTGATATAAGTGCTCACAAGTAAAAAAGAAGAGACAAAGAGTAATCACCAACGTCTGATAACCCATCGCTTGTTGTCCGCTGTAGTGATTAAACCACTTACGGTGCATAAGATTTCTGAACGAGTAAAGAATCGCCGATATTACGCCTAACGCAATACCAAGAGTAATGTCATTACCCAGATTAATTTCAGGCACAATCAAAAATATGCCAATGATGACAACGGTAACGCTAACAAGGTCTTGCCATACAATCCGTGTTTTTTCAAACAGAGGTTCAAGTAGGACTGTAATAACGGGGAAGGTAAACAACGAAATCATACCTACAGACACTGACGCATATTGCATAGAGGCAAAATACGTGACCCAATGAGCTGCCATTATGGTACCTAATACAACTGCAATGCCATAATCTTTAAGAGAATTCAGGCGAAGACGACCTCCGCCAAGTTTTACAATCACCAATAAGCAAACGCAGGCGACAAGCGACCTGCCAAAAGTAATGTCTAAAGCATTTAAGGGGATAAGCTTTGAAAACAGTCCCGTCACACCTAACAGCAAAACCGCGAGGTGCACGGACCATAAACTTTGCTTTACTTTTGTCATTGAGCGCTTTATTTTCGAACGCTAGCGAAAGGTGTGCCTAATACGGTCACATCACTAGGAGATAAATCATTAAGCTCAATCGCATCAGGTTCAAACAACGCCACTATGGTGCTACCCAACTTGAAGCGTCCAAGTTCTTCACCTTTCTTAAGATGAATCGCTTCATCACCCTCCACTGGATAGGTCCAATGATGTACTTGAGGTCCTGTTGGCGGCGTTACTGTTCCAGCCCATACTGTTTCAATACTGGCCACAATGGTTGCACCAACCAATACCATCGCCATTTTACCAACTGAAGTATCAAAAATAGCAACAACTCGCTCGTTTCGGGCAAACAAATTTGGCACATTGGCCGCTGTCAGTGGATTCACTGAAAACAAATCGCCAGGCACATAGACCATATCAGTGAGTACGCCATCAATAGGCATGTGGATACGATGATAATCCCTTGGCGATAAATAAACAGTCGCAAAGGTACCATTTTGGAACGGGGCCGCAAGGGCTTCTGAGCCGCCTAGCAATGTGACAGCGCTGTAATCGTGTCCCTTAGCTTGGATAATGGTATCGCCGTCCAGTGGTCCAGCCTGACTGACAGCACCATCAACTGGATGGCAGAGTATGGCAGGGTCAGACTCAATTGGACGAGCACCTTCTTTTAATTCACGTGTGAAGAAATCATTGAAAGTTTTGTAATCTTTTGGCGAGGTGAGTTTTGCTTCAGCCAAATTCACCTTGAAATAGCGTGCAAACCATGTGATTAGCTGCGTCGTAACAAATCCAGCTTGCGCTTGCGCTAAACGCCCTAGCAATCGAGATATCAGATGCTTCGGCAGTATGTACTGCAATTTAATTTTCAAGTTATCCAAAACCAAAAACCGTCCTAATAGTAATAATCGACTGTTATTATACAGTTTGATACTCAACTGGCATCAACATTTACTCAACTTCCTACGAATAAATTATACTTTTTTGGGAACATTTCTTGACGGTTTGTTTTCACTCATACTCACAAGAATACGGTGGTAATTTTCAAAACGTTCCTCAGATATCTTTTCATTCTCTACCGCAGCTCTTAAAGCACACCCCGGATCATCAAGGTGCTTACAATCTCTAAATTTACAACCGCCAAGATAATCTCTGAACTCAACAAATCCCCATGCAACGCGTTCAGGTGGAAGATGCCAAAGTGCAAATTCACGAACTCCAGGCGAATCAATCAAATCGCCGCCTTGTCTGAAAGGCAACAACTTGGATGCCGTTGTGGTATGTTGACCGAGTCCAGAGTTAGCAGACACATCATTGGTAAGTTCTTGTGCCTCAGGCAATAGTTGATTGACGATACTCGATTTTCCAACACCGGACTGCCCCACAAATATACTCACTTTATTGTTGAGTAAGAGTTCAAGCTCTTCTATTCCTTCGCGTGTTTTACAACTGGTGAAGATGACTCTATAACCAATGTCTCTGTAAGCCGCCATTTGCTCCTCAATAAAAGCACGCTCATCATCCAATAACAGTTCAACCTTATTGACGATCAATATGGGTTCAATCATCACATCTTCGGCAGCGACCAAATAACGATCGATAATGTTAAGCGACAGAGTTGGCAGGATAGAACTGACAATCAATATTTGGTCAATGTTAGCAGCAATCGGTTTGATACCATCGTAATAATCTGGACGAGTAAGCACTGACTTACGTTCTTCAACAATCTCCACCACTCCTTTTGAAGCGGGATTGTTTTCCTCTCCTTGGCGAAAGATAACCTGATCACCTACCACCACACTGTCGATATTGCGACGAATGTTGCAACGGCTAATATCACCATTTTTATCTTCAATATCGGCGTGTTGACCAAAACGCCCCACTACACGACCCGCCTCCGGCTGTCCAAGTCCAGCAAGCTCTCTACTATCAACTTCAAGGTTGGCTTTTCTTCGCTTTAGCGTTGAGTTGACTTGACGTTTTTGTTTGTGGGTTAGTTTTTGTCGTTTAGCCAAGAATCGTCTCCATAGACGTATCTAATTCGTAGTCAAACAGTATACCTCGTCCGTTCCAGAAAATAAGGGATTTCCCATTTTTAATTACAGAAAATAGGGTACACTTTGGGTCACCTCATCACTTTAGGCAAGAAACTGCATGCTCATTAACGAACAGAATTTAGTTTGGATCGACCTTGAAATGACGGGGCTTGATCCCGCAACCGACACCATATTAGAAATCGCAACGATCGTCACGGATCCACAACTTAATATTTTAGCCGAAGGACCTGTCTTAGCCATTGCTCAGCCAAAGTCAGTAATGGATGCTATGGACGAATGGTGCACGAAGACTCACGGAGCAAGCGGATTGACTGAACGTTGTCTCACATCATCAGTGACACTTGAAGAAGCCGAATTACAAACCATTGCGTTTTTAGAAAACTACGTACCAAAAGGGTGCTCTCCTTTATGCGGAAACACCATAGGCCAAGACAAACGGTTTTTAGTCAAATACATGCCGGCATTATCGGATTATTTCCATTATCGAAGTATTGATGTCAGCACCATTAAAGAACTCACTCGGCGTTGGCAACCAGAGTTGTTGGATGGATTCCAAAAGAAAGGTATTCATTTGGCCCTAGATGATATTCGAGAGTCGATTGAAGAATTGAAATATTATCGCAGCACTGTGTTTAAAATTTGAGCCAACGGTTAATCACCACACAGCATTTCAAAGAAATTTGTCATAAAAGCTTGCGTCTGCCGTCAGTTTTTGTAAAATGCGCGTCCGCTAACTAATTAAAGGTTAGCTTGTGTCGCAATGCGGGAATAGCTCAGTTGGTAGAGCA
>CAXRGH010000234.1:0-11713 GCA_964230195.1 Alteromonadaceae bacterium
ATTAAAGTAAAAGGGTCTTTTTCGCTACGGACATGTTTCAATGCTGATAGGTTGAGCACATAGTCATACTGACCGTCACTATTGATCATTGCATCATATTGTACTGACGCTATGTCGAGTGCAAATGTCTTAAACTCACCAGAAATGTATCCAAATGAACTACGGATATCTCGAACTAACTCAACAAGGTTATTTTCACTGATGTCGACAACATGTAATTTTTGAGGATCACGTTTGAAAATTTCTTTGACAACAGCTTGTCCTATTGTGCCGGCACCGCCCAATACAAGAAATCTAGAACCTTCCACCAATGTCTTGATAGCCTGTGAGTGTTTTGCCAAATCCATTTCAAACAATGGATTCTGTCGACCAACAATGTCCAATGTATTCATTTTTATCTACCAAACAATCCGGTGTTAATTTCAAATAAACTACCATACTACAATAGCAACACACAAAGTGTTTGTTGCTTAGACAATTATCAATGTGTCAAGGGCATGAATAAAAGACTAAAGTGCCGGATTAACTAAATCACATCAAACAAAGACAAACTGGTCACTCGGGCAAAAGTTGCCTGCGCTGCTTGTAATGCCGTTTCTTGCTTTGATAGTTCGGTGATGGCTTCGGCTAAGTCAACATCCTCAATCCGAGAACGAATAGTCTCTGCCGAAAGCTCCAGATCGGCGTTGGACTGACGAATAGATTCAGAAACATTGATGCGGCCACCGAGTGATGTCTGGGTATTCAGCACTGTCTCGTATCCACCTTTGAGTAGATAGGACGCTTCTTCCAATGCTGCTTGCTTTTGACTATCCGAAAGTGTGGTGTCTAACAAAGCCGTGGTAAAGTCATTGAGGGTATCCGCGAGGTTCTTTTGAGTGGGTGGATCAAGAGACACAACTGTGGATGTGCCAGAGCCACCGCTCATGGTGACTTCCAACCCATTGAAGTTTACTGGACTTCCTGAGACATAAGGGATGGTAACAGAAGATGCCATAAGCGCGTTGGTCACAACAACATTGTTTCCTGAACCATCGACGGTAAAGGTGTATTCATTATTGGTTGCCGTGAGTGCGTCATAATTCGCAATATGAAAAGTATCAAACGCCCCTTGTTGCCCAACAGAAATACTGGGTGATGCGGCTGAGCCCCCAGTCACTGTCGCCCCACTCGGCCCTCTAACCCCCTCAAACACAGTGGCACCGGTATCTGATGATGCCACTAATACTGAAGGTGATATTTGGATTTTATTAGCTTGCCCATCACCTTGATAGATATATTTATTACCAACTGCGGTTTCATCATAAACATACGCAGGCGAATTCGACTTTGAGCCGGCAAAAATGTAGTCGCCATCCGCATTTTGGCTATTCATTAAATCAAACACTTGTTGAGTGATCTGTTGCATTTCAAGACCAATGGTAGAGGTGTCAATCGCGCTATTACCGGCTTGCACCGCCAGTACTCTGGCTCGACTCACTGCAGTCTTTATTCCCTCAAGAACTGATTCCTCTTGTTCTAGTGCGTTGGTCAGTAAGGTGTTGTTACGGTCGTAATTTTCAAGTTGTACTAGCTCTTCTTTCAACCGCAGTATGCTCGCAGCACCCACAGGATCATCTGCAGGACTGTTAATGCGCTTGCCTGTTGAGATTTGCTCATTAGCTTTTGATAGTTTTTGTTGGCTTTCCAAAATGCTGGTTAAGCTTCTATCAAACACTTGATTGGTTGAAATACGCATATTACTCACTTACCACCGATTAACGCATAGCACTCAGTATAGAATCAAACATGGCTTGTGCCGTACTGAATATTCTTGCTGACGCTGCATACGCTTGCTGAAACTTAATCAAATTTGCCGCTTCTTCATCTAAGTTAACACCAGATACCGATTCAAATGCTGCCACCGACTGTTCTTTCATTGCCTCAGCTGCTTGTAAGTTAATATCGGCAGCTGCCGTGTTTTCTCCAATCCCACTAATAATTTCACCATAGTATTCTTGGAATGTGGCTGAATTAGAGTCCGAATGAGCAAGGCTTGGATCACGTCGGATCGTGTTGGCATCTTGCAATGCCGCCATTGCGAGACCATTTCGGTTATCATCAAAACCACTTTGGTTGAACTCAATGCGGAATACATCACCGGCACGTGGCGTCCCCGTTAACGTGATATCGTATCCGGGATAATCATCAAGGGCAGTCATGGCAGCAACTTCCGGCGAGCCTGAGGTATCCTTCATCTGTTGGATAAGGTTCCGTAAATTCGCCGCACCAGAAACACTACCAATAAAACTCGTGGCGGTGTTATCAGGAACGCCAGCATAACTGCTGTCATGCACTTCATAACTATTGTTACCTGTGAACACAATCACCGCAGGTGCACCGGCCTCGCCAGCCCCCGCAGGTCCATTACCTGTGGTTTGCAATTCAGGAAAACCACTACCATTCAATACAAAGCCGGATGCCTCTGGACCAAAGGTGCCATCAATAGCAGTATTAGTCACTGTGCTCGAGGCAACTTGTGCGCTACCTAAATTGGTTGTTGCTGATTGCACTCGTATGGGTGATGCAAAAGCCAAATCCTCGCCTCGTAGCATGGTCAATGAAATATTCGCCGCTGCGCGTTTGGCTGGTTGTAAAACAAACTTATCACCTGGAACATAGTCAGATACACCGCCAGTGAAGGTCACATTAAACCCTTCAGGTTGACCACCGCTGGTCGAATAATCCATTAAGGTGGCGGTACCCACAGGAAATTCAGTAGTGACTGAGGCGATTGGCGAACCACTGCTGTCCAGTACAGGCGTTCCGTCTGGATTCAATTTAGTGATAGTGACCTCAATATGTGAAGCTGATGTTGTACCAGGCCCTACAATTTCTATTTGATAGTCCGAATCCGTAACATCACTGCTTGCGCCAGGGATAAACTCCCCCACAATACCGCCAATAGTGCCGGTATTACGGACATGTTTTAATGCTTCAAACTGACCAAGTCCAAAAATCTCTTGTCCAAGCTCACCATCCAAGTCCATCCCCAACCCATTCTGTTGATTCATAGAGTCAGCAAAGGTGATGGCAAGTTGCCCCAATTCACGCTGCACTTTTTCAACGGTCTCATCACGGAAAGCAACAATGCCGCCAATTTTACCGCCAATATCAGCGCCAACAAACGGCTGACTTACCACACTGCCATCCATCAAGGTATGGTTGAGTTTCAGTGCACGATAGTTAGGGTCAACATCACCGTCTGCAGAAAATAAATTAAAGGTGCCATCTTTCATCACTAATGACTGCCCAGAACGCATATTAACCAGGGTCACACCGTCGGGACGATCAATGGTTGAAATACCAATCAATTCAGAAAGCTCAAGAATGGCCTTATCCCGTTCATTCATCATCACCCCTGGTTGATGATTTCTGTCGGTCACCGTCAAGGTCTGAATTTTCATATTGAGCTTCGCAATACTTTCCACCAGCTCATTCGCTCGGTTCGTTAAACTCGTGAGTTCAGCATTAATTTCACTGGCCTTGGCATCTGTAAAATCAGAGAAACTGTGCATTCTTCCCACAAACGCGTTAGCTTCTGAGATAACGAGATTTCTTGCAGCCGAATTGGTTGGCTCTGAGGCCGCTGTTTGCATCGCGGTAAAATAACTATTAATACTGGTGGCAAGGCTGCTTGCATCACCCGAATAGATGTTATCAAACTCAGAAGAGCGCACGTAATATGCCTCGTAATAGCCCACTTCAGTCGTATCTCTGCGCATAGAAGACAGCGCAAAACGGTCAATAATACGTTGCGTTTGGGAGCCACCAACGCCACCTTCCAATTGCGCTTCATGAGAGGTACGCTCACGCACAAACCCCTCGGTGTTAACGTTAGCAATGTTGTGACCTGTGGTTTGCAACAACTCGGTCTGAGCTCTCACACCGCTTTGCGCAATACTGTATAAATTATTGGTAATAGCCACGGTTATTTCGCTCCCTTACTACTCAATGTGCCGGTATGAAAAACATCACTGTCTAACACTCGCATAATCTTGTTGGCATACTCGGGATCCGTTGCATATCCCCCCTGTTGCAACTGTTCAAAGTAAGTACGTGTGTTATTCGCGTTTGCCACAGCCCCTTGGTAACGGGGACTGGTAGAGACAAAATTAACGTAATCCTTTAATGAGTCTTCAAACGAGGGATACGCTCTGAATGAAGCCATTTGGCGTTCCGGCACCCCATCAACAAACTCTAGGGTAGTCACTTGACTGCGCTCGCCGTCCCAACGTTTATCCGCTTTTATTCCAAAAAGATTATGGGAGCTTTGCTGACCATGTTGAATCACCTGCTTGCCCCAATTGGTCTCAAGTGCAGCTTGAGCCACCAATGCCTGAGGAGCGATACCAAGTGGCTTGGCTGCTTTCTCAGCATGGGGCATTAAATAGGCAACAAAGGCTTCTTTGCTTTCAAATGTCTTCGGAGTTTGTGTTGAACTAAGCCCTTGAGACTCAAAATGCGCGTCCAAGCTCTTTGTATTAAATGGACTGTCAGTCTCTTTACCTGTGGACTTAACCCGTTGAATAGCGTTCATATCCATTGGCATTGCAAGGTGTGGACTAAAACGTCTATCACTATTCAGTAGATCCGCATTTTTGTAATTTTCGTCACCGCCGAACTGTCTAAGTACCACTTCAGCCAGCCCCATATTGCCATTTTGTGCCAGTTGAGTGGCTAGCTGTTGGTCATTCATATCACGGTAAAACTTCATGGTGGAAGAATTGAATGGGCTATCTTCATCCGCGATTGCATCTTGAGCATCGCGCATGGACTTCAACATCATCCGCATAAAAATAGCCTCAAATTGCTGGGCAGCTTGAGCGAGGGCTTCTTTTTTATCATCAGAATGTGCCTTTTGACGCAACGCATCTAAGCTCTGCAAATCATAATAATTGCTCTGAGCATCTAGCGTATTGTTCAGGCCCAAGCCGTCTACATTCATTTTCATGCAAATTACCTAAATCTTAGAACCTTAATCACAGTACCTTAATGACATTGTCTAAATGACAATTAACTGTCCTTGTAAAGCACCAGCTTCTTTGAGTGCTTCCAAGATCGCCATCAAATCACCGGGCGCTGCGCCCACTTCATTAACGGCTTTGACTAGTTCGTCTAATGTCACGCCTGGGTCAAACTTAAACATTCGGCTGTCGTCCAGCGTGACATCAATAATGGATTGTTCAACCACCTGCGTTTCACCTTCTGCCAACGCATTCGGTTGACTCACCACTGGACTCTCAGTAATAGTAACGGTTAATCCGCCATGACTTATCGCAGCAGGTAACAAGCGCACATCACTGCCAATCACAATGGTGCCAGTACGGCTATTAATAACAATTCGAGCAGGTCCGTTGGCAGGGGTAAATTCAAAGTTCTCAAGCAGAGACAAAAACCCAATACGCTGTCCCACATCACGCGGCGCAGAAACCCGCACAGACGTAGCGTCGATCGGAGTGGCAATGGCATAACCATTTTGTGCATCCGCACCAAATTCTTTATTTATGGTGTCAGCTAAATTCTTTGCCGTGGTGAAATCAGAAATGTGAAGATTCAGCGTCAAGTAATCATCTTGCATGAGACCTGACGTAATGGACTGCTCAACAATGGCACCATTAGCAATACGTCCCACCGTTGGTGTATTGACCACCACGCGCGAACCATCATTCCCTTCTGCACCAAAACCGCCAACCACAAGACTGCCTTGTGCTATCGCGTAAACCTTCCCGTCAACGCCTTTCAAAAACGTTTGCATTAAAGTGCCACCACGCAAGCTCTCAGCTTCCCCCATTGACGATACAGTGACATCAATGGTTTGCCCGGGTTTTGCAAAGGCGGGTAAGGTGGCATGCACAGCAACTGCCGCAACGTTCTTAATTTTAGGTTTTAAGTTCCCCGGCAACATGATGCCAAAGTTACTTAACATGGTTCTGAAACTTTGCTCAGTAAAAGGGCTTTGCTCGCCAGTTCCCGGCAAGCCCACCACTAAACCATATCCGACTAGCTGGTTGTCTCGAACACCTTGAATAGAGGCAACATCTTTAATGCGTTGCGCTGCGTCCGCACTGACAATAAAAAAGGATAACAATAGAATAATCAAACTACGCATCATCTTATCTCCTAGAAAGGCCACCAGCTGGCAGAAAAGAATCGATTCAACAAACCGCGCTGTTGAGCGGAGGCAAAGGTACCCGTGCCACTATATGAAATACGAGCATTGGCGACCTTGCTGGATTGGATCTCGTTAGCGGGTGAAATATCAGCTGGCCGGACAACACCCGTCAAACGAATATATTCATTACCATTATTCAATGTCAGCCACTTTTCGCCCCGTACCACTAAGTTATTGTTGGCCAGCACTTGGGTGACGGTCACCGAGATATTACCCGCTAGGCTATTGCTCTGGTTAGCCTGTGCAGCACCATTGAACTCGTTACTGGAACTCATTCCCAGATTAATGGACTGGCCATTGATAGTGACCGGCTGACCGCCTAACCCGGAGATAGGATTCACCCGAACTTCACTTTCACGGCTAGAATCGTTGGTTGCAGACTTACTTGCTGATGTGCGTTCAAGCAACACGACGGTGATGATATCTCCCACTCTACGTGCCTTCACATCAGAATATAAGCTCTGAGCACTGGTAGGGTGAAATAGCGAGCCATCTTGTGCAACCGCTTGTTCTGGCACTGCCGGAATAATGGGTGCATAAAAAGGATCATTAGGTTGTGCCGCTAACTCTGGCGTTGATTGACACCCCGTCAACCCTACCCAACAACACAACAATCCAATTGAAAGTAACTTATTCATGGCTTACCCCTACAACTGCTGGATAACCTGTCCAAGCATCTGGTCAACAGAAGAAATAACTTTTGAGTTCATCTCATACAAACGCTGACTTTCAATCAAGTTCACTAACTCTTCTGTCACATTCACATTAGACGTTTCCAATGTACCTTGTTGTAACGAGCCAATCCCTTCTAAACTAGGAATACCCAAAATAGGCGCACCACTCACGGCGGTTTCAACATAGAGATTCTGTCCAGTTGGCTGTAAGCCGGTTGGATTAATAAAATCAGCAAGCTGTATTTGCCCAACAATGGTAGGCTCTGCTTCGCCACGCACCGCAACAGAGACTTCACCGTCTTGGGAAATGGTTATCTGCTGTGCATCTTCTGGGATGGCAATGTTTGGTTGCAATAAATACCCAGCGCCCGGAGTCACAATTTGTCCTTGATCATTCAAGGTAAATTGGCCGTTTCGGGTATAGGCTAATGTGCCGTCGGGTTGCAGTATTTCAAAATAACCACGCCCCTGAATAGAAATGTCTAAGGCATTTTCAGTGGTTAACATGTTACCTTGCGTGTGCGCTTTTTGTGTAGCAACGACTTTACTTCCAGCACCCACCATCAAACCTGAAGGAAGCTCAGTATCAGCTGAGGAACGACCACCCGGCTGGTTAATGTTTTGGTACAACAAGTCTTCAAAAATTGCGCGGTCTTTTTTGAACCCAACGGTACTGGCGTTCGCCAAGTTGTTGGAAATAACCGAAACGTCTGTTTGTGCGGCATCTAAGCCGGTTTTACTTATCCAAAGAGCAGGATGCATACTATCACCTCTTTCTTACAATATGTTGAGAAGACGGTTGGATTGTCTGTCCAATTCGCCTGCTTTTTTCATAAATTTGACTTGCAGTTCGTAATGACGTTGGAGTTCCATCATTTTTACCATTTCATCAATGGCGTTAACGTTACTACCTTCTAACATGCCACTTTCGATGCGTACCACAGCACTTGCGTCTGCAGCATCACCGCTTTTTAAACGGAACAAACCGTCGTTGCCGCGTTGTAAATCAGCGGTCTGAGGATTCACGAGTTTTAATCGACCAATGGCTTCTAACGCGTTTTCAGGCGCTCCTTGTGGTCGAACAGAAATAGTGCCGTCTTTTGCAATGTTGATATTGGAGACGGGGATCGGAACAAAAATAGGCCCAAAGTCTCCCATCACCATATTTCCGCTGGCATCTTGGATCTGTCCTTCGGGTCCCATTCGCATGCTACCGGCGCGGGTGTATGCCTCGTTGCCCTGTTCATCCATGACGGTAAAGAATCCTTGCCCCTGAATCGCGAGATCCAGTTGACGACCTGTTGGTGTCATAGCGCCAGATTCAAAATTATTGGCAGGTGATTCTGTCATAGCAAATACACGAGTGGGTAAGCCTTCGCCAAAGGCCGGCATAGCCCGAGCTTGCTCTAACTGAGCTCGAAAACCTGTTGTGTTAGCGTTAGCCAAATTATTGGCACGCACAGCGGTACCCATCAGGTCCTGCTTTGCGCCACTTGCGGCTATATACAACAATTTATCCATGATATACCTCGACACGTTTTTGACGTTTCACGTCACCATGTAGATACTTTGCAAAGAATATGCCAGACAGTTCCTGTATTGATGGCTGAAAGCGAGGAAAAACAAGAAATGGAACCGCTAACCCAGAGCACAATCGGTGTGTTTTCGTTATGGTTCTCTTGATTGGAATGAGTGAACAAAAAAGCCAGGCGACACATTCAATGTATCAGCACTGGCTTTTTATCTGAACCCATATTAACTCGGATTAACGAATATTCAGGACCGTTTGGTTTAACTGATTATTCACTTCCAATGCACGTGAGTTGGCTTGGAAGTTTCTCTGGGCAATGATCATGTCCACCAATTCTGTGGTGAGATTCACATTCGATTGCTCTAATGCAGAACTGTTGATGTTACCAAAGGTACCAGTAGTTGCCTCACCCGCTAAGGCTTCACCAGACAGAATGCTGGCTTTCCAGTTGGTACTGCCGGCCTGTGTTAAACCTTGCTCATTGGCAAAACGCACTAGGGCAACACGTGAAATAGGCGTTGATGTACCATTCGAAAAGGTTGCTCTGACTAAACCATCAGGACCAATATCAACACCCGTCAAACGTCCCACAGGCAGACCATTTTGCTCCAATGAAGTTACCTCGAAGTTTGAGGCAAATTGGGTTGGTTCATTGGGTGTGGCGGTTGCGGGGTCAAAATTAAAATCAATGATGATCGCTTGACTGGTGTCCGCGCCATTTTGTAATAACGAACCAAAAGGTACTGTGGTTAGTTGAAATGTTGCATCTTCCGTTGCTTGATCAATCGCACCCGGATTAGTCACTGTAGCTCCGCCAGTCGGTTGAGTTGTTCCTTGAATCCCTTGAAAGTCTCCACCGCTAGAAAAAATTAGGCGAGCAGCATTAATACCGCCGGCTTGATTAACGGGCGTACCTGTTCCGGCATCCATATCAATCGCTTGGCCATCAACGGCAGCAACCATCAACCACTCGTTTTGTCTTTGCACGGTTGATGGGTCAGGAGTTGCCACAGGATCCACGGGGGTATCGGTCGCATTATAGTTTGAAGCATCTTTGATAAAGTAATAGGTCATTACATGACTATCCCCTAACGAATCATAGACAGTCACTGATGTTGCTGCGTTATAGGTTAGCGGGTCTGTCATATCAAATATGGCGGGATCAATCGGTTGTGCATCTGCCGGCAAATTGAAACGTAAGTCAACTTCACCAGTAGACTGCGGAGAACCTGATGAATCCGGGATTCTGACAGGTTCAGTGGTGCTTAGGGCAACAGATGAAGATGTGCCGTCTGGGTTAACAGGGAACCCCATCAAATGGTTACCACTTGAATTCACCACAAAGTTATCTTCATTAAGCTTAAATTGACCAGCACGCGTGAAAGAAAAGTCTCGTGATGATTGTTCCGGGATTGTAGCAAAAAAGCCAGTACCCGCAACCGCTAAATCAAGAGAGTTATTAGTGAACGTCAAACTACCTTGAGAAAATTGCTGTGCAACCTCAGATGTCAATACACCATCACCGACTTTGGTTTTACCACCTGCCAGTAACGATGACGCATAGACATCCCCGAACTCGGCACGTGACTCTTTAAAGCCTACCGTATTGACGTTTGCGATATTGTTCGCCGTTGTATCCAGATCTTTTTGGGCGGCGCCCAGACCACTTAAGGCAATATTAAAAGACATAGTATTTCTCCTATTTAACTGCCAATTTCTAAAACATCCGCCAAGGTGATACTTTCTTCACCATCAAGATTCAAAATGACACCTTGTTGACTGGATGACAAATTCACACTGTTAACATGTCGGTACATTGCGGTTGGGAGTTGCTGCTCTTCACCGTTAATCACACCTGACGCATTAATTTGATAATTGCCGGGCGGCAAGGGATTGCCGTTGGCATCGGTTCCGTCCCAAGCAAATTCGACACTACCCGCCTTATGGCTACCGGCATCGATAACTCTCACCGTTTCACCCACTTCATTGGTAATGGCGATCTTCATATTTTTAACATTTTGGCCGCTGATAATATTACCTACCACTGGCTGACCACTGCCGTTAAGAGCTGCTGTATTTCCAGCAACTAAGACGTTTCGTCCAACCAGACTTGACGCTTGCAATGCTTGGTTTGACGTCATGGAAGTGGCAAATGCGTCAAACTTGTCATTTAATTGACTCAAGCTATCCGCCATTGTGAAATTCGTCATTTGCGCAATCATTTGATCGTTATCCACCGGTTTAGTGGGATCTTGATTGGACAACTGCTCAGTCAACAAAGCAAAAAAGTCTTCTTGTGTTAACTGACCATTTTTATTGTCTGGGGTCGCGTTATCTTTTTGCCAATACAGATCGTTGTTGATCTTGTTATCAATGCTACTCATTAGTTACCTTGCCCTAGCTGCAACACGCGGCGGAAAATACGTTTGGTCGTGTCAGCAATTTGCACATTGGTTTCATAGGCTTTGGACGCGGACATCATGTCTGCCATTTCTTCAACCACGTTAACGTTTGGTTTGTAGATATAACCGTCTTTATCTGCCATTGGGTGTGACGGATTAAACTCCGCCAGTAACGGCGCATCACTTTCTACTACGCCCATCACCTGCACCTTGGCAGAACCACTTTGGGCAGTTGCATTATCCAACATGGTTGAGAATACCGGCTTGCGTGCACGGTACGTTTCGTCA
This sequence comes from Alteromonadaceae bacterium, assembly GCA_964230195.1. Classification (GTDB taxonomy): domain Bacteria; phylum Pseudomonadota; class Gammaproteobacteria; order Enterobacterales; family Alteromonadaceae; genus CAXRGH01. The sequence goes on from CAXRGH010000234.1 coordinate 11,110, forward strand.
TAGCTACTGCTGACGCTATTGGCATTGGCAACATTACTTGCTGTGGTATTTAAACGGACTGATTCAGCGCTCATGCCAGTTGCCGCAATGTCCATTACATTAAATAAACTCATGATTATTGACCTCCACTCAAGGCTTTTTTCATGCCTTTAAATTTGCCACTTAAAAACTGCAAGGACGCCTGATACCGCATACCATTGTCCAAAAATTTATTACGTTCAATCTGCGTATCTACTGTGTTCCCGTCACCAGTATCTGGCTGCTGGGTTGCACGATACTGAACCAAACGACTCTGCATTGAGTGACCAATATCAAAGTGTTTCTCGTGGGTCTTGTGCCCGCCGTACGATTGATGAGAGTTAGCGGTTTCCATGGCTTTACGAAAATCGATATCCTTTGCTTTGTAGCCAGGAGTGTTGGCATTTGCCAAATTACCGGCGATCACTTCCATACGTTGTGAACGTATCGACAACGCCTTGTGATGAAAGCCTACTAATTTATCTAAACTGATTGCCATGTGGTTGCTCCTCTCGTAACGAAAATGAAGAAGCAAAGAATGTGCCAAATAAAGGTTAATGAATGGGGGGCAGCATGTCTAAGTAGG
>CAXRGH010000235.1:0-17475 GCA_964230195.1 Alteromonadaceae bacterium
AGGGGCAATCTTAATCAACATAGGAACTGTTTTAGCATGCTGCTCTTCTAGCTCTGCCTGAGCTGATTTTAAGCCATTAATGAGTGTTTTTAATGAATCTCCATATTGGAGGTTACGTAAACCAGGTGTGTTGGGAGACGATATATTGATCGTCACATATGAGGCATATTGATAAACCTTTTTTAAGCAAATTAGGTAATCTTGCAAAGCCTCATCTTCCGGCGTCCATTTATTCTTGCCAATATTGATCCCGAGAACTCCGTCATAATTTGCTTCTTTTACTCGGTCTACAAGGTAGTCTACCCCTTTGTTGTTAAAGCCCATGCGGTTGATGATGGCTTTCTTTTGGGGAATTCTGAACAAACGAGGCTTGTCGTTACCGGGCTGAGGTTCTGGCGTAACGGTGCCAACCTCAATAAACCCGAAACCCATTGCAGCAAAGGCATCAATACATTCACCGTTTTTATCGAGTCCAGCTGCCAATCCAAGGGGGTTTTTAAAGGTTAACCCGAAAACCTCAACCGGTGTATCATCAATTTTTTGAGAATAAAGGGCTGCAAGTGGCGTGCGTTGAGTCGCCTTCAACAGATTAATTGTTAAATCGTGAGACTTTTCTGGTTCTCGACTTAATAAAAATTGCTGTGCTAACGATTGAAACATCACTGACTCCCTGAAATAAAAACGGCCTCAAAATTGAGGCCGTGAGTATATCAAAGAAATACCGAAGGGTTTAAGAATTTGTACTCAATAACATTAATTCCCTCATTGCCACTGAAAATTTAGCAAACTCGTGAGTATCCCCTAATTTAAATTCACTCATCATATGATTCCATCTTGAAAGTGATTCTTCATTGGTTTCCATCCAATTTGCTAAGACTTCATCCGCGTCTTTAGGCTCGGTCTGCTGTTTCAACAAAGTTGCAGTAATTGCACGTTGCTGCCAATCTAACTCCTCTCGGAATGATGCTCTAGCGAGCGCTTGCCAATGATTCGTGACTGATTGTCGATTAATTTGCATGAGGAACCAATGCAGTTCAAGTTCATATCCGAGTGTGAAGTAGAGTTTTCCAACCACTTCCTGAGGAAGGCCAATATCCTCAGCTACTTGGACAATATCAAAGTTTGAAAATAAATTACTGAGGGAGCTGACAGCAAATGCAACTGTTTCTGGAACATGCTTGCTAGTCAAGGATTTCACTTTTTGATTAAGTTCTTTTTGCTCTTCTTTGACCAACATAGTGTTTAATTCGTTGCTTAGTTTGACGTACCCCTGTCTGAAACGTTCTACATTGAAAGCAAGATCTGAGTTCTTCTCACCATGTCTCAAATACCAGCGGCATGAACGTCGAACATAACGACGTAACTCTTCCAACATTTTCAGCTGCGTCTCCGCCTGCACCTTGTTATCAAGTGTTTGAATACTAGTCCACACTTCATCTAGGTTGAGAACAGCTTTTACAATGGCATAAGCATTGGCGACTTCTTGAACGCTTGCCCCCGTCTCTTCTTGCATTCTGAATACAAAATTGAGACCAGCGTGATTGACAATATCGTTGGCTAGTTTTGTTGCTATGATTTCACCACGCAATGGATGAGCTTCCATCTGTTCAATGAAACGCTTTTGAAGCGCTTCAGGAAATGCCTTGTGCAACAGTTGGCTATGATACGGATTTTCCGTTATCTCTGAAATATTCAACATATCTTTCAGGATCATCTTACCGTACGCAACCAATACCGATAACTCGGGACGAGTAAAACCGATATGACTCCGTTGTCGCTCGGCTAACGTTTCATCAGTTGGGATAAACTCAAGGCTTCTATTCAAATGTTCATTGCGTTCAAGGTAATGAATGAAGCGCTGCTGTTCTTTTACCAAGCTGGCTCCGCCCAGCTCAGTAATGGATATGCATTCTGTTTGCCTGTAGCAGTCATCCAATACAAGCTCGGCGACATCATCCGTCATGTCATAGAGCAATTGATTCCGTTGCTTCACAGTAAGCTCACCATCATTCACCAAGCCATTCAGTAAGATCTTAATATTGACCTCGTTGTCCGAGCAATCTACTCCACCCGCATTGTCAATGAAGTCAGTATTAATACGCCCACCATGAAGCGCATATTCCATGCGTCCCAATTGAGTTAAGCCCAAATTGCCGCCTTCACCAACGATTTTTGCGCGTAAATCTTTTCCATCTATTCTCAGGTTATCGTTGGCTCTATCGCCTACTTCCGAATGTGACTCATCACTACTTTTCACATAAGTACCGATACCACCGTTCCACAAGAGGTCAACCTTCATTTTTAATATCAGATTGATTAACTCGGTTGGCGTTACGTTGGATAATCTAACACCAAGTGCTTTTTTCATTTGCGACGAAAGCTCTATGGTTTTAGCCGAGCGGGAGAAAACTCCACCACCTTCAGATATCAGCGAAGTATCATAATTAGACCAGTTTAGGCTCGGATCGTTAAACAGACGTTGTCGCTCAGCATAACTGCTTTTCGAATCCGGAGAAGGATCGAAAAATATATGCATATGATTAAATGCAGCGACCAAGCAAGTCTTTTCAGACAACAACATACCGTTACCGAATACATCCCCCGCCATATCACCTATCCCAATACAGGTAAACTCTTCGTTTTGGCAATCAACCCCTATTTCACGGAAGTGTCGCTTAACTGATTCCCAAGCCCCACGGGCGGTTATCCCCATTTTCTTGTGGTCATAGCCAACACTGCCGCCAGAAGCAAACGCGTCACCTAGCCAAAAACCAAATTCTTCTGATATACCATTTGCAATGTCAGAGAATGTTGCAGTTCCTTTGTCTGCTGCAACCACTAAGTAGGGATCGTCATCGTCATGGCAGACGACACGTTCAGGTTTTACAATATCGCCATGAACAATATTATCTGTGATATCGAGCAGTGAACGAATAAACAAACGGTAGCATGCTTGTCCCTCAGCTAAAAATGCTGCACGCCCACCGTCACTGGGAAGTTGTTTACAGACGAATCCACCTTTAGCACCGACGGGCACAATAACGGTATTTTTTACTTGCTGCGCCTTAACCAACCCGAGAACTTCGGTTCTGAAATCTTCTTTACGATCAGACCAACGCAAACCGCCTCTTGCGACTTTTCCACCGCGAAGATGAACACCTTCTACACGCGGTGAATAGACGAAAATTTCAAATTTAGGTCGTGGTAGTGGCATGTCAGGAACATCATCACAAAAAATCTTAAATGATATAAACGATTTATCATCACCTGAGTCACTCAACTGATAAAAATTCGTTCGTAATGTTGCATTAATCAGATCCATGTAACGACGAATAATACGATCATCATCCAGATTACTGACGAGATCTAACTGCTCAATGACCCGACTTTCAATCGTTTCTGGCTTCGTCTTTGCGTCTCTTAAATCAGGGTTGAAACGCAGTTCAAAAAGCTCAACTAGTAACTCAGCGATATGCGGATAACTGTCCAAAGTAGCTGCAATATAATCAAGACTAAAAGAGCTTCCTAATTGCCACATGTATTTTGCGTATGCCCGCAGAATCGTTGCTTTTCGACCAGAAATACCCGCTCCGAGTATGAGTCGGTTGAAAGCATCATCTTCTAATTCACCAGACCACACTTTCGCAAATGCATTTTGAAATAATGACTGCGCCATGGTGAGGTCAAGTTTATGGCTTGTACCGTGTAACATAGAAAAATCCATCACCCAGAAAATATCACCTTGGGTAGATTTCACCATATACGGACTCTCATCAATAACTCTCAATCCAAAGTTCTCAAGGATCGGCAACACGGTAGAGAGATGTATGGGTTCGTTTTTGTGGAATAACTTAAGTTTGACGGTTTGGCTATCTACCGCCATCTCTTGAGGACGATAGAAAAGCATATCTAAGGTATTTTCATTATCCAAAGACTCAAACTTTTCAATGTCTGCCACTGCGATAGATGGCAGATACGTTTCGCGATATCCGCGACTAAAACCATCACTGTATTTCTGCTCTAAGTTACGTGCTTGAGCCTCACCGTGAGCACCCAACAATGCTTCAACAAATTTATCATTCCACGTTTTTGTTAATTCTGTCATGTTTCGTTCAATCTCGGCTATATCAATCTCTTCACTATTGTCAGTCACTTTAACTGTGTAGTGTGTTCTTGCGTATATATTCTCAGAAAAATAGGTGTTAAATCCGACTTCTTCATCACTATTAAATGCGCGCTGGAATAATGCTTGGGTATCCCTTCTTAATTGCGTGTTATATTTTTCTCTTGGTACAAACACCATGCATGAATATTGACGACCAAACACATCCCTGCGCACAAACATGCGTGAGATACCACGCTCTTGCATTTGGAAAACACCCATCACAATATCAGAGAGTTCTGATTCAGACGCTTGGATCAACTCATCTCTAGGATATGTTTCAAGCACATTGATACTTGCTTTGTAAGCGTGGCTTCCCGGTGCAAAACCCAGTTGGTCAGTGACGCGCAATAGCTTATGTTTCAAAATCGGCAGTTCGCTAGCACTAGAATGGTAAAACGACGCTGAATACAAACCGATAAACCGTTCTTCACCTACCAATTTACCATCCGAGTTAAAGCGTTTGATACCAATATAATCCATGTACGCAGGACGATGGATGCGAGATAAAGTATTTGTCTTAGTGAGTATCAGTGGATTAGAGCTCAATGTTTCTTTCTGGGCACTGAGGGGTCTTTCACTTAAGCGTGCGCCTTTTTGCTCTGAGGTTTTTAGTAACCCAAGACTAGCATCCGGTTTTGTGTGCCACATATGATCGCCGTCTTGAGTGCTGATCATAAATGAACGAAAACCCAACATGGTGAAATGCCCATCCAACACCCACTTTAAAAACGTGAGGGTCTCGTCTTTCGTCTCACCGCTACAAGGCAACTTGTCGTGCTCATACTCTTTGATAATAGCCTGCAAGCGCTCTCTCATCGGCTGCCAATCAGTCACAGCGTCATTAACTTCACCTAACACGACAAGTAACTCTGCTTGAAGTTTCTTTAGATCATTGCTAGCTGATAAGGTGTCGACTTCAATCAGAAATACGGTATTAGCTTCAATATCATCTTGCGCCGACGCTAAACTCTCAACATGAGTAACTTGGTAACTTTCGTCACGTCTCACCGCTAGTGGAATGTGTAAAAACAAGTGGGAAGAAATCCCGAGGCGTTGCAACGTCATGCGAACTGAGTCAACCAGAAATGGCATATCTTTGACACAAATCGTGATAATCGTTTGCGATGACCGCCAACCATGACGGCTCACGTTTGGATTGAACACATCAACCAAAGGGCGAGACGAGTCATAACTCTCGAACTGACGCCACAAACTGAGACAAGCACCATAAATATCGCTCTCAGAACGTCCTTCCAAATCGCGGCTCGAAACCGTACTAAATAAGTGATTCGTAAAGTCGATTAAATGCTCGCTCTCGCGGCCTACAATACGCTGTTGCATTAAATTAAAAACATTTTCTAGAAGCACCGAATGATGCTTAGGAGACACCGACATACACTATCCTAAATAAACGAATAAAATACCGAATCAGTATGGGTCAAAACCACCCAACCAACAAATATTTAACATTGTTAAATAAATTTTGCTGTTTGAAAAGAGGCTCTTAGGCTAGAGTTGTTGCGTTATCGTTATAGATATTCAACAAGGGCTAATAAAAACATAACTAAATGCCGTTTATTAGCCCTGAATTAGATATTTATTCAATAAATGAATTTATTGATTTTTTTTCCAAAGGTAGCTGGAAAGTGCTGGTAACACGATAATTGCGCCGAGCATGTTAACCAAAAACATGAAAGTCAGCAGTATTCCCATGTCCACTTGGAACTTGAGGGCAGAGAATACCCAAGTGCTGACGCCTATAGCTAAGGTTATCCCAGTAAACAACACCGCACTGCCCCGCTCTTTTAACGCAGCAAGGTAAGCTTGTTGAGGGCTTTCCCCCTGTTTTAATCGATGATTCATACTACTTAAAATATAAATACCGTAATCCACACCAATCCCAACGCCTAGTGCTATCACTGGCAGTGTTGAAACCGTTAATCCAATTTGAAGCCCCGTCATTAAAGCTTGAGCAAGGATTGACACTACGTACAGTGGGACAACAACGACTAGAGTTGCCCGGACAGATCGAAAACTTATTAAGCACAAGACGATAACAGCAGCAAAAACATAGAGCATCATTGGAACTTGAGCTGCTTTCACCGCTTGGTTTTTGGCAGCCATCACACCCACGGGACCAGACGCTAGTTCAAACGATAAATTATCATTTCCAAAGGTAGCAGAATGGCGCTCAACCGCTTCGACAACCCGGTCAATAGTCTCAGCTTTATGGTCAGACATGAACAGTATGACTGGCATGACCGAACAATCGCTGTTCAACAGGCCAGAACTTGTCGGTACGCGGGCAATAGCTTGAACCAGCGATTGCTGTGTTCGCGGTAATATCCGCCATTTCGGATTGCCCTCGTTAAACTGTCCGTTCACAATTTTTGCAACCGATGCCAAACTGATAGCTGATTGAACTCCCTCTACATTGCTCATGCGCCATTGAAAATCATCAATCGCCGTCATAAATGCGTGAGAAGTACATGCCTCAGGGGTTGACTCCACTAGTACAGAAATATAATCGACACTAATTTCATAACGGTCACTGATAAGAAAGGTATCTTGATTATATCGAGAAGTCTCATGCAATGCTGGTGCACCCGCATGCAAATCCCCAATTTTCATTTGTTGCGAGTAGTAAAGGCCAAACCCAAATAACACAGCAGTGATCGCCAACACATACTTAGCAACCTCAGGTTTTGCAAACACTGATAAGCGCTCCCAACGGCTCTCAGACTGCGTTGATTCACCCGCATTACCAAAGCTTTTGGCGTAGGACATCAGTAGTGGAAGAAGGATCAGGTTAGTTAGAATAATAACAGCAACACCGATACTTGCCGCAATCGCCAGTTCACGAATAATTCCAATATCAATAACCAGCAGTGTCATAAAGCCTATCGTGTCTGACAACAATGCAATCCCACCAGGAACTAATAAAAGTTTAAATGCAGTTGCCGATGCCTCATAACAAGTCATCCCTTCTCTTGTCCGACTTTTTGCAGCATTAATCATTTGCACACCGTGACTAACGCCAATTGCAAACACTAAAAATGGTACAAGAATTGACATGGGATCAATACCAAACCCTAATGACGTGAGTAATCCCAATTGCCAAATGACAGCGACAAAAGAACACACTAATGGTAACAAGGTCAGAGAGACAGAGCGGCTGAACAAATAAACAAAAACCCCAGTAATTAAGATGGCAATAACAAAGAAAACCAGAACATCACTGGCCCCTTCTGCGACATCGCCAATCATTTTTGCAAAGCCAATAATATGGATGGTAATACCATCGTTCTCGTATTTACCGCGTAAATCGGTTTCTAACGACTTGGCTATTTCTAGGGTATCGAGCTTTTCGCCAGTTACAGGGTCAAGCTCAAGTAGTGACGCTTTGACCATGGCACAACTAAAATCGTCTGACACCTTGCGGCCAACAATTCCCGCTTTATCTACATTACTCGCAACTAACCGTAAATCAGCGTGCCGCTTAGGATCGAAATTTGCCGGTATTACCGGCCCGCCAGCGAAGCCGTCTTCCACTACTTCAGTGAACCGTGTTGAGGAAGAATATAATGAGTCTACGCTAGCTCTATTAATACCGTTGATAAAAAAGAGTTGGTCGTGTATCTCTTTCAGACGCTCCATAAACGGTGTACTGAAAATGGAGCCATCATCACTGCATGCTGAGACCAGAATGCTGTTAGCGCCGCCAAAATCGTTAACATGCTTCATATATGTCTGCATGTAAGGGTGATTCAGGGGAATATTTTTACTAAAACCTGCGTCTAATTTCAGTTGAGTGCTTTGATAAAATAGCACTGCTGTAATGACAACGAATAAGAGAATAAATGCCGCTCTAAATTTGAATAAGCCGCGCTGAATTGATTCAGTATTAAAAATGCTCATGATGATTATTTACTTATGTTTTTTGACTGCAACACACCAATATCCGTGGCAAGGACAAACTGTCCGTTAAAATGAACGCCGTTCAATATTGCTTTTTCTTCTGGTATTTGATGTTCCGATACTTGACCGCCGCTAAGACTGACAACGTGACCATTGTTACCGACAATGTACGTAACACCATTTGCTGAGAAAACACCATTAAAAGACGCTTTAGCTTTAGTACGAACCCGTTCAAACTCAGCTCCAACTCGCTTGCGCTCAAATACCGTGCCGCGTAATCCTCCAAGAATAGTCTGATTATCAAACACGTTAACGGTGAAAAATGACCCTTCATAATCCACCTCAAGCTTGTTCCAAGTAACACCGAAATCTGTACTTTGCGCAACCAATCCCATTTCTCCAACCATAATGAGGGTATTGTCTGAAACGGCAATTTGATTAAAGTGAGGAAGAATACTTTCCAATTCGAGTTCGTAATCTTCGATACTTTCTTCCTTTAATTCCTCAAGATATTCCCTATCTTCTTCAAACAGTAATTCAGTATGAATTTCACTTACCCAACTTTTACCGCCATCTCTTGTTCGCAGATACATACCGTATGCGCCTATCGCCACGCCGTGCTGCTGGTCAAAAAAGACAATATCTAACAATGGTTTATCAACACTAAAATCAGAATATTGGATAACCCAATTCCGACCACCATCGACGCTATGAATGATTGTGGCGTCATGGCCAACATCACAAACACTGTCTCCAACAGCGGTGACCGCTGTAAGAAGCACAGATACCGGAGCTTCGCTCTGTTGCCATTGCGAACCGTCATCTGAAGTTAAAATATGCCCTCGTTCACCAACCGCGATCAAACGACCATTAACTTGGGTAATATCTGATAGTAACGATTGGTCAGCTAGAGGACTAATTACGGATGGTTGATGTTGATTTGCGAACAGTGCTGCTGGAAACACAAGGCCAACAAAAAGAAAAAACTGCTTAATATTCATACACACTCTATAGACAAATAAAGGCCGTATCAAACGGCCTTTATTAGATTATAATAAAATCAACGTTTAACGCTTACTATCACGTTTTAACGCGCTTGATTTGAATTCACTATCTGTAAACTTAACAGAGAAGTCATACATCTTAGTTTCATTATCTAAGCCAAGTGCTAGGTAACGGCGCGAGTTTAGATCATGATAAACGTCTAGCGTTGACCACTGAGTTGGTACCTCATAATAATTTAAGCCGTAAGCCATTGACACACGGTATAAATCACCACGGTTATCATACATGTCAACCACTTGCGCTTGCCAGCTATCCTCATCTAGGAAGAACACACGTTTCTGATAAACGTGACGGTATTCATCTTTTAGATTCGCTTCAACAACCCAAACACGATGTTTTTCATAGCGTGTATGTTGTGGATTAATGTGTCCTGGAGTAAGGATATCGTCATAAGATAACGCGTCACTGTGAAGCTTATAACTGTTGTAAGCAATAAACATTTCTTGCTTGCCTTTCAATGTCCAGTTATAACGGTCAGGTGCACCGTTGAACATGTCGAAATCATCTGTCGTACGCAAGCCATCAGCCGCTGTACCTGGTGCATCATAAGCAATATTAGGCGCGCGACGAACTCGGCGCTGTCCAGTGTTATAAGTCCATGCTTGACGTGGATCTCTTACCTGATCCATGGTTTCATGAACGAGTAACGCTGTGCCTGCTAAACGTGATGGTGAAGTCACTTTCTGTTTGAACTTCATTAACACATTTTCGGCCTCAAGATCGGCAGCGCTCACTCCCATAGCGGAGTATTTGATCATCAACTCGTCATCAAAACCAATTAAAGTGTAATCACCACTTGCGGTTGGAGCCGCTTGCCCAGCAAAACGAGCAATATTCTCACCACGATAGCGAAGGATATGATTCCAAATCGCCTCTAAACCATTCGATGGAATTGGGAAAGGTACACCAACAACAGCGTTTTTGATTCCATTACCGCTTTGAACAAGTTCCGCTGACAACGCATTTTGCTTAGTCGCGTCGTAAACACGTGCTGGTGCTGATGCTGAACGGCGTGTTTTGTATACTGGCATCTTGAATGTTTCAGGGTAAGTTTCAAACAACTTAATCTGACCAGCACTTAGAAAATCTGCATATTGCTTATAGTTTGCTGCTGTGATGGTATACAACGGCGCATCGCCCGGGAATGGATCAGGGTGATGATCACCTGCTTTGTATCCTGCTGGAGCAGCAGTAATACCACCTGTCCATGCTGGAATGCTACCATCAGCATTGCCTTTCACTTCACCACCAAGCGGGGTTAAATCAGCCCCTAAGCGATTCGCTTCGTTTGGTGAAACCTTTGCGTATCCAGCGCTTGCTGACAATGTTAGCGCTAAAACTGTCGCAATTTTAGTAATTCTTCTCATTATTGCGTCTCCTTATAGTGAATACTTGAGGGTGAAAGATACGAAGTCACGGTCACTTAGTAAGTTTGTAGTTCCTACACCGCCCCAAAAACTGTTGTAGCCAATATCAAGCCCCCAGCGGCTGATATAATCAAATGATAAAGTCACGTTCGCAGACTGACGGTCTTCAATGAAAAGAAACATTGGATCTGGCGTAATACCGTCAACATCGTGAGAGTAAACACCTCGAATTGACATATTAACGCCAGCCATCACATTATTGAAATCGGCTTTTGCCAGTAGACGATAACCCCAAGCGTCATCCGTAGGGAACGGATTAGTTTCAGGACCGTCAGACAATCCTACATGTAGCCCCTCAACTCCACTTGCAATTGGGCCACTACGTCCCGTGCCTGGACCATTCAAACGCAGATTTTCCGGCATGTCTTGAATACTCACATAACCAATTTCCGCCAACATAACTAAGTTGTCAGTACCAAGTGTTGGACCAAACAAATGAGTCATTGTGACTTGCGCTTGCATTGTATCCGATTCATAAATTCCGTCGATATGACCACCCGGGTCAGTCATTGAACCGTTCATTGCACTTATTTGAGATAGGTTTGCAAGATCTGGACGTAAACCTGCTTGGGCTAATTGCTCCGGCATAGCAGCATACAAGATCTCAACATCATCAATCTGTAACGGTTCATCTTTACGGTAGGCAATTTCACCTGCAATAGCAGTTTCGCCGACATTGGTATTGAAACTGAATCCGTAAAGTTGGATATCTTCAGGATAATAGAACCCACCTGAAGTGAATGCATTCAGTTGCGTCACATTGTCTCTTGTAATTTCTGTCGTTGCGAGCATTCCTACGTCAGCGGTCACTGAATCTCCGGTAAAATTAGACGCTCGTCCTGAAATTAACGGGCGCTTGCTATGGTAATTCAGTAAATACGCCGAGAACTCTGTTTCATTCAACTCTTCTGCAAAATAGGAAAGGCGGATACCGTATTGGCCACCATCATCTGGCTCCACGTCAGCCGCTAGATCATAAGCTCTGACAGCAACTTTGGTTGGATATGCTAAATATGCTTGCCCTAGAGCCGCTGAGTCGCCACCGTTTCGTAAGGCGTCACCGATGCCATTTAAACCTGCCAAAAGCACATCCATATTAATATCTGGATTACCAGAGAAACCAAGTTGGATATTATTTGCCTGACCGCCAGCACCAGCAAAGTCATTACTGGCAAAATAACTACCAGCTTGCGGCAAACGAGACTTCTCCCATTCGTATTGGTAGTACATTTCAAGGTCAACATTTTCAGACAGTCCAATAGACGCAAATACCGTCCCTACAGGAATAAATACTTCTTTCAATGACATACCAGGTGAACGAGCACGCGTAACATCAACAGGGTTGATCGTATTAATACCGTGAGTGATTAATGTTGACTCACCCCAACTGATAACCTGCTCACCGACTCGAATAGTCACAGGGGTATCACCGAACTCAAAGTCTGCGTACACGAAAGCATCCAAGAAGCGAATATCTGAGCAAAGCTCTTCTTCAACTCGACGATTGTCGCATAAATCAGCTTTTTGGCCGGTGATTGGATGTGCCCAAGCAGCTTCTTTACCGGCGACGGCAAAATCATGAAAATACATACCTCGAACAAACAATCCAAAGTTCTCGTAAGCGATATCTAATTCGTGAACACCTTTAAGCAAGGTTGAGAATGCGTCACCCTCGTTGAAATTTAAATTACCGTTATCGCCATTGGTGGAATATGAAGCGTCGGTCAACGCCCAAACACCTGAACTGCTATATATTGGGTTTGTTGCTGCATTATAGCCAGTCCAATCAAGATTGAGTTGGTTGCTGTTGCCAATTAAGCTCATGTCTCTCTCTTCGACACGGATACTGGTGCCTAAAGAGAACTCTGAATCAAACTTTACATCAAGTTTACCAAAGCTCCAGTCCGCGCCAATGGAAGGCAAAGACGCAACCGCAAGTGACAATGCGACTCCCTTTGCTATCAGTGAACGATTAAAAATGTGATTCTTTTTATTCATATTTGTCATCTCCGATGGTTCTTTTGATTCTTGTTATTCACCAAAAGATATAAGTATTCACGATAAATTAACAAAATAATTACACCAAACATTAAAGTTAGCAAGTTTAATTGTTATAAGTTCAATCACTTAATGAAAGAAATAACAAAATTTAAACAGGCGTTTTGTTCACTCAGATTGACACTCAGCCTAATACTGCCTCAAATGTCACAAGTTTTTGGTTATTATCTACCACAAGTTGAAACCTTCCGTGTATCCCATTGGCAGTAATGAACCGACGTAATTGAGCCACTGGTATGCTGACGCGAACGCCATTTTCCGAGGTCAAAACGGCTTGTTGCTTACCCCAATACAAGCGTTCACATTGAGCCGGGCTCGCATTTAAACGGAAAAAATAGTGCCGCATTACCTCAATGAAGTGCCTTACTCACTTTCTCATACAAATCAGGACTTAATTCACTTTCATTTAATTGGGTCAGTGCCTGATTCATCGATTCTTGGTAGCTCTGAGCATAGCGCTTCGCTTGCATTAACGGTTCAACTAAACGCGCTGAGATTTGAGGATTTACTTTATCGAGTTTAAGAAGGTAATCTGCAAGCAATTGATAGCCGGTTCCATTTAGATTATGAAATCCGAGGGCATTGTTACGACAAAAACTTCCCCAGACGCTTCTCACTCGGTTTGGATTATTGATGGTATAACTGGGATGTGACATCAACTCATCAAGTACGTGACTCGGCTCGGCATTATTTGCACCAGCTTTCAAACTAAACCATTTGTCTAGCACGAGCACATCACCTCTCCACTTGGCTTCAAAGTCTGCCATGAGGGAGTTAAATACCGATTTTTCGCCATACTGACAGGCAGACAATAAATTAAGCGTATCAGTCATATTCGAGCATTCTTGGTATCGCTGATGCCAATAGTCGCTCCCCATTTCACCCGATATCGCAAGCCACACATTTAACGTAGCTTTCAACCTACGATCGTCAACCTGATGAGCCTGATAATCATAGCTTTCATAGACAGGTATAGCATTCAACAAAACAATAACATGAGGCAAAAGCGCTTTGGCTAAACGTTGCTTTATTGTATCCGCTGTTTCATAGCATCGATGAATATCAATCAGCCCACCTTGTGATTGGAAGATACTTTCCAAAGAAGGGAACTGAAGACACTCCGCCAACAGTGCCGTATTTCCATCCGCATTTTCAATCAATTTGATGAGGGTTGATTGCAAACAATCAAAAACGTCACTCGATGCGTTTTGATACGCTTCAGTTATACATTGAAGGTAAAGTGATTGCATAGCATCCCAGCGATTAAAATCATCACTGGCATAGGTAATTAAATGTTGCAACTCAGCTAGGCTTGCATCGTACTTTACTTTGACGGGGGCCGAGAAATGCTGAAATAACGATATGGCAGCAGGTTCCACCGATAAGTCATACGTAAATGTCTGCTGTGCATCAGTCAGGCTCTGAACAACAGAGGTGCTACCTCCGTTAATAACAATGGGCATCCCCGCGTGGTCGATAAATTCAATCGACATTGGTATATGCAAAGGTAGCTTTTGTTTTTGATCCGCCGTCACAGGTGTCTGCTGTTCGCAATGTAAATGCAAACTATTTGACTCAGCATGATACTCACTTTTCACAGACACTACAGGCGTCCCTGATTGGCTATACCAACGCCTGAACAAGCTTAAGTCAGTTGCAGAGGCATCCTCCATTGCGTTGACAAAGTCGTCACAAGTGACCGCGCAGCCATCATGACGTTCAAAATACAAATCCATACCTTGTCTAAATTTAGACTGCCCTAACAATGTATGGAGCATCCTTATCACTTCGGCTCCCTTATCATACACAGTAACAGTGTAAAAATTATTCATTTCTATCACTTGTTCAGGGCGAATAGGATGTGACATTGGGCCGGCATCTTCGGTAAATTGATGCTCACGCATAACTCGTACACTATTAATTCTATTAACCAACGGAGAGCTCATATCATTGCTAAACTGTTGGTCACGGAAGACCGTTAATCCTTCTTTTAAGCTTAACTGAAACCAATCTCTGCAGGTGACACGGTTGCCAGTCCAGTTGTGGAAGTACTCATGCCCGATGATTGATTCAATATTAAAATAGTCGGTATCGGTTGCTGATTCTGAATTTGCTAACACGTATTTACTATTAAATACATTGAGTCCTTTGTTCTCCATTGCCCCCATATTGAAGAAATCAACGGCAACCACCATGTAGATATCCAGATCATACGAAAGACCGAACACATCCTCATCCCATTTCATGGCACTTTTAAGGGAGTCCAATGCGTGATAACCACGTTCTTTCTGCCCTTTATCAACGAACAATTGTAACAACACATCACGCCCGTCCGCCGTTACATAGCGATCTTCAAGTAAGTCAAAGTCCCCGGCAACTAGTGCGAACAGATAGCACGGTTTAGGATGAGGATCATCCCACTCGGCCCAATGTCTTCCATCGTTGGTTGTTCCAGAGTTTACAAGATTACCGTTACTGAGTAATCGCGGATATTGTTGACGATCCCCATTGATCAAAACGGAAAATTTAGCGAGAACATCAGGACGATCAAGATAGTATGTAATTTTACGGAATCCCTCTGCTTCACATTGTGTACAGAACGCACCATTAGAGCAATATAAGCCTTCTAGGCTAGTGTTACTCTCGGGCGAAATTACATTAATGATCTGTAGCGTAAAACTTTCAAATCCAGTTGGTATCTGGATGGTGAGGGCGTCTTCTGCAAGCTGATAGTCAAGCGTTTGTTGCCTATCAACAAACGCCACTGATACTAGTTCAAGTTCTGCACCATCCAATCGTAGCTGTTTTGCAGTGTTGGACAGTCGCCTCACGGTTAATGTTGACTTAACCACTGTTCGCTTTGGATCGAGGGTGATATCAAGATTAACCGAATCAATTGTAAATTCGGGAGGGGTATAGTCACTTAAACGCTTTATTTGATGTTTCGCAGTCATTGCAAACTCCTTATCAATCTCAGACGCTTATTTCCCTTTAACCGTCCTCAAAATCTTAATTCCCATATAAGCAAACGTAATGGATACAATGGGGTTAATCAAGTTAAAGAAACAATACATTGCATAACTCAAGGGATCGACTTTTAACACGCCGTGCATATACGCGCCACAGGTGTTCCATGGAATGAGAGGAGACGTCAGTGTACCGCCATCTTCGAGGCTTCGCGATAAGTTTAATTGGTTAAGTCCTCGCTTTTCAAACTCATCTTTGTACATGCGACCAGGCATAACAATTGACATATATTGGTCAGCAGTAATCAAGTTGGTTCCAAAGCAAGTCACGACGGTACGGCTGACCATGTCACCAGCGCTTTTCGCGCCAGACAATAACATGCTCACAATCCGTTTAAGAAGGCCAACTTTTTCTAATACGGCACCAAAGGTTAAAGCACACATAATAAGCCAAATCGTGCCTAACATACCCGACATACCGCCACCACTGAGCAAGTCATTGAGGTTTTCATTTGCGGTACTGAATACCACACCATCAAACATTGCAGTCCACACCACTGTCAAAGGCACCCAGACACCACTCAAATCGCCAGTATACATTTGTTGAATCACCTCAGGCTGGAAAACGACTGCCCACACACCACCAATAATGGCACCAATGGACACGGCAGGAAAAGCAGGTACTTTTTTAATGGCCATCGTCAATAATACGGCCAACGGAACCAGCATTAGCACGCTAATGTTAAATTCCTCTGCCAAACTAGACTGCATAGCGATAATTTGAGCATTTGAACCAGAATCATCAATATTCAATCCAACGACTAAAAACATTACCAATGCGAGGATATAGCTCGGAACCGTCGTAATTAACATATAACGGATGTGTTCAAATAGTTGAGTTCCCGCAACCGCAGGGGCAAGATTAGTAGTCTCAGAGAGTGGCGACACTTTGTCACCAAAATAGGCGCCAGAAATGATAGCGCCGGCAGTAATTGCTGGTGATAACCCCATTCCGTGGGAAACTCCCATCAACGCGACACCGACGGTTGCTGCTGTGGTCCAAGAGCTGCCAATACTCATTGCGACAATGGAACAAACAATACAACACACAAAATAAAAAACGGATGGATCAATCAACTCTAATCCATAGTAAATCAAGGAGGGGACGGTACCCGCAAGTAACCATGTGCCAATTAATGCACCAACGGATAAAAGAATAAGAATAGCGCCCAACGACAAAGAAATACCATGAACAATTCCCTCTTCTATCTGCTTCCACGAAAAACCGTTTTTGATACCGATAATTGATGCCACGCCCATCGCTAGCAACAAAGCAATTTGGTTCGGCCCCGATGACGAACTGTCGCCAAAGACATAAACGGAACTTGAAAGGGATACAACCAAGAAAACGAGTGGGATAATGGCATCGACCAATGATGGATTATTATTATTGTTACTCATCAAGCAGACTCCAATTGACTAAAACGAACGGTAGAACATGAAAGCAATAATTAGTGGGCAAACGAACTTGATGTACCAAGGCCATATTTTCCAAAAAATTCGATTTTCTACTTCTGGATCGCCTTGTTTTAATTCCGATAAAATTGAACCACGATTCCAACACCAGCCGGTAAATAAACACAAAACCAAACCTAACAGTGGCTGGCTGTATTCTGTGGTTAGCTTGACAACAAATTCAAACAGCACAGGGAAGTTAAAGGCAATAGTGGTGCTAATAGCAAAAATAATAGATGCAACCCCAACCACTGTTTTTCGTCGTTCGAGTTTAAATCGCTCAACAAAAAAGAGATCGGAAGAGCACACGTCTGAACTCCAGTCACGAGAGAGCATCTCGTATGCCGTCTTCTGCTTGAAA
>CAXRGH010000236.1:0-12162 GCA_964230195.1 Alteromonadaceae bacterium
GCAATCCGTGAAGGTGGTCGTACCGTAGGTGCTGGTGTTGTAGCTAAGATCTTAGACTAAGACACAGCAGCTAATGCATTCTAAAAAGGTCACTTCGGTGGCCTTTTTTTATATCTGCATTTTAGATTAGAACACGAGAGCTAAGAGCTTGACTGTTTACAGACTTCTGACAGATCTCCAATCAATACTCTGTTAAGTTACAAGACTCGGATATTCCATGGTTAAAGGTGTTTAGGGGATTGCATTGAAATATTTTAGAGTAGCCATAGCGTTGATAGTCAGCGCTGCATCAAGCACGCTAAGCGCTGTCGAATCAAAACAACCGAATATTGTCATCATATATGCCGATGACATGGGCTACGGTGATTTGGCAATACAGAACCCACAGTCCAAAATCCCAACCCCTAATTTAGACAAACTTGCCAAGCAGGGCATGCGTTTTACTGATGCGCATAGTTCGTCAGGGATTTGTTCTCCAAGTCGATATGCATTACTCACTGGCAACTATCATTGGCGAAATAGTCACGGCTTACCAGCTACTATGGGCGGTAATTATTTTAGTGCTAACGAGACCACAATCGCTCATGTTCTAAAAAGTCAGGGGTATACCACGGCTGCAATCGGTAAATGGCATCTTGGTTGGGACTGGCGCTCGTTATTGAAACAAGATGCAAAGAAAATTGAAATAACCATTCCAACTAAGAATCCGAAAAAATCGAAAGTACGCAATGTATTTCCAGCCGAGGCCTATGATTGGTCTAAACCTATCCCGGGCGGTCCTTTATCTCGCGGATTTGATCACTACTTTGGTGACGGTACCATTAATTTTCCACCCTACACTTGGATTGAAGACGATCGTGTACTTGAGTTACCAACCACTATGATGATATCGCCAAAAGAAGTAACCAGCGAAGGAAACTGGGAAGCTCGTCCCGGACCGGCCGTCGAGGGATGGACTTTTCATGACGTGCTACCAAGGTTAACTAGGCGCGGTGTTGATTACATTTCGCAGCAGAAAAAAACACAACCTTTCTTTTTGTACTTTGCCTTGCCATCCCCACATGCCCCAATCGTTCCAAATTCCGAATTCAAGGGGAAGAGTAGTGCTGGAGGATATGGTGATTTCATGTTTCAAACAGATTTTGTTGTTGGAGAGCTATTAAACGCATTAGATGCCCATGATTTATCGGATAATACCTTGGTTGTTTTTACCTCTGACAATGGACCAGAAAATTACGCGATCGCTCGGTATATGAAGACTGGGCATAATTCTTCAGGTGGCCTGCGAGGTTTCAAACGTGATATCTGGGAAGCTGGCCACAGAGTACCTTTCATTGTCAGATGGCCCGGCAAAGTCAAGGCCGACTCGGTGGTAACCGATACCATAAGTCAAATTGATTTGTTCAAGACACTATCCTCAATTTCAGGCGCTACGCTATCCGAACATATCGCAAGGGACAGCTTAAACATGTTGCCATTATGGCTTAACGGCAGAACAAAGCAGCCCATCCGTAATGTCACCATCCACAATACATTCCCGAACCGATATGCGATCCGTATAGGTGATTGGGTTTATCTAAACAGTACTAGAAATATGAAGTTAGCCAAGGATTACAATGACTCCCTCGGTTTTCCTCAATTTACGACTTCGGATTTACTTTTCAACTTAAAAGAAGACCTAGGTCAAAAGGTCAACCTTGCTTCGCAAGAGGCAGCAAGAGTCAAGGAGATGAAGGCAAGATTAGAAGCAATTTTGAATGACTAGTGACTGACGTTTGAGACAATATAGACAATCAGTAAATTCTCGTTTTCATCGCTGTTGTTTGGTCAACATGAGATAGCTTTCTCATCTGACCACTCATCCCCATTTGTTAGATAAATGCTTACAGTTTCTTTACGTATGTGTCAAAAAACCGTTTAGAGATCATCGGTTTTATGTTTTTTCTTAATAATAGACTATTAATGGCAAGCAATTGAAAGACTGTTAGCTTATTTGGTTGTTTGTTAACAAATTGTTGAAAGTGTTATTTTTTGTTGTTATCTTGCTCTCGCTCTAAGTGTTTATTAAATAAAAAAGTCACATCTGGGCAGGGAAACTCATTGCAACGGACGCTCTTACTTAAGGGAAACGATCAATGCAAAAAAAGATATTCAAACAATCAGCTATCGCACTCAGTTTATTAACCGCAAGTAGTTTGGCAAGTGCTGATATCCTTATTTCTGAATATGTACGAGGTGCATCAACTAAAGACAGTAGTATCGAGCTTTATAACACTGCAGATACAGATTACACATTTACATCCACTGATATACTGAAACGCTACAAGTCTGACGGCACAACAGTGAGTTTGCCACTCTGGGGCAAAACCATAAAGGCAAAAGAAACCTTGGTTCTCATCAACGGTGCTTCCAATTTAGCAGGCCAATTCTCATCAACCGATAACGTATTTGCAACTGGTTACCTCCAGATCCAACAAGGTGAGGCTTGGACACTTGAGATGAATGGTGTTGAAACTGACATCATTGGCAACAAAACGAATACTTCTTGGGGCGGTCAGATCAACTACCGTCGTCAATCAACTGAATTAAACCCTAACACCTCTTTTAACGCATCACTCTGGGATACATATCCTGGTACAGACACCAGTGATCTCGGTAGTGTGTTTGATGATACTCATTGTGATCAATCCATCTTCGGTGAAGCGGGTACAAATGAAACTGTTGTCCATGTTGATGCCAGCGGATATGTTTGCGCAAACGGCACAATAGGTCGTCCATTTAAATCACTAGAAGCCGCTCAACAGGCGGTGAAAGATCACCGCAATCAGGGATTAGTTTCTGGTACCGTTGCAATTGAACTTGCCGACGGTGAGTATGTGATCAGCTCAGGTCTTGTTTTTGATGGGCAGGATTCTTCAGCGACCAATCCATTGATTCTTCGTGCTAGCAATCTTGGCGGCGCAACGATATCAGGTGGTGTTGACGTTGCTTCTGCATTCACTCCACTACCAGATGGTAGCTTCAAACAAGCATTAGTTGACCAAAACGCAGCGAATAATATTGTGACTGTTGATCTTGCACAATTAGGTATTGATTCGTCAGTCTTCGATGATATCACGGTACATGGTTACTCCCTTGAAGCTGGGCGCACCGTAGCACCCGCTATGCTGTATTCAGGCGGTGAAAAGATGACATTGTCTCGTTGGCCAAATGCTAATGACCAATATCAACAATATCTGACTTCTGTATCTGCTCAAGATTATCCAGGACAAGTGTCTTATGACACGGTTACAGAACGCGGATACCAAGTAGCATTCGGGAATGACCCATTACACACCAGTAAATCCTCATCTGAATTCGCAACGGGTGGTGGTAGCTTTACCGTTGCCTATGATCAACGCATTGCACAATGGTCAAATGTTGATCAAATTTTTCTCGATGGTGTCCTAGGGCGTTCTTGGGAATGGACATACAATAAAATTGAAAGTATTTCCGGCAATGAAATTACCCTCACTCGGGGTGAAATTAGCGGTATCTTGTCGTCTAAACCTTCACATTTCCACTATGAGAATATTGCGGAAGAATTAGACACAGCAGGTGAGTTCTATTTAGATAGACAAAATGAAATTTTGTATTTCTACCCAACCGCCGGTAGTGATGCGACCCTTTCTGTATTGAAAGACACAATGTTAACCATCAATGGTGCAGACCACCTGACTATTGAAGGTCTCAAATTTGAGTCTGGACGTGGTAACGGGATAGAACTAAAAGCCGGTAGTAACAACACTGTCGAAGCTTGTGAGATCACTCAGTTTGGTCTCACTGCCGTAAGTATCAAAGGCTCGAATAACACAGTGAAAGAGTGTCACATTCGAGACGTTGGTGCTAACGGTATTATCGTGAATGGGGGTAGCGGTGCGGTAATCGACAACACTGGAACCCTAGTTAGTCATGACATTGTGCACGGCAACAACCAAGCAGTGGACAACATCATTCATGATTTTGCGTACGACCAGAAGTCACAAGTCCCAGGTATCTATTTGACGGGGGTGGGCAATACCGCTAAAGGAAATGAAATATACAATGGTCCTCACTTTGGTGTCATGTTACGTCACGCAACAGACAACACGGTTGAAGGAAACAAGGTACATAACCTACCGAATTATTTTAAACAGGACGGCGGTGCTATCTATTTTGGGATCGGTAAGTTCCCTTACATGCGCGGCAACAAAGTGGTTAATAACTTGATTGAGAACGTGCCTACTAACGGTGTGTATGTTGATAACTTCTCAAGCGGGGTATTGATTGAAAATAACCTGTTTAATAATGTTGGTAATCACCACTCAAGTTTCTCTGCTATTAACATTAATGGCGGTGGTCAAAATGAAATGAGGCGCAATGCTTTCAAAAATTCAGCGCGTCCCATTAAGTACAATAAGTTTGCGGAACTGAATTTATTTAACAACTACAAGAACAGCTTGTTGACAGCACAAGCTGCGTTTAACTCGGTAGGTGTTGCGAACACAGACTATGACAAGTACGCTGACTTTAAGATTTTCCTAAATTACGATTCTACAGTTGCTGATCTACCGGACTTCAAACACCAACGATCGGATGCCGTGGGTAACGTAAGCTACAACGATCAGACAGTGGCATATGATAGCGCAGTTCATGTTGACTTGCAGACTAACCTACTCACAGGTGTTATCCTTCCTGCACATGATCAGTGGGAGCAGTCTGCTAACATCGCACTGGACAGCCTGACAACCGATCTATCAGCACTGTGGTCAAACATTGAAGCAGCGCTAGACTTGAGTTCGGGTTGGGCGAGTTCGTTAACGTCGGTTGTTGCTAACTTGAACACAACGCTAGCAGATATCTATACCGTTGGTGAAAATGGTGGAACTTGGCCAATCACTAACTTGGTCAGTAATGGCGATTTTGAGAATGGCACATCACCATGGTCAGCCATGAAACGTCAAGGTCAATGGACAAGCTTACAAACTGAGTTACACAATAATAGTCTTGCACTACGTATTGGTAACCGCGTTAATCCCGGACACTCAGCAAAATATGCGCTTTCTACCGTGTCGGCAAATCAAACGTTTAACGTGACAGCGGATCTTAACACCACCGGGAAAATCACTGTGATTTATCGTTATAAAGATACTTCCGGTAGTAACCGCACAATCACTGTGGGTTGGCAAGACAGTGACAGCCAATGGATCAGCTATAACCAAACATTCACGCTTCCAGGAGATGCAGATCCGTCTCAGGGGATTGAGCTTTGGTTTAAAACGGGGAACTCTGCAAACCAATCAGGTTTGACGGATATATTCGTAGACAACTTGATTCTTCAATAGTGATCAAAAGGTCTTGTAAATAACATGTTAAGGGAAGGTGGCACCATGATGCTGCCTTTTCTCACATTAAATTAGACAAAACCATATTGTTAACAATTGTGCGTTATCAAAAATGGAAAATAAATGTCATTAAATATTATGCATTTAATGACAAACTCTTTGCAAAGCATGTCTTTTGTTAATAAAGAACTTGTATCAATTTAAAGTTCTGTTAACATTTGGCGATATATTAGCCTATTAAAGATTCGTTTAATGTTGTTTGGAACAAACAAGGAACGTTTCTACCGTGCAATGATGCACCCCTCCTCAGACGGCTATGCCAAATCGGTCTAACTTATCTTTACAAAAAAATAACATTGTTTATTGTGTTTTGTTAACAATATGGTAGCATTGTTGCATCTTAGGGTAGTCTCGTGCGCTTCATGGAATGAATAGCGTAAAGGAACTGGGATAAACCGTATGGAAGCTTAAAGGAATGTTTCAATAATAGAATTGGGTAACGTTATGAAACTGATGAAATTATGTTTTGGTGTTTTGGTCGCTGCACTCGGATTTATATCCAATGCTGCCAAAGCAGATGTCGTAATAACCGAGTGGGTTTTTCGTGGATGCTGTTCTGCTAAACGTGCTTTGGAGATCAAGAACACGGGCGCTTCGAATGTGAATATCAACGGTTGGACCGTGCGCAGAATTATTGATCCAGATGGTACACCTTCTGAGACGAATTTTCAGATATGGAAAGCTAATGATATTCAGAAGTCACTTTCGTATACCGGCGTTGATGACGGTAGCGGTGTTCTAGGCTCTCATGTTGCCGGTCTTTCATTCACCGTTGATGGGGATGGCAAGAATACGCCAAATCTTAAACCTGGCGCAACCATCGTTTTTATCACTGATAAGAAATTCATTAATTTCGCTCAACGTACAGATGTTGATTACATTCAAAAAAGTTTGTTTGACGCCAGTGCAAAAAACGCGACTGGTGAAATCGAGTATCAAGTATTGGACAACAGTGGTACCAAAGTTTTGATGGATTCGGTAAGAATTGAGAAAGACACTTACGGTATCAGAACCGCGGCGTTTGCTGAAGCTGGCACCTATGACGCATCACGTTTTCAGTCCACAAGCATCTCAGGTGATATTGCAGATTATTCCGTTATTGGAGGGGATAACCCAGATCCCGCGTTATCTAACGTTGCGACATATGGTGAAGGTCACTTTACAAATGTTGCGAGTCAGTCATTCTGGACGTTGACCGATGTGGATAACAACCCTGTTTTAGAAGTTATGCGCACCAAAGATAGTGAAGTCTATGGAAATGGCGCAACAAGAGAGCAAGTATGGAGCTTCTCTGCGATTGATAGTGATGGCTGGCGATTTGCGACAGAGTCAGAATTAACCGACATTACTGCATTTTATCAAGGTTCATATACAAATTATGCTGTGTTGAATGATCATCACTCTGAATGGGCTGGCTGGAATAGTTATAGAATATTTTTAAATAGCGGGGATTCCATTGGTAAAGAAGCTCGTGTGAACTACAGTGACGTCCCAGCGGATGAAGCCGTTGTAGGTGATGTCCAAGACGGAACTGGCGGTGGCACTGCTAACATTGAACACGGAAAAGTGGCTCCATTATTAGTTAGAAACATCATTGCGTCTCGCCCTTCGCCTGCCTACAGTGACTCGAGTACTTATACGTTGGGAGACGATTACATTGTCTTAGACGGAACTGATGGTGCAAAACTTGATTTGATGATGTTATCTGATTCAGAGTCGTTTGTTTCGCAAGACGCTTCTATTGCTGATATTGATAGCTTTATTTCAGCTAACCCTGGCACATGGCGCTGGGCAACTCAAGCGGAGATGACCCTTGTAGCTAACTTCTTCGAATCCGTACCTGGCGATTTCCTTTCAGTGAATGGCCTTTCGGATTATCAATCATTTTTTACCGTCGATCCTTCCGACAACACACAAGGCTTTAGTTTTGACGTTAGCGAGACCACCTTTGGCGCAGTAACTGCAGTTGCTGCGAGCAGCGCAGATATTACAACGTCTAGTTTTGCGCCATTACTTGTGCGTGACTACACTTCTAGCCGCCGTTCCCTAGTACAAGACACTGGTTCTTGGGAAGACCATACCACACCGCCCGTGAGTGGCGATCAGAAACACATTACCATCAATAATATTGATAGCGCTGGCACTTCGCTACAGGTGATGACCATTGATGCTTCTGACTTACTCGGTGGCGCTAATAACACTTCGTTTGCTGATGTGGACTCTTGGATGGCGGATAACGCTCTGTTTCAATGGCGCTGGGCAACAAGAGACGAGCTTGCACTGATACGTGATTTTTATAAAGAAGACGCTTCTGCTTTCTTAACCATTAACGGTGGTAGCTGGGCAACGGGTGACAAACAGTTTTGGAACTTGTTGATACCCAGTGACCATGTTGATGACGCAGGAGCTTCATACGGCTTTAAGATCAGTGATTCAAATGTTGATGCTTTAAGTAACAAAGATAACTTCAATATTTCAAGTGACGCAGCAGCAGCAGTGTTGGTTCGTGATAATGCATTACCTGGAAATTTTGGTGAGTTTGGTGAATTGAATGGTGACGGTGATTTAGTTATTCAGGTGTCTGGCACATCGGGTACCTTGACTGGAGACGGCACCGCAAGTACTCCATTCCAGACCATCCTCCAGGCGAAAGACGCGGTTCGTATGTTGATTGCATCTGGCAATCACACTGACAAAAAGATCATTGTTGAGTTTGCCGCTGGTGATTACTTAATTACAGACTCACTAGTGTTCAACAACTTGGATTCGGGCTCAGCATCTAAGCCTGTTGTGTATCGTGCAGCAGACGGGGCTGACGTGCGTTTCTTGGGTGGCACAGCAATCAGTAAAGATGATTTTGTTGCTTTGGCTGATGGCACATTCAAAACCAACTTGGTTGACCAAAGCGCCGCTTCAGCAATTCTAGAATATGACCTTAGCGCTGTAGCTACTCAGACTGGCAAAACGATAGATGCTTTATTTGGTAGTATGGAACATCACGGTTACTCTCTAGAACGCGCATCAGGTGTCGCGCCAGCAATGGTGTACGTTGGCGACGAACGCATGCGCTTAGCGCGTTGGCCAAACTACGATTCCACTGCAGAAACAACCAGCTATATTGAGAGTGGTTTGACACCCTCTGATTTTGTTGGTCAAGTCTCTATGTACGATGTTGAGGGTGATGGTTCAGGATTTACTACTGACTGTGGTTCAATATTTACTTCCTTTGATAAGTGTGAAAACGCTGATGCATCTAACCGTGTTGCCTCAAAAGACGATCTTGACGGCAATGGCGGAGCTTTCTACGTTGAATTTGACCGCGTTGCCAATTGGAACAACGTGACGGAGATCTTCATTGATGGCGTTGTCAGCCGCTCATGGGAGTGGACTTATAACCAGATCAGTGCCATCCAAGATACCACTACCAACAATGATAATGGAAACAATCTGTATAAAGTATCTCTTCAGCGTGGTGAGTTGAGTGGTGTACTTGAAGATAAATCGTCTCATTTCTTTTTTGATAATGTTGCTGAGGAACTGGACCAAGCAGGTGAATTCTACCTTGATAGGGTCGCTGAAAAACTCTATCTATATCCAACTGCTGGATTTACTGCTGGTGATTCTATCGTTATTTCGACGCTTGACGGTCCCATGATTGACCTTAACGGCGCTTCCAATATTGAGTTTGATGGGATCAAGCTAGATGGTGGCCGTGGCCGCGGTATTGACGCTACCAACGCAGATAATATTGTTGTTAAAAACTGTAGTGTTCAGAACTTTAGTTATGACGGTATTGTGATTGACGGTAGTAACAGTAAAGTTGAAAACTGTACCATCCAAAATTTGGGTGCTATGGGTGTTGAAATGACCGGTGGCGAGTCTGCGGTATTTGATAATTCAGATAACCTAACTTCAGCTGCATTAACCAACGCCAACAACCAAGTACTTAACAACACCATTAAGAATGTTGGCTGGGATCAACGTTCACAGCAACCAGGTGTGAAAGTGTCAGGCGTTGGCCATACCGTATCAGGTAACTACATTACCAATACTTCACACTTCGCGTTGATGGTTCAAAAAGGTGCCAATACGGTATTTGAAAATAACTTCATTGAAGCGTTGCCAACTTACTTTAAGAAAGATGGTGGTGCCATTTACTTTGATACCGGAAAACATCCACACTTACGCGGAAACGCGGTGCGTGGTAACTACTTGAAGAATATTCCTACCAACGGCGTATATATAGACAACTATTCTGCCGGCGTCTTGGTAGAAGACAATATCTTTAATGATGTTGGTAGCCAAGACGACTCGTTCGCAGCCATCAATATTAACGCTGGTGGTGATAATGTGATGCAAAATAATGCATTCTATGACGTTCAGCGCCCAATCAAGTACAACCATTTTGCGCGTAAAAATGTATTGTCTGATTACATGCCATCCATTACTAAAGTGCATACTGCATTTAATGCACCGAATGGTGTCGATGTTTCAGCATATACTGCTGATGCTGGCTTTACAGCTTTCCTAGCGAGAGCAAACAATGGTGCGCAAGATTCAACTGATGAGTTGGTCTATCAACCATCAGAAGCAAAACTCAATGTCACTTTCAATGAAAATGTCACTACTCAACAAGAAGCTCAAGACTTCAAAGGTGTTTGGGTACCGCAATTCGAACGTTATGACGACACTCAGCCTTCCGATTATGAAACAAAAATTGATGACAGTTGGGTTGACAGTAGCCAATATCCAAGCCACGGCCTCTGGGATGTGCAAGGTAATATCCTATTCAGCTCATTAACGACAGCGCAATATGATGTTTCTACAGACTGGGGTAGTGTTGATTCAGTACTTCAATTGACATCATCTGATAGCTGGTCATCAGTATTAACAGCGACCACAGCAACACTCAACACAACAATAGCCAGTATCACTGGAAAACTGGTTGTTGATAATGATGGCGATGGCTGGTTTGATAATCAAGATATCAATGATAATGATGCGACTGAAAACTATGCAGCTGGTGACGATCGTGACTTTACCGATACCGACGGTGACGGATTTGCTGATGAAGGTGGCATACTGCCTGATACCGATGATGATAACGACGGTGTAGATGATGTATCGGACGTTTGGGATCTTGACCCAACGCGTCACACAGATACAGATAGCGACGGACTAGCTGATGATATTTGGGCTTGGTCTGGTACAGCATTTGAATCAGCGCTTGAGTTAGCATCCGATCAAAGTACCGCAGATACCGATGATGATAATGATGGTATCAGCGATGTGTATGAAGACCAGCTAACCGGCTATAGTTCGAAAGATGCAAGCCAGACACCTGCTGACTTTGACGCAGATGGTATTCCAGATGACCTGGATGATGATGCCGATGGTGACGGTACGAATAACACCTCTGATGCCTTCGCATTAAACCCATTCGAAACAACGGATGGTGATTCTGATGGTATTGGTGCAAATGCAGATATAGATGATACCGACGCGACACGTAAGTTCGATACAGACGGTGACGGTGTTGCCGATCTAGATGACCGTTCTCATGGTGCTAACCTAATTTCTGATGCCCGCTTTGAAGACCAAGTGATTTCTTCTGCATGGGATAAAAATAAGTCATCGCTTGTCTCTACAGTGATTGCAGATACTGACCGTCAGAGTTTTGTGTTAGAAGTCAGTGGGCGAGATGCTCAGTGGCAGTCTGCACGCTACCGTATTGACGGTGCTTCGCTAACCAGCGGTAAAACATACCAAGTACGCGCCAGTGTCAAGTCTGGTGATGGTTCAAGTGGTACAGATGAACGTGTAAACATTGCCTACTCCTACAAGGTTGAGGACACTGAAAATCCAGGTGTGTTCGCTCACAAGACTTTCTCAACCTCTGACGACATCAGTAACGGTGAATGGATATCAATTACCAAGTCCATTGTGATTGCTGCTGATTATGACGATGCTGTGAATGCAGCCGAAGCTCAAGAACTCTTGATATGGTTCCGCACACCAGATAGTAATACAGACAATATTTACGTTGATGACCTAACCTTGGTCGACGCAACTGATGATGACGCTGACGGCGTTTACAACGAGGCGGATGACTTTGTTTCTGACGCCGCGCGTGATCAGGATTCAGATGGTGATGGCGTCGCTAATGTCGTCTATGTATTAGACAATGGTGCACGCAAAACAGAGGGTGAAGCCTTTGTACTTGATAGCTCACTTGCTGATTTAGACGATAACGATGCTTCCGTAGGCCTTGATACTGATAATGACGGAAAAGCTGACGATATCTGGCAAGTTGAACAAGACGGAAGTCTGTCAAAAGATAGCGAAGGTAACTCAATTCTGGCAGCTGATCAGTCTGCGGCAGATACCGATGATGATGGCGACGGCGTATCAGATAGTGACGAAATTGCTGCTGGTACATCAACAACAGATGCAAGCTCACTACCTGCAGATACAGACAGTGACGGCACTTATGATTACCTTGATACTGATGACGACAACGACAATGTTCTCGACAGTTACGATGCACTACCTCTCGACAATACAGCGTGGGTAGATCAGAACGCGAATGGTACTGCTGATGATGCTGATCATGCAGCAGACATTGATGTTGATGGTGACGGTTCCGTTGGTGGTGACGATGCAATGCCATACAACAAATATCATACCGCTACTTATGTTGAGCCTGCAGGCACAGACAATAGTAAGGGTAAGAACCTAG
>CAXRGH010000237.1:0-20274 GCA_964230195.1 Alteromonadaceae bacterium
AGGCTCAAAAGACAAATTGGTCATGATTGATTTTTGGGCTGACTGGTGTGAGCCGTTCAAAAATCTCATGCCGATTTTGGAAAAATTAGCATCAGAATATCAACAGCATCTCGTCCTCGCGAAGGTTAATTGTGATGAACAGCAACAAATTGCTGCACAATTTCAGATCAGAAGCCTCCCTACGGTTATGTTGGTCAAAGATGGACAACCCATTGATGGCTTTGCGGGGGTTAAAACCGAAGGTGAAATTAAAGCGATGATTGATAAACATTTACCATCGCCAGAAGAATCCTTGTTGAATGAAGCCATTCCATTGTATCAAGCTCAGGATTTTAATGCTGCGTTGCCCCTGTTAAAGCAAGCCTTAGAGGCAGCACCGCAACGTCATGACATCCAATTGTTGCTTGCAGATACGCTTGTAGAGTTAAAGCAAGTTCCACAGGCTAAAACCATGATTGAAGGCATTCCCTTAGTTGCTCAGGATCAGAACTATCAAAGCGTGGTTGCCAAGATCACTTTGGCTGAAGAAGCGGCACAATCTCCAGAAATTATTGCTTTGGAAGCTCAGTATCAAGCTGAACCGACAAATAAGGACGTGGCAATTGAGCTTGCCATTCAATATCATCAAGCGGGCCGCAGTGAAGAATCATTAGCGTTATTGTATTCCGTGCTGAGTCAGGATCTTCACTATGGTGATGCCCGTAAACATTACCTTGATATCCTTGCTTCATTACCCGATGGTGAAGCCTATGCACCAACTTACCGACGAAAAATTTACGGTTTACTTTATTAGCATTGAATAACGAGTATGAAGTGTTAAAAGCGAGTCAATGGCATCTGCGTTTCATGACTCGCTTTTTCATTTCCTAAGGCTAGAGAGTGATGACGCGCTTCTTAGCAAATGACATAGCGAGATGATTGTCGTAATAGGCGGCTTCATTAATAAAATGCGGATAAACCGTTTCGTCACCTTGGTAATACACCACATCGCCTGAGTACAGTTGAAATAATGGTTCCCCCGGTTGCAGAGGCATGAAGTCATTGGCTTCAATGTGGGGGTGCACAACACCGATAGGTTGACCGTCTTGACCTAGAGGTAACTTCAGAGATTCGGTGTACTCATAGGCCTCATATGCCTGTGGCAACGGAGGTACAGTACCTTGATTCCAATGTTCCACAAAATTGAGGATATGTTGGGTCATAGTGTCCATCCAATCAATGATGTCTTGTCGCAACACGGATTGTGGTTGTGGGCCAATTTCTACAATCACCCCTTGTTCTGCAATAGAGCATAAGAAGGGTTGCTCTGACAGTGGGATTTGGTCTTCAAACACGATCACTGCATCCGGCATATTGGCTTTGACGTATCCGCCAAGTTGACAATTAAAGGTGTCCGACTGCAACAGAATTAGGCTTGGTCCCATATTGCTAGTGGTATTGTGCAGGTCAATAATAAAATCAGTTTTGGCATTACCCTTGGGGCCAATGGTTTGATTGATCCAATACCCTCTCAATTGTTCAATTGTGTCAGGATCATCGCTGTTGATGGCCTGCTCACTGAATTGACGGTTGAGATCTTCATCAATATATCGCTTGTTAGCGCTATGGGCTTGCGGATTAGCAATCAAAAGCGCTGTGTCAAAACTTGAACGTGCAACACGCTGCGGCTGTTCTCGCCACTGATTAACGAGATGTATACCGGTAAACTCATTACCATGAGTACCACCAACCAAGGTGACGTGTGCTATTTTGCTCATTGTTCCAACTGACTCCTTTTCGCTTTAACGACCCAACAAAGCAAAAATCTTATCTGCAATGTCTGTATTGTCCTGATGACCAATAAATACCTCAGCGCTGTGACCGAAAGCATAAACGGGAACGTCAATGCCAGTGTGTCCACCAGTTGTCCATCCTGTGTTTGTTACATTATCAACAAACTGTTTCAGGGCAGTCAACATGGCTTTTTGAGGTTTTTCAGCGCTTAATGCTGATTGTTTCGCCATCACTAATGATTGATATTGTTTATCAGTTAACGCCGTTCCGAAAAGATCGCTTAATGCTTTCTTAGTTAACTCAGTACTTAGCCATTGTTTAGCGATGTGACTCAATGGCTTATCCAGGGTTCTCAACAGGCTAGGATCCCATTTGTAAGCGCCGTTTGCTGCCACCGTTAGACCACCAGTGCTATGATCTGCGGTTAACACGACGAGTGTCTCTGGGTGCTGCTCAACGAATGTTTCGAGATATAAAAGCGTGTGAGCTAGGTCGTCCATCTCAATCATGGCGTGAGCAATGTTATTGGCATGCCCAGCCCAGTCCACTTGACTTGCCTCAATTAACGCAAAAAAACCGTTGTCATGATCTTCAAGGTGTTGAGTCATTGCTTTTACCATGGTGGTTAAACGGCGTACATCGGAATCCGCTTTGGCATTGGGCAATCCTTTGGGAGCAAAAAGTCCAAAAACAGGTTTGTTAGGAAGAGAGGCTAATGCCTCATAGCTATCCACGTAATGAATGCCCTGTTGTTGTAGTTCGGCGACAATGTTGCGGTCATCTCGAATAAAGTAGTCAGTCCCACCACCGAGCAGTACATCAGATTTCCAACCGTTATCAATGTAGCTGTCAGCCAGTGCATTGTAATTTTTGCGATATTCGTTGTGAGACAAATAAGCCGCAGGTGTTGCGTGATTAACTTCTGAAGTCACAGCAACACCAATGCCTTTACCTTGTTCTTTCGCATAGGTGAGTACCGACTTAACGGGGTTCTTGTCCACGTCAACACCAATAGCGCCATTATAGCTTTTTACACCAGCCGCAAGTGCGGTAGCTGACGCAGCTGAATCAGTGACGTAACCTGAAACTGCAGCAGGTGCAGTGCTTGACGCGCCAACCAAGTATTTGTCAAAAATGGTGGTTTCAACGGCTGCAGTGTTGGGGTCATCGCGATACAAACGATAAGCAGTTGGGTACGCAGGCCCCATACCGTCCGCGACTATCATGATGATATTTTTAGGACGGTTTTTATTACTGGATGAGGTTGTATCCATGCCGCTGATGATTCCGCACCCGCTCATCAGAACTGAAACGAATAAAAGGGATTTTAATTTCATAGTGATGTTCATAATAATTAATCTGAGGGCAGTATATCGGACGACCAATAGAAAACAATGGGGACTGATGGAGATTCATAAAAACATCACGCTGACTTCAAAATAACCTTTGCGCGTCATTTTCAGACGTGTGCATTTGATGATCAAGAGTGACGACTAATGATTGAAAAATAGTGTTACTACTATGCTCATTGATGGATGGCGAAATAGAGAAGTTCAAGGTATTATTCGGTGTCATATCATCCAATGTCACTCGTAGGGAAGTGCTCAATGGAAAGTCTAAATTTTACGTGAGGTAACAGTATGGAATCTGATTCAATCGTCGGCATTGTGTTTATTGTATTTGGATTTATTTATTTGATGCACAGGACAACTGTGAAAGCTCAGGCTGAAAAGGAGCAGTCAAGTCCGGAACGCGAATTAGTGAACAGTGACGTTGAAGCATTAAAAGAACGAGTGGCTGCGCTTGAAAAAATTGTTACCGATAAAGATTATCAGTTGAAACAAGAGTTAGAGCAGCTAAACACAAAATAGTGAGTCGCTTGAGGATCTGCAGGTGAATACTCAGTTAGCGTTATATGACACACAGCTGAAAACACTCAGTAAAGCATTAACGGTACACCGCTCATTGTGGGATCTAACCGCATTTAACGGTGTTCCGGATACATGGTTAACGCGGTTTCCTGAACTGACTGATGCTGTTTTTCTATTAGCTGATACTGAAGTGGAACATTATCGATCGCAAACAAGTGATTGGATACAACTAGCGCAACAGTGGCTACCCTCGCTCTCTTCTGTTGTTCCGCTATTGGATCATTATCAACGCCATTCGTCAATTCAACCTTTTGACACTGACAATCCGTTTGCTGCGGTTGGTATTCCTGGACGGAAATGGAAGCAAATTGGTGCATTTGTCAGTCATCTGTCATCTACCGATACCGCCAACCATTTTGTTGACTGGTGCGCAGGCAAAGGATATTTATCACGATTACTAACCACTCAAAAAGCCTCGGTCACTGCCCTAGAATGGAATAATAATTTGTGTGAGGCAGGGCAAACATATGCATTACAGCATAAACTTCCCATTACCTTTCACTGTTGTGATGTGTTAGCTGAGGGTGCTGAAAAACACCTTAATTCTAATTCACATGTGACGGCATTACACGCCTGTGGTGCACTTCACATGCGAATGCTGGAGCATGCCGCCAATGCTGACGTTGCGGGCATTACCTTTTCCCCTTGTTGTTATCATTTGGTTCCGGAAGTTCACTACACCCCCATGTCTCAACTTGCGACCCGCTATGACCTTCAATTATCAAAAGATAATTTGCGGACTGCCGTTCAACAGACAGTGACTGCAGGAAACCATGTGCGCAACAACCGGCAGAAAGAGTTGATATATCGTTTAGGACTCGATGCATTTATACGTGAGCATCATCAAAAGGCGAGTTACACCTCATTTCCGTCATGTAAGAAACAATTGCTTTCAGAAGGATTTGAGGCTTTCTTTCGCTGGGCATGTGATGCAAAATCGATAGCGTTACCCGCATCCATTAATTTTGACCATTGGTATCAAGAAGGTGTGAAATTGGTGGCAATATCAGAACGTATTGAGTTGGTAAAAGACCTTTTTAGGGGGCTGTTAGAGCTTTGGCTTGTGCTAGATAGAGCGAGCTATTTGCTGGAAAAAGGGTATGATGTGAAGCTGAAAACCTTTTGTGAGCAAGCACTTACTCCAAGAAATTATTACATTCAAGCGCTGCGTACCACGTAACGTAGAATAATGCGACACACAGATTGTATTGAGGAATACCATGAAAAAAGTCATCACGTATCTCGTTTCTGCTAGTGCTGCGGCCATCGGCTGGTGGTTGTCACAGGATATTGTTATGAGTGCCGGTTTATTTGCGTTTAGTGGCGCCATCACAAACGGATTAGCTATCCACATGTTATTTGAACGCGTCCCATTAATGTATGGCTCGGGGGTTATCGCCGCTAATTTTGAAGGGTTTAAACAAGCATTACATGACGTCATGATGACTGAGTTTTTTAGTGAAGAAAACTTAACCCAATGGATGGAGGGTAAAACCTCAGGTGAAGCTCCCTCTGTTGATATGCTTCCCTTATTGGAAACCGTGGATTTATCGCCAGCATTTGACTCGCTGGTGACAGTCGTTGAGCAATCAAAGTTTGGTGGAATGTTAGGCATGTTTGGTGGTGTTGCTGTTTTGGAGTCACTTCGTGAACCTTTTACCACTTCCCTTAGAAATCGTTTAGTGATGATTAGCGAAACTCCTGAATTTCAAGCCCAACTAAAAGCACAACTCACTGGTGAGGAGCAGAGTGCGATGTTGCGTGAGAAAATTGCGCAAGTGGTTGAAACAAAATTAGATACTTTGACACCGGAACGTGTCAAAACCATTGTTCAAACCTTAATCAACGAGCATTTGGGTTGGTTAGTGATATGGGGTGGTGTTTTTGGAGCCTTTTTTGGTGTGCTTGCAGCGCTGATTTAGTCTGTATTGAGTGAGTCTTTCTGGCTTGAGTCATCAGAGGCAAGCCTGAGGTTCCGCCGCCGCTCCGCCCAATAGACATAAAGCGTGTGGATGACTAAAATCCCACACAAGCTGGCGACGAGCAAACAAGGAATGGCGAGTTGCCCAAGACCAATCTCTAGCCCAGCGAAGCCATACACACCACAAATAACGCCAATCGTGAGTTCAATTGCAAGGCTCTCCCATGGCAAACTGGCGTATTTTGGTGTCACAGCTCTGGCGTAATGCTTCACTCTCATGATTTGATTTCAATACAGACTGGTTTGTGGCGATTAGCTTAGACTCTCATGTCTTTCTGCAAGGGCTTGTAGAGCATCTCCCTCTAAGCGATATCCAATCCATTCAGACATGGGTTTTGCTCCCAGTTGTTGATAGAAGTCAATCGCCGGTTTATTCCAATCCAGCACGCTCCATTCAAAGCGGCCACAACCTTCTGTGACAGCGTGGTGCGCTAGATATTGTAATAAATGTCGTCCAGCGCCTTTGCCACGAGCTTTCGGTGTCACATACAAATCTTCAAGGTAGACGCCGCGCTTACCCAGCCAGGTAGAATAGTTATAGAAAAATACAGCAAACCCAACGAGCTCATCATCACATTCGCACATCAAGCCTGTGATGTTACTTTTCTCACCAAATAGACTGTCATGTAGATCAGCTTCTGTGGCAAGCACCTCGTGTTCTGCTTTTTCATAAATGGCCAGTTCTACAATAAACTGTTTAATCGCAGCAACGTCTTCCGGTGTTGCGCTTCTAATATGATACTGCGTCATTTAATGCTCCCGTTTGGTTGAGTTCATCAAGGCTGTGGTTGAGGAATTCATCCGTCCATTGAATCGATTGTTGATAGTAGGTTGGCAAGTTGTCCATGGGGATGGATAAGACATTGGCTAGTTTTTGAGATTGGTACCATTGCCCGTTATCGTACAACGCCGTTAACCGCCGAATATGGTTTAGTTTCTTACCGAGGGGGCTGAAGCTAGTGTGATATTCTCTTAGCCCTTCTTGGATTTCAGTCTCCACTGAAATTGCATTGATCAGTTGCTCTGTTGTAACACCCAACACTTCCGGTAGTGCCGATAACAAACCCACTAAAAAGGCCTGTTCATGGTCAATCATAATCTCTTTTGCGATGCGTTCTGCAAATGCAGCATGAACAATCCCTTGTTTGACTAACGCTTCGCCGTGATCTGAGCCAATTAAGCTGGTGGCTATGAGTGTCACAAAACGACGAAGTGCAATAGTGCCTAAATAGCGCAATGCTGAACCGACGGACCGTATTTCCACTTTAACTGGAAATTGACCACTGTTGAGGTATCGGAATAATTTAAAGAGTAAGCGGGAGTCTCGGGTAAAATACTTTTCTAGGACAGGTAACCTAATGTCTTCTCTCATAACTTCCCGAATTGTCATTAGCATACAGTGCTTCATAGGGTCACTGTTAACTTGTGAATGGATAGCAGGGTGAGACAGGTAATAACCTTGAAAGAATTTAAAACCGAGATCTTTGGTGAGGTTCATTTCATCTTCGGTTTCAATTTTTTCTGCCAGCAAGCGAATATTTGGACGTTTTTTTAATTGTTCAACCATTCGGCGCAGTTGCAGAGGAGCAGTGGCTTGAATGTCAATTTTCACTAAACGCGCGACGTTGAGAAATCTCACCCATTCAGCAGATAGAACAAAATCATCCAACGCGATTTTATAACCTTCATGAAATAAGCGCTGTAGTGCAGTGTACACCTCATCAGATGGTGGCACGGTTTCCAGTACTTCGAGAATGACCTTGTCCTTTGGAAGCAAGTGAGCAATGCCCTTGTGGATGCATTCCTCGGTTAGATTGATGAGAGCTGGCTTACCTTCAGTCAGGGCTTCAATCCCCAAATGAAAATGGCTATTGGTGATCACTCTGGATGTTGCTACGTGAGGATCTAAACGCTCAGGAAAATGATTCTCCAAACTTTCTCTGTATAACAACTCGTAACCGACAACTTGGTGTCTTCTGTTAAAGATGGCTTGCCTTGCGACAAATACGTGATTGTTCATGTCCATAAATACTGCTTGTCCATAAATACTGCTTATCCACTATCTCTCACCAATGTATCAATTTATGGTAGATGTGCAAGGTGAAAACGCGCTTTTTATATCAATACCTTACGCCATAAATCTCTACATTGCAGTATGTAAATTTTTGTAAATTGATTATTTATTGCCCACTTATGAATGTTAATAAAATGTAACCTAAACGTAAACAATAGGAACATTGTCATGTCTAAAAAACAGCAATTCAGTAAGATGACAGTCAGCGTTGTACTCGCCCTAGTGGGGGGCTTGGCACACGCCGGGGACGTTTTTGTCAGCCCTTCTGGTAATGACTTAGATGCCGGTACAGAAACAGCTCCGTACCGAACCATTCAACATGCCCTGACGAAAGTGTCAGGGGGCGATACCGTCTTTCTAAAAGCAGGTCGCTACCATGAAAAAGTTGACTTTACAGGGATCAGTGGAAGTGCATCCAATCCCATTACAATTACCAGATACCAAAATGATGATGTTGTCATTGATGGCAGCCGCGCATTAAGTGAACTCGGTGCGGCAACTTGGGTACCGCTCACTGGTGCTGGACACCCTGCGTGTCTTAATAACTGTTATAAAACTACCGTCGACCCTCAGTTATTCACCCTTGCCGATGGTGCGAACGATAGTGAAGACGGCAGCGTTGTGCAGGGAATTTGGCAACTTTGGGTTCCAGACAGTGACGCAGACGGCGGTCACAAGATGATGATTCCGGCTCGTTGGCCTAATTATGATATTGCCACAGGTCACCCGACTGAGGCTATGCGTTTCAAGACCGATAACCGTACTCCAATTGATAATTCCTGGTGGGATATGGGCGGTACTTGGGGTTTTATGAAAACCAGTTGGGTCGCACAAAAAGACGCCAATTATGACTCATCAGTATTGACGTCAAAAACGCTGGGTTACAATTTACATCACTTAGAAAATAATCCGGCGTATCATAATCTGGCTGATTTGCCAGCCAATGATCTTGGCGGAGCTCCTTTGAACTTTTCGGGTGGTTCGTTAATTCTCAACTATCACTCGGAAACCCAGTTTTCGCGAAATATTGAGCAAAATGGACATGTGGCAGGCACTAATACCATTACTCACCGCTCAGTGGTTGATCCTCATGATCAGAACACAGGGTATTTCTTGGTTGAACACAAGAATGCACTGGATCAAGCTGGCGAGTGGTATTACGACAAAGATACCCATGAAATTTGGTTATGGCCTGAAGATGGAGTGAATCCAACCGGTAGTCATATCCGTGGTAAAACGCAATCGTGGGCAATGGATTTAACCGGCAGTGAGTTTATCACATTACGCGGCTTAACCTTCTTCGGCACGGCCATTAAATGTGAGCAAGATTGTAGTGACATCACTATTGAAGATAATGAATTTCTTTACCCTTCTTGGTATCCACGAATGCTTGGACTTCACTCGTATAAAGGCGAAGATAAGCTGACCAGTGGTGATAAAGCGGGATCGTCTTCAGGTGAAGGTGCTATTCGCTTAAAGGGTAAAAATTACCTCATCCGCAATAACGTGTTTGCTCACAGTGATGCCATGATTGATATGAATGGTGCGAATAACTGTGCCAATGAAAATAATCATTTTATCAATAACTTGTTCCATCATTGGAGCTACACAGGCTCTGCACAAATGATGATTCTAATGAACAGCAACTGTGACTCATCGTTTGTCAGAAATACCATGCACACCAATGGCTCTAAAGTCATGCTGAAGCATGGTAGTGTTGACGTTGCGTGGTCTCACGTGTCTCAGTTTGGTTACTTCCAGCAAGATGGTACGGCATTCCAGTGTAAAGGTGGTAACTTTGAAAATGGTGCCAGTAACGGAACGGAGCGCCACCATATTTGGGCGGTTGATGCAATGAAAGGTCTTGGCCGTTGGGACGGTAATGATGGCGTTGGTGGTGTCGACCATCACCAAGTTGCGATGAATGTCGCCGCTCACGGTAACATCAAAGGTGATTACCACATTGTGTCAAACAACACCACGGTATATCCGCTGCAACCAAGTCAAACCATGTTCAAGTTGACTGCCTCTGGTTGGCTTGATGCTGACGGCGACGGACAAGCTGATCTCGATGCTAATGGTATTGCTCAAGCGGAAGAAAATGCTAACTCGTACCTATACAACAACGTGTCCAGTGGTATCTCTGCCGATCCACATTCACCAATGCCATTGCTAATCAATCCATCCAACATGGCAAGTAACTGGAATGGTTTTGGTGAGCTGAAAGAAGCGCCGAATTTTGATACTAACGCTGGACCATTGAGTTTTGGTGAATTTAATTCGCGTGTTGCGGGCGACACCGTAGCGAGCCGATTGCGTGATCCTAAAAACTTTGACTTCAGACCGAAAGCAACAGCAACCGATTTAATTGACCAAGGTGTTGCAACGGCAATTCCTGTGATTGATATGAATGGTGTTGCAGTACCGAAAGGATTGGGTGCTATTGGTGACACCATCTCCCTTGATGATCCGATTGCAGGCAGTCAACCCGATATTGGTGCATATGAATTCGATAGCGGTAATGGTTTGGAGTATTGGATACCCGGATATCGAGCTAAAACAAAGGCCACTATGGCGGTACCACGTGACGGAACAGCAACCGCTAAAGTAGATGCCGATCTTATGTGGTTACCTGCTCAACAGGCAGTGGCTCACGTCGTCTATCTTGGTTCAAGTGAAGGTTCACTGACTGAGATCTGCCGTTTTGAGGGAGAGAATGCATTCGCGCAAGGTCGCAGCACCGATAGTTTACCTGCCATTGAATCGGGCTTCACACATCTTAAGAATATCTGTAGTCCGGGCGGATTAACCCCGAATCAAAACTACGTCTGGCGAGTGGATACGATTGACGCGAATGGCGCACAAACCGCTGGCGATTTGTGGTCTTTTGGCGTTCAAGTACCAGCAGAGGAAGTCACGGTTGTATTAGAGCCACTAGCGGATACTTACATTGACTCCAAAAAGTCGACGTCTAACTTTAATGGGGCGACAGGGTTGAAGTTGTGTACCCCGAGCAGTAGCAGCACAGCGGCTACTCGAGTCAGTTATTTCACGTTTGATTTGAGTCAGATTGAAGGCAACATTCAATCGGCAGTGCTTCGCGTTAAGCGTAATCTTGGAGCGGGTACGACCAACGAAACTGGTGCGTATGTCGTCGATCATCAATGGAACCCAACAACGCTCACCTATAACGATGCGGATACCTTAGGCATTATTCCTCAGGCTGGCGACACAGAACTAGCGTTCGTTGATAAAATCTATGAAGGCAGTTGGGGTGACTTTAATGTGACTGAAGGTTTAATTGCTGATCAGCAGACCCTTGCTATCGCACTGAAAGCCCATGAATCCGATAGTTGTGGTAACAAGAAGTTAATTGAAACAATTGAAGCAGAAACGGATGCTCAGGCAACTGATCCGAATGCAGAAATTGCCCCAGAACTGATTGTTGTCTACAGTGACACAGTGACTGATTTACCTCCTCAACCAGTCACTGGTTTGGTGGCTGACGACTTCAAAGGTCAGGTCACACTAACGTGGAATGCAAGTCCAGAAGCCGATGTGGTTGGTTACAATGTCTATCGTCGTGATCATCACGAAGACAGCTATGATTTCCCTCGTAATGTTGATGTCCTGACTGATCCTGTGTATACCGATGAGAGCATGAATTTGGGGTCAACCTACCAGTTTGCTGTGCGTGCCGTTGATGCACTTGGTCAAGAGTCTAACGATACACAAATCATTAATGTCTCGCTGGCAGATGACGATCAAGATGGTATGAGTGACTCATGGGAATCTTTCTATGGTTTGAATACTACCGTTAATGATGCGGCGGACGACTTTGACGCAGACGGTATCAGTAACTTACAAGAGTATCTTGACGGCACTGATCCATCGTTCAATCCGGGGCCTGTTACAGTGACCTTGTTTGCAGTTGAAGATACTTATGTCGATTCCACGGCAGCAAATACCAATTTTGACGGTAGTGCACAGTTGAAGATCAGAACGGCACCGGACCAGACTGATCCAAGTTCTGCGAATCAAATTGCCTTCATCAAGTTTGATTTGTCATCTATCTCTGGCACTGTAACTTCAGCGCAATTGAGATTGTATCGTGACAGTACTAAGAGCAACGTGAATAACGTCACGGTTCATAGCGTGTCGGATTCTACTTGGGATGCAAGCACCATGACCTGGAGTAACCAGCCAAGTCATAATGCAGCGGCGCTAGATACACAAAGTATTGCCAGCGAAACATGGCAAAGCTTTGATGTCACCGCGACAACAATGAATAATGTGGTGACCTTTGCTATTAAGCGTAATCCTCATCGTTCTAAACGTGATGTTGCCGCGATTGAGTCGGGCTTCGTACCAGAATTGGTGATTGAATACACGGGCAATTAACCCTTAATCCACTGATTAAAAAACGCACTGCTATTCAGCGGTGCGTTTTTGTTTCTCATTACGAGTAAAGTTTTGTAAATCCCTTTTAAAACTCCTCCAGCCTCATGTTAATAATGTTATCAACTTGTAAATCCTTACTTTTTTATTTGGAGTTCACTCATGAGGATAAAAGCAAACCCTGTTGTGGTTTCGTCGCTTCTCACCCTGTTTAGTTGTACTAGCGCTTCTCTGGCTGCTGATCGTTTTGTGAGTCCGACGGGAAATGATTCCCACAGTGGTACCCTATCCGCTCCTTATAAGACCGTAGCGAAAGCATTAGAACAGGCGTCACCTGGCGATATCGTTTACCTTCGTGAAGGTCGCTATCATGAAGTGATTGATTTTTCTGGTATTAATGGAAATAGTAACAACCCAATTACCATTACCGCGTATCAAGGCGAAGAAGCCGTTATTGATGGTAGCCGAAGCCTTTCCGAACTTGGTGGGGCAACTTGGGTTCCACTTACCGACGGTGGACATCCAGCGTGTCTTAATAACTGTTATAAAACAACCATTAATCCTGATTTATTCACCGCGGCCGATGGTGCAACCGATAGTGAAGATGGCAGTGTCGTTCAAGGCATTTGGCAGTTATGGGTTGCAAATGAAAACTATGATGGTCGTTACAAAATGATGATCCCGGCACGTTGGCCGAACTATGATCCCTCCAAAGGACATCCGTCTGATCCCATTCGTTTCAAAAGTGATAATCGTACACCCTTGGATGATTCATGGTGGGATATGGGCGGTACATGGGCGTTCATGAAAACCAGTTGGGTAGCGCAGAAAGATGCTGATTACGATTCGTCAGTGTTAACGTCTAAAACCTTGGGATACAACCTTCATCACCTTGATAACAATCCGGCTTATCACGATCTCTCTGATTTACCAGCGAATGATTTAGGCGGAAATCCCCTGACTTTTTCAGGCGGTTCGTTAATCTTAAATTACCACTCGGAAACTCAGTTTTCACGAAATATTGAGCCGGACGGGCATCAGGCTGGCACTAACCGATTAACTCACCGTTCTGTGGTGGATCCGCATGATCAAAACACAGGCTACTTTATGGTAGAGCACAAAAATGCGCTGGATCAGGCGGGAGAGTGGTACTACGACAAGGATAGCCATGAGATTTGGCTATGGCCGGAAGATGGTCAGGACCCAACAGGTAAAGCCATTCGGGGTAAAACACAGTCGTGGGCTATGGATTTGACGGGGAGTCGTCATATCACGCTACGCGGTTTAACTTTCTTTGGTACGGCCATTAAATGTGAACAGGACTGTACTGACATCACCATAGAAGATAACCAATTCCTTTATCCCTCTTGGTATCCAAGGATGTTGGGATTACACAGCTATAAAGGGGAAGATCAACTCAACAAAGGTGACAAAGCAGGCTCATCATCAGGTGAAGGCTCGATTCGTCTGAAAGGAAAGAATTATCTTATTCGCAATAATGTGTTTGCTCACAGTGATGCCATGATTGATATGAATGGGTCGAGTGGTTGTCGAAACGACAATAACCACTTCATTAATAACTTGTTCCATCATTGGAGTTATACCGGCTCTGCACAAATGATGATTTTGATGAACAGTAATTGTAATTCATCGTTTGTCAGAAACACCATGCACACGAATGGCTCTAAGGTGATGTTGAAACATGGCAGTGTCGATGTTGCTTGGTCACACGTATCGCAATTTGGTTATTTTCAGCAAGACGGTACGGCATTCCAGTGTAAGGGTGGTAACTTTGAACAAGGGGCCAGTAACGGTACTGAACGTCATCACATTTGGGCGGTAGATGCATTGAAGGGCCTCGGCCGATGGGACGGAAACGACGGGGTAGGTGGTGTTGACCACCATCAAGTGGCAATGAATGTTGCGGCACACGGCAACATTAAAGGGGACTATCATATTGTTACCAATAACACGACGGTACACCCTCATCAGCCCAGTAAAACCATGTTTAAATTGACCTCAACGTCATTTATGGATGAAGACAAAGATGGAAATCCAGATTTAGACGAAAACGGTTTAGCGATGGCAGCTGAGAATGCGCATTCTCACTTATACAATAATGCCTCGAGTGGTATTTCATCTGATCCTCATATCGCAGTTCCTTTGCTGATTAAACCCGAATACATGGCTGCCAACTGGAATGGATTTGGTGAAGTGAAAACAGCACCAAACTTTGATCCGGCAGCGGGGCCACTGAGAA
Organism: Alteromonadaceae bacterium; assembly: GCA_964230195.1. GTDB lineage: Bacteria > Pseudomonadota > Gammaproteobacteria > Enterobacterales > Alteromonadaceae > CAXRGH01. The sequence continues at coordinate 14,418 of CAXRGH010000237.1, forward strand.
AAGGGCAGTTTGAAACACGCGCTGCCGGCGACACGGTTGCGAGCAGACTGCGTGATCCTACAAACTTTGATTTCCGACCAAAGGCAACGGCCACGGATCTGATTGACCAAGGGGTTGAAGTGGCTATTCCCATCATCGGTTTAAACAATGTTGCAGTCCCCAAAGGCCTTGGCAATATTGGTGACACCTTAACATTAAACGATCCCATTGCCGGCTCACAACCGGATATTGGGGCGTATGAATACGATGTGAGTAATGCTCTAGAATATTGGATACCAGGCTATCGACATCCAGACAAGGCAACCATGGCCGTTCCAAGAAATGGTACAGCAACCGCCAAAATGGATGCTGACTTAATGTGGTTACCGGCGCAAAATGCGGTGGCACATGTTGTCTACCTTGGTGCATCAGAGGATCAGTTGGAGGAAATCTGTCGTTTTGAAGGAGAGTCAGCATTCGCTCAGGGTCGCGATACAGAGAGCCTGCCGGCGTTAGAAGATGGTTTTACTCATTTGAAGAATATTTGTAGTCCTGGTGCACTAGAACCGAACCAAGATTATGTGTGGCGTGTTGATACTGTTGATGAAGCGGGCGCAGTGACGCAAGGAGATGTGTGGCAATTTGGTGTTGGCTCGCCGTCAAAACGAGTGACTACTGTGTTACCAGCAATCGAAGATACGTACATTGATGAGAATTCTGCAACAAGCAACTTTGCCAATCAGAGAGGGATGTTGCTTTGTACGCCCGATATTACGAGTTCTTCACCTAATCGTTTAATCTATATTAAGTTTGACCTAAGTGAGATCCCAGGAAATATTACCCAAGCCACACTGCGTGTTAAACGGAGCGATGGTAATGGTACCACTCATGATACTGGTGCTTATGTGGTTGGTAATGATTGGCAAGACAACCAATTGACCTATGAAACTGCGGAATCTAAGGGGTTAATTCCAGAAGAAGGCGACCGTGAACTGGCCTTTGTTGAGAAAATCTACGAGGGAAGTTGGGGGGATTTCACCATCACGGAAGGCATCGAGTCAGGACAACAAACCTTGTCTGTTGCTCTCAAGTCACATCCGTCAAAAAGTTGTGGCAGTCGAAAGTTGATAGAAGCGATCGAGGCAGAAAAGAATTCGAGTCAAGATTTAGCGCCTGAGTTGGTGGTTGTTTATGAGGAATTAACGACGTCAACAGTACCGCAAGCGGTAAGCGACTTAAGTTATACTGAAAATGGGCACAGTCTAACATTTGACTGGACGGCAAGTCCTTCAAATAGCACGGTAGGTTACAACATATACCGCCGTGACCACCATGAAGATAGTTACCAGTTCCCACTCAACCCAAGTGTCCTAACGTCAACCCAATACATTGATACAAGTCTTAACGCGGGACAGAGTTATGAGTACGTTGTACGTGCTGTTAATAGCGAAGGTATAGAATCTCCTGACACTGAGGTCATCAATGTTCGTCTTAGTGACAGTGACGGTGACGGTATGAGTGACCGATGGGAGCAATTCTATGGGTTAGATCCCACTGTTGATGATGCATCTCTCGATAACGATGCCGATGGTGTGAGTAACCTCGATGAGTACATTGCGTTCAGTGAACCTAATGATGCCAGTGTAACTTCTGGTAACAGCGAGCTTACCGGTGAATTGAGTGCGGTTGTCGCTTCTGGTGGGAGCATTAGCGAAGTGTCAGCGGGTAACATGGTGACGTTCAACGTGAGTAACGCCAACGTGAGTGACGTTATGCCAGTAATCGCTGAATGGCGTCAATTGTCAGGTCCTGAAATTAACTTAACAATCTCGGGGCTTGATGCTAGCTTTGTCGCCCCTGAGGTTGGTGCTGATTCAGAAGTGGTCGTGGAACTGGTGATGGCGCGTGGTAACAGCTACTTAACGCAAACTCAAACTATCACGATTGCGGGTCAAGGCACTGTTGAACCGCCTGTTGAACCGCCTGTTGAACCGCCTACTGAGCCAACCTTATTGGCTAGCGCTGTCTTGACTGTCAATGGAGAGCAAACATCAAACTTATCCGCTGGAACCACAGTGACATTGGATGCGAGCAATTCTCAGATCTCTGATAACAGCGAACTCGCGTTCCTCTGGACTTATAGCGGCAATGAGGAGATTACGTTAAGTGGTTCTGATGCTGCAGTTGCCACCTTTACTGTACCTGAGTTGGCTGAAGATACTGTGGTGACATTTGATGTCACTGTATCATCAGGTGATCTGTCGCAGTCAGTGTCGATTACCGCCACCATTCAAAAATTTGAAGATAACGGTGGAGATAACGGTGGAGATAATGGCACACCAACAACGCCAGAAGTGCCGAGTATTCAAGAGCCGGCTTCGGGTGGTGGTTCACTATCCTACGGCGCCTTTGTATTGATTCTATTAATGAGCTTACGACGCAAGCGACCGGTTACATAACGGAAAAGATTTTAATGTAAATCTTTTGTTAACTAGATTTTTATTAATAGAAGACATGTGGTAAAAAGGGTAACTTGGTTACCCTTTTTTGTGGCCCACTTTTAGAAAAAAACACCGGAGCACTATGCTATGACAAAATACCTTGGACGCATGGCCAGCATTTTCGCCGCCATTGCGATATCTCCTATTGCACTTTCAGGCGAGTGGTTTGTTGCAACCGATGGCGCAAATACTAACGAAGGTACCCTTCAGTCGCCGTTTGCTAGCATTCAGAAAGCGCTAGAGAAAGCGTCAGCCGGTGACACAATTTTTATACGTGGTGGTGAATACTATCAATACACTGACTTGTCCGGTGTGAAAGGTGACGCGAATAACCCTATCCGAATCACTGCATATGCAGATGAGTCTGTTGTGATCACAGGCGCAGAGGCGATTAACACCATTGGTGGTTCGGTGTGGACAAGGCTCAATTCAAGTTCGTCAATTTTTAAGACAACCGTGAATAAACCGGTTTGGCAGTTATGGGTAGACGGTAAAATGGCGATCGTTGCGCGGTGGCCTGACGTGACGGTTGGTCACCCAATGGATCCTATTCGTTTGAAAGCTGACAATACGACGCCGGTGGATAACAGTTGGTGGGATCAAGACGGTACTTGGGGCAAAATGACAACGTCTTGGCTTCAAACTGGCCATGATGATGCTACGGGTCAAGGTCATGTGATTAATGACGAGAGCAAACAAACCTTGAGTGGAACTAGTCTCAATTTCACTGGCGGTTCGATTATTCTCAACTATCACTCTGAGACCCAATTCTCGCGCCCTATCACTCAGCATGAGACGGGAAGCAGTACCATCTATCACGATGCAGTATTAAATCCTCATGACAAGGGCAGCGGTTATTTTTTGGTGGAAGCAAAGGGGGCACTGGATCGTCCAGGGGAATGGTATTACGACAAAGACACTCAAGAGGTTTGGTTGTGGCCGTTTAATAATAAAGATCCAAATGACTCCATCATTACCGCAAAAACACAGTCTTATGCTTTTGATATTTCAGGCAGTGAATACGTTACTATTGAAGGGTTAACGTTTTTTGGGACAACCTTGTTTACTGACCGTGATCAGGATGCCAAACATTTACACATTAAAAGTAATCAATTTTATTATCCCACCTGGTATCGCAGGATGCTTGGTGAGCATAACACAACGATCCATATAAAGAACGGTGAGCCGACCCACAAAGGGGGATCTGAAGAGGGTGCTACTTACATTCTGGGTGATAATCTTTTGATTGCCGATAATGAATTTGCCTACAGTGATGCCCAGATTGACTTACAGGGCAAAAACAGTGCGAATAATCGTGTCGTCAATAACTTGTTCCATCATTTTAATTTTACTGGAATGTCAGGCATGGTTTTAATGATGAACAAGAATCATGATTCCGAGCAAACACGAAATACCTTTCACACCAATGGCTCACAGGTAATGTCAAAAGCGTCGTTCGTGGATATCAATTACAGCCATGCCCATCATTGGGGATATCTGAAGCAAGATGGTGTTGCCTTCCAATCCGCTGGTGGTTGTGGTCCAGGTGGTGGCAGCGACGGTACAGTTCGTCATCATATCTGGGTAAATAATGCCTTTAAACCTGCCGTGCGTTGGGATGGTAGTGAAGGGATTGGTGGTCTTGACCATCATGTGGTTGGTGTTAATACACCCGGATTAACCTTAACAAAAGGCGATGAGCATCGTTTGTTCCACAATACGGGGGTTCTCGGTTTTGACAATAACAATGCCATGATGAAATTGCCCCTTGAGCCTGACTCGTTTAGTGGTAGCGTCAGCGACTGTTATTATTTTGTTGATCAAGATGAGCGTAACCTCGCCACCGAAGTTCGTAATAACTTAGGTTCAATGTCAGCCGATCGTAACGGCTATGTGGCACTGAAAGGTCCTAACTCTCACAATTGGAACCAGTTTGAGCACACCGATTTTGGTGACACTGCGGATAAACAATTACGCGATCCGAATAATTTGGACTTCAGACCTAAAGCGGGTTCTGACGTGATTGATGCCGCGATGTTAGTCCCAGGGATTAATGATGACTTTCTTGGTGAGGCACCTGATATTGGCGCGTATGAGTTCGGTGCGACAGCATATTGGATACCAGGGTATCAAGATCAAAAGGCTGCGAGAACACCAGTTCCTATGAATGGATCGCTTTCTGCTGTTCCTGACCTTGATTTGATGTGGTTACCATCAAAAACGGCAGTTGCGCATCACGTGTATTTAGGAAACTCACCAGAAACCCTTACTCGTCAGGGAGACGGTGTCTCAATGCCTATTAATATTGTTAAACCGACGACTGCATTAGAAAATAATAAGACGTATTATTGGCGTGTTGACAGTGTGGATGAAAACGGCGTAATCACGACCGGAGAAGTTTGGCAGTTTACGGTGAAGCAACCCATTATTCATGAGCAGACGACGGTGGTTGTGGCGTCTGACACCTACGTTGATTCGTTGCAGCCAACCGAGAATTATAATAGCAGCTCAAAAATAAAGGTGCGTACCCCTGATCCTGACGATCCACGAAACTCAGATCCTGAGCAGGTGGGTTTATTAACGTTTGACTTAAGTACCTTAGGAGGCTCCATTATCCATGCCAAGCTGGTATTGTCACGAACTCAGTCATCTTCCATTAAAGGCGTCAATGTTCATGCCATCCAAGGGAGTGATTGGCGTTCAGATACTGTGACTTGGAATACTCGCCCAACGTTCGAAGCGACACCATTGGTATCGGGAAATGTATCTGGTGGCAGTCAGGGCGAATTTGATGTCACAAGTGCCGTAAAACAGGGTATCACTGAATTTGCGATAACTCGTGATCCCAGCGGCTCTAACCGTGATATTGCATCATTAGAAACAGGCGAAACCGCTCCTATGCTAGTGCTAACTTACGTTGATGAGAGCGTTGATCTTCCGCCAGATGCACCAACTGGGGTGACTGCAAGCTCGACTGAAGAAGGTATGAGACTATCATGGCAAGGGAATAACGAGTCAGATGTTATTGGCTACCAAGTATTTCGACGTCAAAATCCTGAGGATTTCTTTGTTAACCCTATTCATGCCGATGTGATTAACGGCACCCATTATGTTGATCGTACACTTCCAATGAATACGACGATGCAATACGTTATTAAGGCCGTTGATGGGGCTGGCCAAGTCTCATCAGCCTCTGAATTGATGGAAGGTTTATTATCTGATCTTGATCAAGATGGTATGCCGGATCAGTGGGAAACGGCCTATGGTTTAGAGATGACGGTCAATGATAGTGAAGATGATCTTGACGAAGATGGTCATACGAACTTGGCTGAGTTTTTAAACGGCACAGATCCAACATCACCTGACACGGATTCAGG
>CAXRGH010000238.1:0-3302 GCA_964230195.1 Alteromonadaceae bacterium
ATTGAAGATCCCATTGAATTTGTACATGAAACTAAACAATGTTTAATCAATCAGCGAGAGCTAAATAAGCATACAAAAAGCTACAACAATGCACTTAAAGCAGCATTGCGTGAAGATCCTGATGTGATTTTGGTTGGTGAATTACGTGATTTGGATACGATACGATTAGCAATTACCGCGGCTGAAACTGGCCATCTAGTGCTCGCTACCTTACATACCAGTTCCGCGCCAAAAACCATTGATCGTCTCATTGATGTTTTTCCGGCAGGAGAAAAGCCTATGATACGTTCTATGCTGTCAGAGTCTATTCGTGCCGTTGTTTCCCAAACCCTTATGAAAAAAATAGGCGGTGGACGGATTGCGAGCTTTGAATTGATGATCGGTACGCCTGCGATCCGCAACCTCATTCGCGAAGATAAGATCCCACAGATGTATTCTGTGATGCAAATGGGGGCGAGCGTTGGAATGCAAACGATGGAACAGTCTCAGCAGCATTTGGTTCGAATCAATGCGGTACATGCATCCGAAATTGTACAAACACTTTAACATCCCTAAAAAACAGAAGTACACAGACCATTAACTACCAGGTTGTTGGAATGTGTTACTGACATCATTTATCGATGCCGAGCTGGGAGCTCTCAACATTCACTTTGGAGCTCCCCATGATTTTTGCAAACTATTTCGAGAAGATGGCGCAACTCAATGTTGCCGATGTCATTTTAGTGCCTGGTTTTCCAGCTTACTTTAAGTGCACCGAAGGGTTTATTTCAGATGAACCAATACTCACAAAACAAGACTGTCAGCAACTGGTGCAAGTGCTACTCAACGAAAAACAACAAGAAGATTTTTTTAATTATCAAAATCAATCTGTGACCGTTACGTTTCCTCAATATGGTCGATACAGCTGTGATGTATTTTGGCAACAACAGGCAATTGCTATTCGGCTGCGTCATATTAACCGAGAAATTCCAAAGCTTTCTCAGCTAGCAGTGCCGTTAGAGGCTAAGCAGCAATTCAAACAAGTATCAGGACTGGTCTTAATTGCAGGTCCTCAACATTCAGGTCGGGCAGCTACGTTGGCGTCGGTGGTGGATTATCGACGCAGTAAAATGGACGGTTTCATTTTATCCCTAGAAGATCCTATTAAATTTCAACACAAAAAAGGCGGAACTTTGCTTATCCAACGTGAAATTGGCTCTGACGTTAGCTCATTTGATGAGGGATTAAGAAGCGCTTGGTCTCATAGTCCTGATGTTGTGGTAGTGAGTGATATCCGAGACGGAGAGACCTTAAATCATGTGTTACAGATGGCTAACTCGGGTCATTTAGTGGTAGCGGGTATTCACGGAAACAGTGCATTAACAGTCATTAAAAACATCATCAGTATGAAATCGGCACAAGAATCGAGTCAGACATTATCGCAACTTAGTGAGGCGCTGCGAATGCTTTTAGTGCAAAGATTAGTGCCTACAAAACAAGAAAATAAGCCAGCACTCATTTTTGAAATGTTAATTAATTCTCCCTTGATAAAGGAATTGATCAGTCAATGTAAATTTGAAGAACTCCAGAAAGTGATGGAAAAGGAGGATGACGTTGAATGCCTTACCTTTGATGGAGGCCTCAAGGAATTATTTAAACGCGATGTGATTGACGAACCCACCTTTATTGATCACTCTCAAAGCAAACGCGATGCAAAATTATACCTGAAAACTCAGAGTGGCAAATTAACGAGTAAGGCGAACGAACCAAGCTGGTTGAATTTGGGCCTAGAAGAATAAAGAATGAATTACTGTTGTTCCAGCCAATGCTCAATGATGAGGCAAGCAGAAACACTGTCAATCTTTCCTTTTTCTAACTTTTTAAAGCCACCAAGCTCGAACAATCGTTGCTTTGCTTCAACCGTTGTTAACCTTTCATCATGAGTGTGAACTTGATGTTTGAATCTTTGCTGTAAACGGTTGGCAAATTTTCTGGCAGCAAAGGTAGTATGTTGAGGTGTGCCGTCCATGTTGAGAGGCGCACCAACAACGATAGCATCAGGCTCCCATTCGCTGTAAAGGGAATCCAGATGTTCCCAATTGGGAATACCATTTTGAGCTGAGATGGCATCAAGAGGGGCCGCAGTGCCAGTAACTGACTGAGCAACTGCAACACCGATACTTTTCATACCAAAATCAAAACCCAGCACACACTGGTATTCGCTCTTTCCCATCTTAATGAAGGATTCGTGTCTTGATGGTACCGTTAACTTGCTTCAACTGAGACAATGCAGTCTCAGCATCCTCTGAATCAACATCAATAACCACATAACCGATGGCTTCATTGGTTTGTAAATATTGCGCTGCAATATTGATATTACATTCGGCAAAGGCTTGGTTGATTTGTGTTAATACGCCAGGAATATTTTCATGGATATGAAGTAAACGTGAACGGCCAGTGTGCTCAGGCAATGAGACTTCTGGGAAGTTTACTGCTGACAAGGTTGAACCATTATCACTGTACTTCACGAGCTTGCTTGCGACTTCTGACCCAATGTTTTCCTGAGCTTCTTGTGTACTACCGCCAACGTGAGGTGTCAGAATGACATTATCAAAGGCTCTGAGGGGAGAGATAAACTCTTCAGTGTTTGATTTTGGCTCAACAGGGAATACATCAATGGCAGCACCTGCCACTTTTTTGCTTGATAGCGCTTCGCACAACGCATCAATATCCACAACGGTACCACGAGCCGCGTTGATGAAAATTGCCCCAGGCTTCATAACTTCAAATTCTGGTGTGCCAATCATGTTCTCGGTCTGAGGTGTTTCTGGTACGTGTAAACTGACAACATCCGATATCTTTAATAACTCAGTCATTGAACTGACTTGTGTTGCGTTGCCTAAAGCAAGTTTATCTTCAATGTCATAAAACTTAACGCGCATTCCCATGTGCTCAGCCATGATACCTAACTGTGTACCAATGTGACCATACCCCACGATACCGAGTGTTTTTCCTCGGGCTTCATACGATCCTGCGGCGCTTTTCAGCCATTCACCTCGATGAGCTTTAGCGTTTTTGTCTGGAATACCACGTAGTAATAACAAAATTTCACCAAGTACCAACTCAGCAACAGAACGCGTGTTCGAAAAAGGAGCGTTAAAAACAGGAATACCGCGACGGCGAGTGGCCTCAAGATCAACTTGATTGGTACCAATACAAAAACAACCAATAGCAACTAATTTTTTAGCATGACTTAATACGTTTTCATTTAAGTTTGTGCGAGAACGAATACCAATAAAATGTACATCAGCTATTTTTTTGAT
>CAXRGH010000239.1:0-21100 GCA_964230195.1 Alteromonadaceae bacterium
AGATGCAAATACTAAAGTGAGTTATGACTTACTAGAGCAACGGCTACAAGCTCAAATCGACGACTTTAAATGGCGTCATTACGGTTATCCAGTAAATCAAATGTTTGGTACTCACTCGATGATCCCTTCATTTTTGATTAACCAGCATCAAATCACTAACGAGGCCGAAGCACGCGCCTATATCAGTCGCCTTAACGGTGTAAAAGGGTTGTTAGCCCAGCTACAAGAGGACCTAGAGGCACGTGCCGAAAAAGGCATCATCGCGCCAAAGTTTGTTTTTCCGCATGTAATTGAGAGTAGCAAGAACATTCTTAAGGGAGCCCCCTTCTCTGCAGGTAAAGATTCAACGCTACTTGCAGATTTTAGCCGTAAAGTAAAAGCCATCGATCTCGCGCAAGATGTGAAAGATCAATTAATGAAAGATGCAATTAACGCATTAAACATCTCTGTCAAACCGGGTTATGACGGTTTGATTAGCTATCTTGAAGATTTAGAACAGAAGGCAGACAATCGTGACGGTGTATGGAAGTTCCCCAACGGTGAGGCGTATTTTAACAATGCGTTGAAACGAACCACCACCACAGAGTTAACTGCAAAGGAGATCCATGAGATTGGCTTGAGTGAAGTTGCACGCATTCATAATGAAATGCGCGAAATAAAAGAGAAAGTCGGTTTTAAAGGTGATCTTCAGGCTTTCATGGCATTCATGAAATCAGACAAACAATTCTACTTACCCGAAACGGACGAGGGTAAGCAGAAATACCTGGATGATGCAGTGGCAATGATCGACAACATGAAGTCACGCCTTGACGAGTTGTTCATTGTGAAACCCAAAGCCGATTTGAAAGTGAAACGCGTGGAATCATTCCGTGAAAAAGCTGCCGGCAAAGCATTTTATCAACAACCTGCACCAGACGGTTCAAGACCCGGTATTTATTACGCCAATCTTTACGATATGTCAGCAATGCCAACCTATCAAATGGAAGCACTCGCGTACCATGAAGGTGTTCCAGGACATCACATGCAAATTGCAATTGCACAAGAACTCGAAGATATGCCGAAATTCCGAAAATTTGGTGGTTACACTGCCTATATTGAAGGCTGGGGCTTGTATTCTGAGTTAGTTCCGAAAGAGATGGGACTCTATGAAGATCCCTATTCAGACTTCGGTCGCCTTGCCATGGAATTATGGCGAGCGTGCAGACTTGTGGTTGATACAGGTATTCACGCAATGCAATGGACTCGTCAAGAGGGTATTGACTACTACGTCAACAATACGCCGAACGCGACTTCTGACGCTGTAAAAATGGTAGAGCGACATATTGTAATGCCCTCTCAAGCTACCGCCTACAAAATTGGCATGTTGAAAATACTCGACCTACGAGAGAACGCCAAGCAAACGCTAGGTGGCAAGTTTGATATTCGTGAATTCCACGATGTCGTATTGAAGAACGGCCCGGTTCCACTCAACGTACTTGAAAACTACGTCAATCAGTGGGTTGCCTCTAAACAGTAATCGGCTATTGGCATAGCACTCAAAAAAAGGGAGACCGCTGTGATTAACACTCGATCTCCCTTTTTATTTTTAAGGATTTTGTTGCTCTAAGCTCAGAAACTAAACTGAATCCACGCAGACGGTATCGACTGAAGATCACCGCCAAAGAAATGTTGATACTGAACACCCAAGGTAAATGATTCGTTCGCGTGCAGTGCAACACGTGGTAACACATACAAGCCAGAATTCACATCAATATCTTGGGAGTAGCAGTCGGAGCAATATGCAATACTGCGGTCAGAAACCAACATCAATTCAATACCCGCTAACACCTGAAAGTCCAAATTGTTAGCGCGTGCTACTGACATTCCCAACTCACCAAATAATGCAAGGCCACTAGCATCTGACTCTTCCGTTGAGCGGCTTCCCCAAGTTGACTCAACTTGCTGACTGAAAGAGTGCGCATCATCATACATGTAAGAGTGGATCCCAAAACCGTAGATAAAATCCTGCTCCTTAATTTCCCAGCCAAGCTTCAATCCAAAAGCTGAGTCGGATATGCCTTCGTTTTTAACGCTGCTATCCATACTAACAGAACCCAAACTGACCACCATACGACTATAACTATCGGCAAATGTCTCAGGATCTGTCGCTAGTTCTTGAGCATTCGTATTAAGTGTGAAAAAACTGACGACTAAAGTCAGCAATAAAGAAGGATGATTAAATTTCATAAGATAAAAATGTTAGGTCGCGAAAATAGGCGACGCAGTATGACAAATAAAACCGATGTAAACAATTGTCTCGCAACCTATCAATCGATACTCTCGATTACTTTATTAGACCTTCCTGGCAGTTTACTCGGTTCATGAACCCCTATCATAGTAACTGGCAATGCATGGATGTTGAGCAATAACGGTTGTATACTCGGCCAACAATGGATAATGCTGAGCCAGCCATTGTTCGGGAATATGATCGAACATGCCTGACATCAGCGTTTTAAGCCAAACCCAAGTTTTTAAATCCGCAATACTCAATTCTGTGCCGGCAAAGAAGCCTTCACCTTGCGCCACCAAGCGATCTGACATCCATTCCAAATATCGGCTATAGGGTCCCTCAAGCAAGCTAGCACGAGCCGCTTCCAATTCCTCACCTTTCATGCCAAACGTTGCTACCATCTTATCGATCATATCTTCCGCAACATCCAACACTTCATCAACGAGTAAGGCCTCCATGAGGTCGTCAGGGTACAATCCAACTTGCTGTCCAACAAATCGCAAAATGGCGTTGGTTTGCGTAATCACTTGACCATTCACAGTAAGCGTCGGAACCTGACCAAATGGCGTTGTGGCTTTTACTTCGGGGAATGACTTCATAGGAAATCGTACATCATCAAATTCAATCTGACCGAAGTGTAGTGCCAAGCGAATGGGCTCCGCACGCCCGCCGTCAATATCAAAATACAGTAGTGATAACTCATTCATTTTTCTGGCCTCTAAGATTTCATTTTTTCAATAAACGCATCAGACGCTGCAATAGAAGCGTTCATATCTTTAATCAATATGGTGACATCACGTTGAATATTGGTTAACTCTCCCTTCAACGCCCCTATCGCATTTGCATTTAAGTTATGCTTTAGGTACAGCATATTGTCTTGCATCGCATCAAGAATGGGTTGCATTTTCGATTCAGATGCACGCATTGCAGTGAGTAATTGCCGGTACTGCCGTTGCGTTTCTTTTAACTTTCGTTGACTATCTCTTCTCAGATTTTCACTTTTATACAAAGAGAGTTCAGTTTGCCATTCATCGAATAAAGCTTCAGCAACATCCTGAACTTTATCGATGCGGGCAGAAACACGTTCTGCAGACGACACGCTGGATTCGTACTCTGATTTCAAACCTTTGTACACTTTTTCAAGTTCGCCGCCATCAAACGCAATCAAAGCTGACAATTCCTCAAGGGCAGAACTAAACTGTTCTTGGGCATCTTCCTGAGCATCTTTCGCTGATTCTACTCTGTCCACCAAGATATCGCGCTTTTCCACCCCAAACGTCTCCCAAGCACTGTAATACGCGGATTGACAAGCGGTGAGAAAAACGCTCAGAAATAGTAAAACCGCGCGCGATGCGTTACCGATATTCATCATCTATTGCCTTTAAATTTTGCGGCGTCAATAATCGCCCAAATCTGCAAGATAACGGCAACAGGCGCTGTTACCCAAAGCGCATAAAGAGTGACAATCACAATAAAAAATAAAATCGCAGACATGATTCGCCCTTGGACAAGTTGGCCAAGTCCGGGGAGAAAAACATTACATAAGGCGGCTAGAACATTGCCACCAGAGCCTTGCTGAGACATAGGGTTTCCTTCTTATTACACCGATGTGGATCTCATTGTACTGAAATCAACATATTTAAAATCTTAAGACAAAATATAGTGGTAGTTGTTACTAATGATCAAGACAAAAAACAGTAACACTTTATTTTTCCGTAGGTTTTCTATCTCAATCGTGTAGTGGCTCGTCAATTCTGTGCTGAATCGTGTACAAGGATGTCAATTTTTCTCTAGATGATTCCAGGCAGTTTCATTGAACAGCATTGTGTTATATGAAAAAATCTAAGGACAGGATAGCCAATTAATAACTTAACTTTATAAAGGAGGCTTGTGTGTCTCGTTTTTCATTTACTCAGCAACTGCTACTAGCGTTTGCCCTCTCCATTACTTTAGGCCTGTTGCTCCCATCTGTCAGCCCCTATGTCAGCGTACTTGGCAGTTGGTATCTGAATGCCATTAAATTCATGGTAGTCCCCATTATATTAATTAGCATTCCAACCACCTTGAGTGACATCGCGGATTTGAAAGGTAGCCTTGTGCGCATCATCTCACTCTTTTTGCTCACTGCATTTTGTGCAAGCCTTATTGGACTGACGGTGGGTCATTTCATGCCTTGGGGGGAATTACAAGTCTCACTCCCCACACAGTACACAAGCACCCGAGAGATACCCCCTTTTTTGGTCACGCTTGCCAACTTTATTCCCAGCAATATCATCACCCCCATGTTAAAAGGGCAGGTTATTTCACTCATCATTATTGCACTCACTATAGGAATTGCATTAAATCAAACCAATGCGCCTAGCTTAAAGAAAGGACTGCGTGAAGCAAACCAAGTAGTCCACATGCTAGTGTCATGGGTCATTAAATTTACCCCCGTTGGAGTTGTTGGCGTATTAACACCTGCCATTGCAAAATTGGGACTAACGGTTTTGATGCCACTCGGTATGTTCATCGGAGCGGTTTATCTGGCCTGCGCATTGCAAGTTGGGATTATCTATTCCAGCTTAATTGCGTTTCTATCCCCCTTCACTGTCAAAACCGTTTTTAAACACCTGGTTCCACTACAGTTATCTGCGGCTGCGACTTGCTCTTCATTTGCCTGTCTGCCGTTAACGCAAAAAACAGCCATCGACAAAATTGGTGCAAACCCAGAGCAAGCGAGGCTCGCAACAACACTCGGTAGTTCCATGAATATGGATGCCTGTGGTGGACTGTATCCAGCCATCAGCGCCATCGCGATCGCCCATTGGTGGGGAATACCTCTGACAGCATCCGATTATGTGTTAATTTCGGCGACTGCTGTGATAGCGAGTGTTGGTGCTGCAGGAGTTCCCGGGGCCGCGTTGGTATTCCTAACTATCACGTTGAACAGCGTTGGTCTACCATTGGAAGGAATTGCTTTAGTCGCCGCCGTTGACCGCCTCGTGGATATGGCCAGAACAGCAACCAATGTTACCGGTGATGTCATTGTGAGTGCAGTCATGACCGATGGCAAAGAAATCTCAAAGGCATCGGTATCCTCAAACTCGTGACCTTTAGTTTATACAGACAAGCAGCCGCTCTTCACTCGCAGCCGCTTGTCTCATTCATCATCCGTTACAATCTGCAGATGATGAGTCAGTCTCGCTTTTCTCCAGTCGAATATTGTGGAACATTGCGCTGACCTTTGACTCAGACGCGAGCTCAATTGCTATCGGCTGTTGACGGAAGCGCGCAAAGTCAATACATCCCATATCAACTGCCAGTGTTTGCCACTCTTTGTCATCCTTGAGTTGTGTTTTCAAATCTAAGCTCTGTAGACAATTTGCCCCCGCTTGGTCACACCCTAGATTCATACGAATAGCTTGTGCTGATGCATTCAACAAACGTACATCCATTTTTAGTTGATATTGGCTATTGAGAGCTAAGATGGATGGATGTTCAGAGTTTGACAACAGGAAACGGACACCACTCCATTCGCCTTCTTGAGTATCAATTCTGAATCCGTCTTCTTGAACAAACCGGTCGATAGTGCGGAACGATAACCCAGCCAAGGACAAGCTACTCGCTTTTACACTGACTCTTTTCTGCCCCGAAAACAAACTCATCTCATACGGTGCTTTGACACCACCTTGATAGATTGGATAGCTATCGCTGTCAGTAGCTTGACGTTGCAATGTCTCAGATAGCATCGGAATATTGGAGCTTGAATGTAGATAATCGAGGCCGTATCCGTAAGCGAATAACGGATCGTAGTATTTATCACCACGATTCAATAATGTCTGGCTTGGGTCTTTGGGCCAACTGAAGGATAATCGCCCCGTAAAGTCATATACAGATTTGCCATTGTCATCTTTAAACAAAAGATCTGAAACGGCATCACCCTCTGAACCCGGTAACCATGCCACCACAAAAGCATTACTAGCATTTATCTCAGGGTTGACCCACAATGGACGACCCGTGATAAAGACTGAAACCACAGGAATTCCCTGCGCCTGCAGCGATTTTAGTAGCTGCTCATCTTTCCCATTAACGCCTTGGTAATCGATATGCGCAATATCACCTTGCCCTTCAGCGTATGGTTCCTCCCCAAATACGACAATGGCAACATCCGGTTTTTCTTGATAACTGCCATCAACTGAGAGCTCAACATTAGTGGTACCCACTTTACTGCGAATACCGTCAAAAATAGACGTTCCGCCAGGAAATTCGCTGTTCACATTGTTAGTTCCCTGCCAAGTGATAGTCCAGCCACCAGACTGCTTTCCAATATTGTCGGCAGCATCTCCTGTCACAAGGATACGTTGATTTCGACTTAACGGTAAAATATCGTCATTATTTTTGAGCAAGACAAGAGATTCTCTAACAGCTCGCTTTGCAACCTCTCTATGCTCCGAATGACCGATCAATTCGGTTCTTCCCGAAAATGGTCTATTTTTCGGGCTCGGTTTTTCAAAAAGGCCAGCTCGAACTTTGACACGTAAAATACGTTTTACCGCATCATCGATTCGTGCCATTGGGATAATTCCTTTTTTAACCTGTTCAATGGTATTAAAGTACAAAGGTTCCCATGCATCAGTGGGCACCATAAAAATATCGAGGCCTGCATTGATGGCTTGCGGGCAACTCTCATTGCTGCAATTAACCACTTGGCCATGTCCATTCCAATCACCAACCACAAAACCATCAAAGCCCATTCGTCTTTTTAGCACGTCAGTTAGTAAGTACTTATTACCGTGGATCTTGTCACCTTTCCAGCTATTGAATGAAGCCATTACCGATTGAGAGCCTGCGGCTAAACCCGACACATAACCCTGAGCATGAATATTATAAAGATCGGACTCGCTCGACACGTTATTGCCTTGGTCATCGCCTTCTTGTGTACCGCCGTCACCCACAAAATGTTTTACGGTGCTGATAACGCGGTTATCACCAAGAAAATCATCCCCCGGCGTGCCCTGTAAACCTTCAACGATGGCACTCGCGTATGCTTTAACAATATCAGGATCTTCCGAATATCCTTCGTAAGTTCTTCCCCAACGGTCATCCCGAACAGTAGCCACCGTCGGCGCAAATACCCAATCAATACCCGTTACCATGACCTCAGTTGCTGTTACTCTGGCAATTTCAGTAATCAAGGCAGGATTATTCGCAGCACCCAAACCGATATTGTGAGGAAACAATGTGGCACCAATCACGTTATTGTGTCCATGGACAGCATCAGTGCCCCACATCGTCGGAATGGTTGAACCATCCATCGAATCATCAATCGATGCCTGATACATTGCTTCAGCTAACGCAATCCAATCTTCAGGTGTTGAATGTTTGTTATTATTTGGAAAGGCGCCGCCGCCATTGAGAAAAGAACCAAATCCGTATTTGCGCATATCCTCCGGTGTAATATCGCGAATTTCAGGCTGTATCATTTGAGCGACTTTCTGCGCTAGTGTCATGTCAGCCATAAGCTTGGCGACTTGCCTCTCGACGTTCGGATCTCTTTTAACAACACTATTGACCGGTAACCACAAACTGCTATCCACTCCCTTGTCCGCTAAATACGCTTCACCCGCTGCGGTAACATCATTACTAGCATTAGTGTTTACTTCTGAGTGCTTTGCATTGCATCCCCACAGGCCAATTAGCAGAACTGCCGTTAAGGTTTGATAAAAATGCAGTGTGTTTGTTTTTCGTTTTCTGTTCAACAGCATGTCTGATTCTCGTGATGACGTTAAGCGACTCATTTTTGTGGGAGTCAGTTTTACAACATATTTAATTTACAGCAGTTTTTTTAAATCTCCAGTCAGTTTGTTAAATTTGCGTTAAGGAGGTCGTTCTATGCGACAAAAGTATTGTGTTGAATCGTTTTAAATCCACTGGTCGATAAAAATCGTCACACATTCAAGTTGATGTTCCTCTGAAAAATTTGACTTTTTGTAGCACATCACAACACATGACACATTAACGCACCGCGTGAAACCTTTCGAAAAAAAATGATAATAATTGTCAGTCCTCATCATCAATTCGTCCTTGGTGATTTGCTACCAGCGTAATTTTCATGCAAAATACGCCCCTCAAAACTCCCATAGTCATAACGGCGGAATGATGTTTTATACAATTAATACTCTTATAGTCACGTACTGTATTCTCTCGCTTGTATACGTGTATAAATTTCGTGGGCAAGAACGCTTTTTAAGCATTTCAGAATATATGCGAAAAGGCTGGCCAATTTTTGCGCCTCTCAATGTGTTTTTGTATTTGAATACTGAAAAAAGAGGCCGTAAGTCAATCGTCGATATGGATGATTATCCTGAATTAAAGGTACTAGAAGACAACTGGGAAATCATTGCAGAAGAAGCGACCGCGTTAATGCAGTCCGATCAACTAGATTCAATCGTCAACAAAGACTCCACCTCCTATTATGATGTGGGATTCAAAACCTTCTATAAATATGGTTGGCGAAAATTTTATCTGAAGTGGTATGGCAATTACGAACACCAATCGGCATTGAACCAATGTCCGAAAACGGTCGCGTTATTGAGGCAGTGTCCATCCGTTAACGGAGCAATGTTCTCATTGCTGCCACCTGGTTCACAATTAACACGTCACCTTGACCCGTTTGCCTCGTCTTTACGCTATCACCTTGGACTGTCAACTCCCAATCATGATGATGCGTTTATTTCGATTGATGGTAATAAAAGAAGTTGGCGAGATGGTAAGGCATTTATGTTTGATGAGACGTTCTTGCATTTCGCAAAGAACAACACAGATACTCCGAGACTCATCATGATGTGCGATGTAGAGCGCCCATCATCTATTGTAGGAAGGGTATTCAATGCTATCGTCTACAAACCGTTTCTAAAAGTCACCGTTGTACCAAATACAAACGAGGACAAAAAAGGCTTATTTAATCGCATTTTTAGCGGTGTATCTCCAATACTTGCTCGCTCTAAAGCGTTAAAACAAACCAACAAGCCCCTTTATAATTTGCTTAAATACGGCGTCAATATCACATTACTCGCCGTTCTTTTCAGTTTGATATTCGGATTAATTAAGCTAATCGTTAGTCTAGTGAGTTAAGAGAAAGCCCCTAATGACCCTTAGCCATTTGGGGCTGGTAATGAATAAGCAATTAGAAGACGTATCTCGCCTTCAAGTACCATGAACCTCCTTCATAATTCGCAGGACTTCTTCTCGGGTACGGTAAACCTACATTCATTCGATTTGCATACGGGGCATCAATAGTGTTGACGTACTCATCAAAGATATTGCTACCGCCAAAATGTAAATGCAGTGAATCCGTTATTGAGTAAACAAATTCCACATCAACGTACACAGTGGGATCAATTAGCGCACTTTGCGTACCATCTTTTACAACAGAATTTCCGTTAGAATCCACAATCATTTCACCTGAAATAGTGCCCCGCTCGTCATAATGTTCGCCATAGTAAGTCGCGCGAGCTGACCATGACAAGTTGTCAGTAATTATGGAGCGAGCCGAGAGCACAAACCTATTTTCTGGATAATTATTTTCAATGTCCTCTACTAGACTATCCGACACAGGCTTTACAGCAATACGGTTACCTGCCGCATCTTTGCTGTCGGTAAGGATTGTCGATTGATTAACCACATCAATCTGATTGTAGTTATACGCAAAGGTGAGATTTACGTCAGCAATTTTTGACGTTAACACGATATCGACCCCACTATGCTCAACATCCAATGCGTTAGTATAAAATGATAATGTCTTAACCCCTTGGTTGATGGCTATTGGATTAGTACTCACATCAATTTTCTGAGTCCGATAAATACGATCGTCTACTTCAGTGTTATACCAATCAAGCGTCAAATTGGTATCATCAAGCAACTCAGTACTGAAACCTAATGTCATTGAAGTCGACTCTTCTTCTTTTAATAATTGACCGCCATAGGCTCGTGACAACGGGTTAGTAGAAGGTAACAAGACAGTATCTTGTTGTTGTCCGTTACTGCCAAATGTAGTGGTTGTCGTTCTTACATTAGCTTGGCCTGGCGTAGGTGCATGAAAACCAGTGGATAAACTACCTCTCAGTGTCGTATCGTCAGAGAGCAAATATCGGGTTGCAACTTTTCCATTAACAGTGTCACCAAAATCAGAAAAATCTTCATAACGAAGCGCATATTGAATCAACAAATCATCAGAAAGGTCATGCTCCAGTTCAGTGTAGATACCAACATTATCCCTTGAATGCTCTCCCGCATCGACATCTTTAATGCCGGGTAGTCCGTTAGAGCCAGTACCAGAATAAGAGTTAGGCTCCCCCTTATTGACTGTGTAAGTTTCGTCTCGCCACTCTGCGCCATAGGCGAAGTTGAGTGTGTCAGACAGTTGCGTAGAAAGATCCACGTTGATATTAATTTCACTCTGCTCGAAACCACCCACATCAAAATCACGTTGTGCGGGCTCGCCATTTGATTTCAAACCTAGCGCTGGATTCGTTGTATTAAATAAATCATAAGACAACTGATTGCGACCAGTGCCAATACTGACATCGTAAATAGTATCCGTGCCTATTTCGCCTTTGACACCAATCACAAAGCTACTGTCTTTTTGAGCACCATCTAAATACGGTGTGTAGCCTGTTTTGAACACGCTGGCCTCATTATTGGCATCGTAGTTTGCGTCACCTTTCAACTGGCTCAGTGTACCATGCGAGGGGTTACGATAGAAAAAGCGATACCGCCCTTCTGTATTAGCGTAATTGGCGTGTGCATATAATTGGCTTGTATTGCTAAACTCATAACCTGAATTGATAAAGAGTCTTGTACCACTCATTTCAGGTCGACCCCATGTCTGAACCAAGGGGGCATCATCAAATGGACTGTCTGCGCCAACCCCTTCCACTTTATTGTCGATCAATGATTGTGCATCAGGGCGCTGTATCCCACGAGACAATGCCTCGTAATCAGAGTGCTCCGCACTCACATTAACAAAGCCGTTTTCAAGCAATTTAAACCCCTTGTTTACGCCAATTTTGACTCCCTGTTCACCCTCAAAGTGCTGACCATAATTGACAACAAATTCTCCTCCCTCGTCCGCGTCTTTAAGATTGAAATTAATCACACCGGCTATAGCATCTGACCCGTACTGTGCTGCAGCACCATCTCGCAGCACTTCAACATTTTTAATAGCAATACTTGGCAACATACCAACGTCTGGCGCGTGAGAGCCATTACCTGCTGCAGGCGCAAAAAATTGGACAAGTGCAGAACGATGACGGCGCTTACCATTGATTAATACTAAGGTTTGGTCGGGTGACATACCTCGTAATGAGGTAGGACGGACGAATGCACTGCCATCACCGGTGGCTGGTGTCGCTGTATAAGAGGGGATGAGAGCCTTTAAATTGTCGGTTACATCTCCTGCATTGCCTACACCATTAAATTCTTCTGCGGTCACAATATCTACTGGAACCGGTGATTCTTTGACCGTCCTTGGGACGGCACTACGCCCAATCACGGAGATCACCTCAGTATCTTTTGTGGCTTCTTGCTGTTGAGCGATTGCAGGGGTGGAACATACTGCTCCAATGAGACTGACATATAAACTTTGAACTAGACGATTATATTGGAAAGGCTTCATACTTTTCTCCGAAGTCGATTTATCATTATTCGTGCCTCTAATGCGCTAGAAGCTACTAATTACGTATCTGCATCATGCGCACATGGCACGCCATGAGCAGCAAAGATACACACTTCCAAAGAGTACTCTCGCCAACTCAATTGTCTGTATGTGCGTTAAGTACAGAGTATGAATTTCCCTTTTTTACTGCGACAAACGACTCATTTATTGCTCACAAAAAATATCGATTATTGGAGATGAATATTTGATGTGATATTCAATCGCTTACTGGTGAATTGACTAGAGTGGGATATGACAATGGCGGTGCCTTGGGAATAAGTTTTACACTTTTTGAAGTGCGAACACCTCAACTCAAGAGTAAGGTACTCAATACCAAATGACTCAGGTAAGTGAGAAGAAATGAACAGTTATGCCTTATTATCAGGAATCGGCTTAGGGCTACTAATTATCACCCGATTTAATCAACAACGATATCAGCAAAAGCCGCGATTCTACCCGCTCCTATTGGCCACATTCCCATTGTATTATTGGGTATTTGCTATCTGGAGCGGTAATCTCCAGGTCCTCTTACAGGAAGTGATTGTCGGTAGTCTCTTTTTATTGTTTGTTGCAGTTGTGATGAAAGCCAGAGAAACAAAACAATTACTGCTGCTGTCTATTGGCTTCATCGCTCATGGCGTATACGACATGCTTCACCATCGTATCCACGCTCAATCTGCTGCGCCTGTATGGTGGCCAGAGTTTTGTGGCGTTATTGACGTTATCATCGGGCTATATGTTTTTAAACTCGCGTATCAGCAAGATGCAAATGCTCAATCGTAGGATTTCTTGATGTTATCAAAAATCTCAAAAGCTTCTGGTTTTGCAGTGTAAACTGTTCCAGTTTGATTAAACATAGACTGCCCCCAGGGGCCTGATAAAAAGGGCTCCCAAATAAAAGTGCCTAAACCTCGATTATTGGGTAAGTTGTACATGATGTCATTCAGCAATCTCGCTTGAGAGTTGTACTCAACAAAGCTAAAGCTAAGCTGACTGTATCTATCGGCAATCAAGTTCAAAGTGTCGGCCCAGCGATTGGCCGGACCTTGCCATTTTTCGTAGGCCGATAAACCGAGCACATCAAACTCGACGTTGTTCGCCAATGTTTGGTCTATCCAATACGTCAGTCCTTCTCTGTCATCCGTATTCTCAATATGCAACATGATTTTAATATCTTCTGAGACTTGTTTTACACCCGCTATCCCAGCTTTGAGGAGCGTTGCAAAGTGATCCCACTGAGCAGTACTGCCATTAAGCAATACCTTGACCTCGGAGTGATTACCGTAACAATCTGTTCGATCTGTCGGTATATGAACCAACATTCCATACGTCACTTCATTTCCAATCTGCACCATATCAGGCAGCACATTTGCAGCAGCCATAGCCTCAAGAGTTTCTCTGGTGTAACTTTGAACTTGTTGCGCTAAGTCATCAACAGTGTTGATATTTCTCCAAGCATGAGGAATCACTTGTTTACTGGGATCGGCCCACGTATCACTATAGTGAAAATCGACTAGTAACTTCATTCCTGCGGCTTTCACCTGTTGAGCGAATGCAATCATATGTTCAGTATCGTTATACGCCTCTGTTTTAGCCTCACAATATTCACCATCACCCGATGCATAACCGTAAGGTGCGGTCGGTTCTACAAACGTTCTCAAACGGATGTAATTAAACCCGTGATGCTTTAGTAACGTGAGAAGTGACTTTTCGTTTCCATCCGTATCAATGAAAATTGCACCGTTATCCGCATACTCTGGAAGACTTGAAATATCTGCACCGAGTATGAATTTCTTTTGAGGTAATTGTTGATCTTCAGCCTGCTCGGTGAACTCAGCATCATCGACAGTTACCGCGTTGGAAGTCTGTTGTGGATCGCTTATAAGCGGTTCTGTTGGCTTGGCAGCGTCACCACATGACTGCAACGTAAGTAAGGAAAGGATTATGGCCAGAAGAGAGAAAATAGTTTGTTTCATTATGGTTGTTATTATATCGACATTAGATTCTTTTTCACTATCACGGCAAACTACAATGAATACAAGTCCACTTAACCATCAAAGCAGTTTTTCGTTGTCTTTTGTTGTTTCCATATACCGAAGAGCACAGGTAAATCAGTGGTTAGAACGCCAAATTAAGGAATACACAGTGATTGCAGTAAACTGAGAATGCATGGGACGACAACAGTGAGAGAGCATAAGTTAATAATCAACAATCACAGCGGCACGTCATACTAACGTTAAGTAATAGGACAGATTTAAAACAAAAAAACCGACTATCGTCGGTTTTGTCTCATACGTTTGGTATGAGTAGTGGTACCAGTGGGCGGACTCGAACCGCCACGCCCGAAGGCAACGGATTTTGAATCCGTCATGTCTACCAAGTCCATCACACTGGCATCGTGGGTGCAAAGAAGTATTTGCAACGTTGGGCATTATAACGGCAAGTGAGCACCATGCAAGTACTTTTCAGTTCAAGCCGTTTGTTTGCTCTTTTTTTCATCGACTTACACTCTGGTTCGTATACTGATAAACTATCACGAAATTATTTGAATTCAGGAGTCTGCGTCATGTCCGCGTCAGATCAGTTTCCACGCGCAACCCTTATCAAACGCCTCGCAGCCATGATATACGACGCCTTAGTTGCATTAGCCGTCGCGGTAAGTTCCGGCATTGTCATCACACTTGTGTTGATTTTATTGTTAGAAAACAATGTACTGTCCATGCAAGGTGCTGAACATACTAAAGACGTCATACAAAGCTCGGTTGTATATCAGACTATTATTCAAGTATGGGTTGGCTCTTGGGTATTGGGCTTTTTCTTGTGGTTTTGGACTCATGGTGGCCAAACCATTGGAATGAGAGCTTGGCGTATTCGGTTACATAGTTGCAATGACAAACCTTTGACCTATTCTCGCATGCTGTTAAGAGTGCTGACTGCTCTGGGTGGTATTGGCACGATCTTTATCATTTTTAATCCAAGAAAAAAGCGAGCTTTACAGGATATTGCAACCCAAACAGAAGTGTTGCAATTGACTAAAGAAGCAAACCATCACCGGACATGGAAAGGTCTTAATAGTTAATCAATAGGGTTCGGGGTGAGCCAATGACAAGGTTAGCGCCTCAGCATGTATGCAGCCCAGGCTGCAAACGACAAACTCGGTAGCAGTGCACCTGCTATTGGGGGTAATTGATAAATCAAAGCAACAGGGCCAAACACTTCATTCGCAATAAAGAATCCAAAGCCGGTTAAAATACCCATTAATACTCTGGCTCCCATTGTGACACTTCGCAATGGTCCAAAAATGAATGACAAGGCGGTTAGCAACATCACCACAACAGATACGGGTTGTAATACTTTGCGCCAGAAAGCAAGCTCATAGCGACTCGCATCCTGTTCATTAAATTTAAGATAATTGATGTACTCTGCGATACCCTGTATTGCAAGTGATTCGGGCTTAACTGCCACCACGCCAAGTTTTTCAGGAGTCACAGAAGAACGCCAATGGTACGTTTCATAATGACTTTTACGAACGCTATCTCTCGTTATCGTGGTCACTGTTGCGTCTGTCATTTGCCATTTTTTACTTCGGTAATCTGCGTACCTAGCATTAATTATTCCAGTTAAGTCATAGCTTTCATTGAAACGAAATACGGTCACATCACTTAGCGTTGTATTATTCTCAATTTTTCCAATATTAATAAAGTTTCGCCCGTCTTTTGCCCAAACAGATGAACGAGTCGAGACGACGCTACCGCCTGATATTGCCTCGCCTCGCAAGGTCTTTGCAGTCTGATAAGAAGCGGGGGCAACCCATTCGGCCATCACCATTAACAAGATAACGAGCACGAGGGAAGATTTTATAGTTGAAACTATGATATTGGCGCGACTCAAGCCAGCCGCTTGCATCACCACCAACTCACTGTTGCTCGCCAGCATCCCTAACCCAATGAGACCACCGAGCATGGTTGCCATTGGGAAAATTTGTACCACATCAGCTGGTATGGTCAGCAAAACGTACACGCCGGCTGTGGTTAAATCATAATTTCCTGAGCCAACGTAACGCAACTGTTCAACAAATTTAATCAGTGAACTCAAGCCAATCAACACAAACAGACTAATCGCGGTTGTTGCGAGTAGCGCACGTCCTATATAGACATCAAGTATTTTAATCATGCTCGAAGTCCTCGTAATTGAGCGCGCAACTTAATGCCAAACGTTCGTTCTTCCGATAATAATACTGCACCAATGGTAAACATTAAGGCATGGACCCACCAGAGTCCCAAGCTTGCAGGTAACTGTCCGCTGGCTATCGCTTTTTTACCAGCCATCAAAAGTAAAGAGTAACCGAGATACAACAACAAGGCAGGAAATAGTTTACCAAATCGGCCTTGCCGGGGATTAACCGAACTGAGTGGAACCGCAATTAAAACAAGAAAAGGAATGGAAAGCGGTAATGCGATACGCCATTGAAACTCTGCATAAGCGTCAAGGGAGTCATCGTCCAATAAATCAAGTGTCGTGTAAGCTTCAAGTTTTAATGCACGTTTTTCAACGGCTCGTTCAGCTATCGATACCTGATAACCTTTGAACTCCACAATATTAAAATCGAGTTGGTCTTCAGTACCGGTGTATTGATATCCTTGACGCAATTGGAGTTGCTCTGAGCCATCTGCCTTTTTGGTCACATTGCCATGCTGTGCATAAACAAGGTGTATGTCAGACGCTTGTTGGTTGGCACCAGATGCCATAGCGACAAACACGCCTCGGAGTTGGTCTTTCTCTAAACCTTGATTTTGCACAAAGAGCACGCCATTACCGTTGGCGGTTTTTTGAAATCTACCGGGAATAATTGAACTCAATCCACTTTCGGCAACCAATTGGTGCTTCAAATCAAATTCTTGCTGTGCTGCCCAAGGTGATAGCCATAAAGTGAACACACTGACGATAAGGGCCACCACAAGAGACATTACCAACATAACACGAGTGACGTACCATTCACTGATACCGCACGCCTGCATTACCGCCATTTCGCTATCCACATAAAACCGACCGTGGGAAATCAAAATACCCAAAAATAAACTGAGGGGAATAATCATTGTGGCCAAGGCGGGTAATTTAAGCGCGAGGAAGCCAATAACCAAACTAGCCGGTATATCGCCTTCTGATGCATCGGCAAGAACGCGAACAAACTTTTGCGTCACGAAGATCGTCATTAGAACAAAAAACACCGCAATTTGAGACTTCACTGTCTCTGCGACGAGGTATCTGGAAACAATCTGCACTAACCCGTCCTTTTCATTGATTAATAACTGCTATTTTTAGTGGAATGATACGAAATTTTAAGTAAACTAATGAGTTTGACAAGTTTAATTTACGACAAACCAATCTATCACTGCGTTTAGCTGGGTTTGTTTATACAATTTAACTGGATAAAGTTGCATCAAAACACCAGAAATGATTTATTTTTTTCGTGTAGCAACCATAATAGCATGAATTAACAAAGGATAAACAGCCGTGGAATTTAGTGTAAAAAGTGGCAGTCCAGAAAAACAACGTAGCGCTTGTATCGTGGCGGGTGTATTTGAACCGAGACGATTAAGTGCCGTAGCAGAGAAACTTGACGAGATAAGTGATGGCTACATCAGCAACCTTCTTCGCCGTGGTGATATCGAAGGTAAAGCAGGGCAGACTTTATTGTTGCATCACCTACCTGGTGTATTAGTTGAACGCGTTTTACTTGTTGGTTGCGGTAAAGAAAGAGAATTAAACGACCGTCAGTACAAACAAATCATCACCAAAACGATTAACACACTCAACGATACTGGCTCAATGGAAGCGGTCTGTTTCCTTCCTGAACTTCATGTTAAAGGGCGAGATACTTATTGGAAAGTCAGACAAGCAGTGGAAGCCTCTCTTGATGCGCTCTACAGTTTTGACCAGTTGAAAACAAAAAAAGGTGAACTTCGTAGACCGCTTCGGAAGCTGGTTTTGAATGTGCCAACGCGCAGAGAATTATCAATCGGTGAAAAAGCCTTGGCGCATGGTTTGGCCGTGTCTCACGGTGCCAACACAACAAAAGATGTGGCCAATATGCCACCAAATATCTGTAACCCACGATACTTGCTTGAGCAAGCTGAGGCGCTCGGTGAACAATATGAAGCGTTGTCAGTATCTCATGTGGACGAAGCAGCAATGGCCGAACTCGGCATGAATAGTTATCTTGCGGTTGGGCGCGGATCCGATAACGAATCCATTATGACCATTATGGAACACAACGGTGGCCCTAAAGATCAAGCCCCAATTGTGTTGGTTGGTAAAGGCCTAACCTTCGATTCAGGCGGTATTTCACTGAAGCCTGGCGACGGGATGGATGAAATGAAATACGACATGGGCGGCGCAGCAGCTGTGCTTGGTACCATGCACGCCATCAGTGAACTCAACATACCCATCAATGTCATCGGAATTCTAGCCGGCTGTGAAAACATGCCTTCCTCAAACGCGTATCGTCCTGGTGATATATTAACTACAATGTCCGGGCAAACAGTTGAAGTACTCAACACCGACGCAGAAGGCCGACTGGTACTGTGCGATGCATTAACCTATGTAGAGAGATTTGACCCTGAGTTGGTTATCGACGTTGCAACGCTAACTGGCGCGTGCATTGTCGCTCTCGGTAAGCACGCTACCGGCGTCATGACAAATCAAAACTCACTGGCTCACGACATACTACACGCATCAGAACAAAGTAGCGACCGTGCGTGGCGCTTACCCTTGTGGGATGAATACCAAGAGCAGCTCAACAGTCCATTCGCTGACATGACTAACCTTGGCGGACGTCCTGCGGGAACTATCACTGCAGCATGTTTCTTGTCACGCTTTACCAAGAAGTACCCTTGGGCTCATCTTGATATTGCCGGCACTGCATGGCGCAGTGGAGCCAATAAAGGCGCAACCGGCAGACCTGTGCCTATGCTCACTCAATTCCTACTCGCGAAGGCGGGTTTAGCTGTTGAAGATTAATGATGGTGAATGTCACATTTTTTCTACAAGAATCGGATGACAGTAACGACCCAATGTCAATTGATGACATTGCCTGTCATCTTTCCGCGCTGCATTATCAAAATAAAGCGCGAGTGGTTGTATTGTGCAAAGACCAGTCTCATGCAGAGCGCATTGATGAGTTGATGTGGCAATTACCCGTACACCGGTTTGTTCCTCACAACTTATCGGGAGAGGGACCTACCAATGGCACTCCTGTCGAGATTTGCTGGCAAGAGCCTCGCAACTTGACAGGCAAAGCCTTAATTAACCTAACCGAAACGTTACCAATCGATGGATCAAGATGTCGCTCAATCGCGGATTTTGTTCCAAACGACGACGAATTAAAACCCTTGGCTAGAACTCGCTATAAACAATATCGCGAAGCGGGTTTTCAGTTGGATACAAAACCAGCAGCCAGTATTATTGAGAGTAATCATGGATAAGACGTTTAATCCAAAAGATATTGAACAACAACGCTACGCTCATTGGGAGTCTAAAGGCTACTTTAAAGCATCTGGTGAGGGCGAACCTTACTGTATATTGTTACCACCACCCAATGTTACTGGTAGCTTACACATGGGTCACGGCTTCCAACAGACCATAATGGATGCTTTGACTCGTTATCATCGTATGAAAGGTAACAACACCTTGTGGCAATGCGGCACCGATCATGCAGGTATTGCAACTCAAATGGTGGTTGAGCGCCAACTTAATGCGCAAAACATCACTCGTCACGATCTCGGCAGAGACGCCTTCATTGATAAAGTATGGGAGTGGAAAGCGCACTCTGGCGGTACTATTTGCCAACAAATGCGTCGCCTTGGCACTTCTCCAGATTGGGAAAGAGAAGCTTTCACCATGGATGACGACTTATCAAATGCAGTAACTGAAGTTTTTGTTAAATTGCATGAAGAGGGGCTAATCTACCGAGGACAGCGTCTAGTTAACTGGGATCCTGTGTTACACACCGCGGTATCTGACTTAGAAGTGCTCAACGAAGAGGAAAAAGGCTTTTTCTGGCACATGCGTTACCCACTCGAGAATGGCGAGGGCAGCTTAACCGTAGCGACAACGCGCCCCGAAACCATGCTAGGTGATACGGCGGTTGCTGTTCACCCAGAAGATGAAAGATACCAACATCTTATTGGTCAGAATATTCGTTTACCATTGACTGGCCGTTTGATCCCCATTATTGCAGATGACTACGTAGATCCTGAGTTTGGAACGGGTTGCGTTAAGATCACGCCTGCCCATGATTTTAATGATTATGACATGGGTAAGCGTCACGACTTGCCAATGATCAACATCCTGACCGACGACGCCAAGATCAATCAAAACGCACCAGAAGCCTATCGTGGGCTTGATCGTTTTGATGCAAGAAAACAGATTGTTGCAGATTTGGACGCCCAAGGACATTTAGTTAAGATCGAAGACCATACACTCAAAGTACCTCGCGGCGATCGTTCTGGTGCCGTGATAGAACCGTATTTGACTGACCAATGGTATGTGGCAGTCGAATCTTTAGCTAAACCAGCCATTGAAGCGGTAGAATCGGGTGAGATTAAATTTGTCCCTGAGAATTGGAATAAGACCTACTATCAATGGATGCACAATATTCAAGATTGGTGTATTTCACGCCAACTTTGGTGGGGTCACCGAATCCCTGCCTGGTACGATGAAAACGGTAATGTATTCGTCGGACGCACGGAAGCAGAAGTAAGGGAAAAGCATCAACTGGCTGATACTGTTGCTTTACGTCAAGATAACGATGTACTCGACACCTGGTTTTCCTCTGCTTTATGGCCATTTGCTACCATGGGATGGCCAGAGAAAACGCCTGATCTCGACACATTTGTACCCTCATCCGTGTTAGTCACAGGATTTGATATTATTTTCTTCTGGGTTGCCCGAATGATCATGATGACTCAAAAGTTCACTGGCAAGATCCCGTTTAAAGAAATTTACATTACCGGTCTCATTCGCGATGAGCAAGGTAACAAAATGTCAAAATCAAAAGGTAACGTGCTTGATCCTATCGATTTGATTGATGGCATTGATTTGGAATCCCTTGTGACCAAGCGTACCGCTGGCAT
>CAXRGH010000240.1:0-18709 GCA_964230195.1 Alteromonadaceae bacterium
CAAGAAGGCGTAATCCAACGCGTGAGTGCAGAAAATGCCGATTCACAGGCTTTGTCTCGACTAATATTGACGGATCTTAGCGAGAACAGTAACGGCAGTGGCCTAGAGTCACCCGATGCGTTTTCGAATTGGGTAAGTTCGGTAATGACCTCTGGTTTGTTTGAACCGGTTGATCAAGCGGCTTTGGTTGCCATTGGCCACCAACTGGCATCACTCGCAGAAACTATCGATTTAACGGGCGTGGATCGCGACGGAGAGTCAATGATTGCGTTAGTGCAACAGCAATTAGTAATGAGTGACTCGGTTGAAGCGATTGAAGAAAAACTGACGATGACGGGGCTTGATACGGCACAAACGGGTCTTGGGCTGGGCGCACAATTAGCCGGAGCAATTGAGTCAGCGGGGACATTCTCAGATTACCTCGCTACTTTATTCCTAGTGCCCATTAATATTGAGCCAAACGGTCAGTCATTAGTGGATAATGGTGTCACTGGCTTTGGTTTGACGTCGAGTGATGACGATCAGATCACACTATCAGCGTCGGGCGCTTTCTTTGACCAAATGACGTTGGATTATCATATTGACGTGCAAGGTTACGGCATGGCGGTGACGGATACGCAAGCAGTTATCGTGACGCTCAATGCGAACGTGAGTAACTTCTTTGGGCAGGCAGCCAGCGAACTCAATGCAGTTCGTCTAATGGTGACCTGTGAGTTTGATAGTAGCGCTGACGCTAACCCGACTGATTGCGGTAGTGAAGGGGCGGTATTAGAATACTATGCCATAGCGACTGTCGCTGAAATCTGTCAAGCGGGTTTTTCCACTGACATGATTGACGTTATCGATACTCTTAATGAGGGTACACTCGGCTGCACCACTGAATAATTGATGACAGTGTAATGACGATCGAATCAACACCAAGAGTCTCCCTCTTGGTGTTTTTTTATGCCTGGTGTGGGTATCACTATCTTATTGTTTAGCTTGCGTTTTCTGATGTTCACTTGTTGTAACACTGAGTGACAAATTTTACTGAACTATTCGGGTGTCTACTGACTTGCCAGCTCAGTATTTTCTATGCCACTATAAAGGTTAGCGAGAGATACGATAATGGTCCTCATTATCCATTGATGTACGTTTATTTTGCGACTTTACGGTTTCACATAGAGTTGGCCTAAGCCATACCAATAAGAATAACTAAGGACAGACCATATGACGCATATCTTTCGGCCCGTCGTGCTGGCATCCATCGCCTCTGTTGCTATCGCTGGGCAACTTATCATCACTCCATCGGCTATCGCCCAACAACAAGCATCGCCCGTCAATATTTCTGAATTACAAAAAAGCCAACAAGATAGTTTTAACGACAACATACAGCAATTGGACAAAAATCAATCCTTAATTGATTCTCTCACCGTTGAACAACGAGATTTAGCGAAGTCTGATGTGCAAGATGGCATTAAGTTAGCACTAAAAGGAGCCCGTGTTGTTGGTAATACTGTGATATCCGACGAGGCGATTACGGCCATCGTCTTGCCCTACATCAATCGCAGCGTTTCCGGTGCAGAGCTAAAGAACATCGCGGAGCAGATTACGCAACTCTATGTGGAGAAAGGATTTATCACTTCTCGTTGTATCATTCCGAAGCAAGATGTAAAAGGTGGTGTGGTTCAGTTCTACGTTGAAGAGGATAAGTTGAATGACCTGTT
Organism: Alteromonadaceae bacterium; assembly: GCA_964230195.1. Classification (GTDB taxonomy): domain Bacteria; phylum Pseudomonadota; class Gammaproteobacteria; order Enterobacterales; family Alteromonadaceae; genus CAXRGH01. The sequence goes on from CAXRGH010000240.1 coordinate 1,707, forward strand.
TCTGGCCGGCGATACTAGTTTCAAATACGAATCACGTTTGTTTTATCAATACATTTACGATTTAAAGGGCAAGGTAATTCATGCACCAACATTGTTAGAGCGTCTGCGTCTAATGACTTTCATGCCAAATACTCGTATTACACCAAGCTTGCGTAAAAGTGGGGTTGGTCTTACGGATCTCATTCTTGCCCTTCAAGAGCCCGATGAAACCTTTGCTGTTACTGCCCAAACCAATGCGAGCCGTCTCTACGGTGAGCAACGACTTACCATGAATAAACGGATGAACAATATTACGGGGCAGGGAGATAGTTTGTCTTTTGGGATGAGCTTTAATCCAATACAGATGAAATATTTCTCATCAATGCAAGCACAGTACACTATGCCACTTGGAGATAAAGGCGGTTCAATTCAGCTGAATTTTAACACCATTGATTACCAGATTGATCCTGACGGGTTAAGTAGTAACCAGAACGCCAACAACGTGATCTTGTACAGTGGTAACAGTGATATTTTCAGTAGTCGGTATCAACAGCCGTTTTGGCTCGACAAAGGGAATTACTTGTGGTTTGTTGGCATCGAAAATCGTCGTTCTTCGTCCTTGAGTCAGTTGAATTTTGATCCCGTGACAGGACAGCGTTTATCCGACCAGAAAGAAAGCGTATTTGCGTTTCGCAGCGGTGTGAATGCGTCCTATCAAGACACTTGGTTGTTTGACCAACCGGCAGCGTCTCGTGTAGAACTCAGCCTTCTGCGTTCCCTTGAAGGCTTTATGGGCGGTTTAACTCAAGAAGACATTGATATTGCGCTCGCTAAAACAACCCAACCCAATACCATTGATGAGGGAGCGATTGGTGATAAACGGGGGATGCGAGCTGACTTTTGGAAGGGGTACCTTCAGTTTTCGCGCAACCAAAGCTTGGGAGGGGACTGGCGTGTTAGTACCACACTCAACATGGAATATACGCCACAAAAAAACATTCCCCAGAGCTTTCAGTATGGCGGTGCCAATTCTGGTGCCTATGGATACGATCTCGATATTGGTTTTGACTACACTGGGTTATCGTCTTGGGTGTTTAGGCTTGGTTATGATGAAAAGCGTGCCTATTCGTATTTTATTCCACGCGGACCCGAAGATGAATTCGTTGCTTCCTGTGGTGGCCTAGATAATCTGGACGCCTACGACTATTATCATTGTAGGGTATCCAGTCCATACCTTTCAGTTCAAGCTCGACTATCCAAGTGGTTCTTTATGGCTAAATACCGTGAGACAGTGAGGGCATTTGAATTACAACCAGATGAACTAACCTTAATGATGAGTTATCGTTTCTAAGGTCGTGACAGGGAAGGCAGACCACTATACCAAAGCATAATAGACAAAAGCATTGGCCTTTAGGCAAAGTAGAGCGCGTAAAAACTCGCTGCTACAAAGGAGTGCTGTCATTTTAGTGTACCACTGAATTGCGCTATGCCGAGTGGAATGAAGGTGTTGAAAACAGATGTGAGCGGGAGTCTAGTCACAGTCCATGGTAATAACTAAAAAATCCTATCAATCTGTTAGCCTTTGGTTGTGGACAGCACTTTGCGTTGTACTCTCCGGCGCCGTGAACCTGTTTCCCGTGTTATTGGTGAGTGGCTCTCAGTTGATGCTAGGTAATGTGATTGCCAGTGCGGCTAACTTGTTGTTCGGTCTCCGTGTGGCTCTATTTGCGGCTGTCAGTTCTGTTGTTGTGGCGTCATGGTACTGGGAGCACTTTTGGATTGTCATCCCGTTCCTTTTAGAACAGCTCGCCCTTCATCGAGCCATAAAACACAATAAAAATGTTGTTGTCTCAACGGTTTTCTACTGGATTTTCGTTGGAGTCCCCATTGTTGCCATTGAGTATTTCTACTTCACCGACTTCTTACTACAAACCAAAATAGCCATTGTATTCAAATATTTCTTAAATGGTTTTATCAATATTACGCTCGGGTTTTTAATTGCACTTATCATTTCAGGGGTGATAAAAAAACGCCGATATCGTCGTTTTAAATTCAGTCAGTTCATTACATTAACGGTTTTCTTTTCAATTTCTATCTCGGTTTTACCCAATGGATTTTACTGGTTAAAAGCAACAGAAAACACAAAACTTGAGAAAGTCACCAATGAATTAAGTGCGCGGGCTAACGAGATAGCTGTGAGGGTGGAAGGCTATGTGAGTAATACTCAAAATCAAGTTCGCTTGTTGGCTGCTCAGCATAACCAGCAAGATGACAAAACTGTGATGGAAGCGAGACTCGCGTCATTGGGGGCATTGAACCCAGGGATCTTAACGATGCTAATCGCAGACAAGAACGGACACTTAGTTGCCAGTTACCCAGCTGACTTCTCAAGCAGAATCAGTTCAGACAGTTTGCCATTCACGGTGATTGACCGAGCGTATTTCTCGGAAGTAAAGCGAACTGGCCAACCCTTTATTTCAAATGTTTTTGAAGGTAAAGGATTTGGCCGTGATCCCATCGTTGCGCTATCAGCACCTTTCTCTCATAAACAGCAATTCCTGGGTATTTATGAAGCATCCCTTAACCTAAATTATTTTTCCAGTTTGGATACATTAGATCCCGAGAAGTCACAGTCGTTGATTATTATGGATGAGCGAGATCACGTGATCTATGCTTCCCCGAATACTCAATATCAATACCAAGACGACCTATCCGAACAGCCCATCATTGCCCATTTGATGGCGCCTCAGAATTATCATTTCACCAATATGCATGGAGAATATTACATCGCTGAATCGGTATTCATTGATGCATTGGGGTGGCGAGTCGTCAGCTTATTGAAGCGCAACGTCTTTGAACAAGAGATCGTTAATCTTGTGGTTTTGTCTGTCATGCTGATTCTGCTCTTTATTTTAGTATTAGTGCTATTTTCATCGGCAATCGCGGACGTGTTGAGCCGGCCGCTCACGGAATTGAGTAGTAAGCTCCATCAAGTGAGTCAGTCCGGTGAATTTGAAAAGTTGAATTTTGTAATGACTGCCAATCCAGTGCGGGAAATACAGCAATTGGCGCCGGCACTTCAAATCTTTTCGAAGAAGCTTGATGATACGCTATCTGACTTTCACCGCGAGGCTAAAAATGCAGAAGATGCGAGACACAAACTTCAGTGTTTGAATAATGATTTGTCAGATATTGTTGACCAACGGACCAAAGAGTTACAAATGGCGTTGCAAAAAGCTGAATCAGCGAGCATCGCAAAAAGCGAATTCCTTGCTAACATGAGTCACGAAATAAGAACGCCACTGAATGGTGTGATTGGCTCATTGCAAATGATCGAGCGACAAAGCGCTGATGAACAATGCCGTGAACTGGCCAATCATGCCTTGTTTTCTTCTCGCTCATTATTGACCATCATTAATGATATTTTGGACTATTCCAAAATCGAAGCAAAAATGATGGATATTGAGTCTGTTGATTTTGACATTATCTTTCTACTCCAATCGGTCACCTCTGATATGACGGTTTTGGCAAATGAAAAACAGATTGAGTTGATCCTTGAACATAAGGAACTTCACGGGTCACATTTTACTGGCGATCCACATCGCATTCGCCAAGTGTTGTTAAATCTTATCAGTAACGCCATAAAGTTTACGGAGACGGGCTCGGTCTCCATTAAGGCGAGCTCCACCCAGTCTGATAAAGAATGCAATCTGATATTTGACGTTAGAGATACGGGGGTTGGCATGTCTGACAGACAAATAGACACCTTGTTTGAGCGTTTTACCCAGGCCGATTCAAGCACCACGCGAAAATATGGCGGTACTGGGTTGGGAATGGCAATCACGCGTGAACTGGTGGTACTGATGGGGGGCGATATTTCGGTACAGAGTCAACAAGGCGTTGGTACCTGTTTTTCTGTTCAACTACCCGTGTTGGCGACCAAACAAGAACTATCAATCCAGCAACCGAATGAAGTTGTAACAGCGCCATCACTTAAGGGTAAGACGATACTGGTTGCTGAAGATAATGCCATTAATCAAGTCGTGGTCTGCTCTATGCTAGAAATGACGGGAGCAAAAGTGGATGTGGTGGAAAATGGACGTCAGGCGGTTGATTATTTTGCCGCAAATGCGCCAGATCTAATTCTCATGGATATTCAAATGCCTGAGATGGATGGTGCCGAAGCCTGTATGGTGATCCGACAGTCAAACACTGATCTCCCAATTATTGCCTTGACTGCCAATGTACAACCCGAAGATGTGCAACGATTCAAACAGATTGGCTTTGACGACCACATTGGAAAACCGTTGGATATGTCAGTCTTGTTTAATACCTTGTCACAGTACATACTCGGAACGGTTACCTAGCCCAGAGCTGCTTTGATAAGCAAGCCCATTAGCAAAAAGAATAACAATATCATGAGTACCACAAACAAAATGATGGCGATAACCCAATTGGCCATACGACTATTTACATTGGTGATACCTACAGTGACCCTGTCAGCTTGCCATACATTGGTGCTAGAGCACCAAACTACAAAGCCTCAAGCAAAAGTAGAGTTAGTGGTCCTTGGCGTTGCACAAGACGCTGGGTATCCTCAAATAGCGTGTTATCAACCGCATTGTATGCCGGCATGGGAAAATCCTACATTACGCCGTTCAGCCACTGCTTTAGGCGTTTTGGAACATAACAACAAAGCACAATATTTGTTTGAGGCAACACCGCAAATGCCACAACAACTGTACCATTTGTATTCATTAACTCAGCCCAACCAATATGCCCTCAACGGTGTTATGTTAACGCATGCGCACATGGGACATTACACGGGCCTTATGTTTTTTGGTCGCGAAGCCATGGGCGCTAAAGGAGTTCCTGTCTATGCAATGCCAGAAATGCGTCGTTATCTTGAAACTAATGGACCATGGTCACAGTTGGTTTCCCTCAATAATATTAGTTTGAAGCCGTTAACCGATCGTACACCGACATCACTTTCAAACACGTTTGAGATTATCCCTTTGAAGGTACCTCACCGTGATGAGTTCAGTGAAACCGTGGGTTATATTGGCAAGGCGGAAAAGTCATTTTTATTTATTCCGGATATTGATAAGTGGAATAAATGGGAAGAGGATTTAGCTGCACTTATTAGAACGGTTGATTATGCATTTCTAGACGCCACCTTTTATGGTCCTGGTGAATTACCGAATCGCGATATGTCGGAAGTGCCTCATCCGTTTGTCGTTGAAAGTATGGAAGCATTGAAAAATCTCTCACCTGCCGAAAAAAACAAGGTTTATTTCATTCACCTTAATCACTCAAATCCGCTACTCAATAAACGCAGCGCAGCTTATGCAGAGGTTATACAGGCAGGCTTCAATGTCGCCGAGGAGGGCATGCGTTTCTCCTTGGATTAATGGAAACGCACGCTAGATTGTTGTCCTAATCAATGGAGCTTAGGCGCAGTCACGTAATGCACGTAATGCTTTTGAATGAAATTCACGATGGTACATGATAATCACAGCAACCACAGTTGCAAACATGAAGGCTCGGGGATCAATAAACCAGGTCAATGCTGCCATTGATAGGTAGATTGCACGTAGCCCATAGTTAAACGAGTGAGCTGCTTGATCAATCACTTTTGCCGCACGATTGGCAAATAACACATGTTGTTCTAGTGACAAAGTTCCCTCTTCTGGCGCAGCTCCAATTAAAACACCACCAAACCCGTATTGACGCAATGCCCAAGTGAATTGAAAAAAGGCATAGACAAAAATGCCAATGATCACTAACAGTTTAATTTGGATCTGTTGGATCGTTTGAGGGCTGACAAAGGTGAACTGATTCATGATTTGCTGTATTTGCTCTGCTGAGCTCATTGCCGTTAATAAACCAGCGATGATAAGCATGGAACTGGACGCAAAAAACGTGATGTTTCGTTCCAAAGTAGAGATGATGGAAACGTCTGGCATGCGCATATCCCTTGCCAACATCTGTTGCATCCACTGGATACGTTTTTTACGTAATTCACTTGCTAAACACAGGCGTTTTTTGGCTTGAGCTTTGGAAAATCGAGTATAGCCAATCCACGCAATGAGAAACCAACCTAATGCAATCAAATTAATCAATGTCATTGTTTTGTCCACCAAACTACTGATAGGAAACAGGATACCTTATCTATCTGATTAAGACTAACTTTGTTATACTCTGCGCCGTTTTTATTTTATTGTAGTTCTTGATGATGAAAATTATGCTCGCGCCAATGGAAGGTGTTGTTGATCACTTAATGCGTGACATGTTGAGTCGAATTGGCGGCTATGACATGTGCGTCACTGAGTTCGTGCGCGTTGTCAATGCTCTTCTGCCAGACAAAGTGTTTTACCGTTTGTGCCCTGAACTACACAGTGGTGGTGTAACCCCTGCTGGAACACCCGTCAAAGTACAACTCTTAGGACAAGATCCCCAATGTCTTGCTGAAAACGCAGCACGAGTCGCAGAGCTGGGTGCCCCCGGTGTTGATTTGAACTTTGGGTGTCCTGCTAAAACCGTGAATAAAAGCAAAGGTGGTGCAGTGTTGCTTAAAGAGCCCGACAGGCTTTACGCCATTACTCACGCCGTTCGGCAAGCGGTGCCAAAATCCATTCCCGTCACGGCTAAAATGCGGTTAGGCTTTGAAGATAAGTCGCTGGCGATAGAAAATGCTCAAGCGTTTGAAGCGGCAGGCGTTGATGAGATTGCCATCCATGCACGTACAAAAGTAGAGGGCTATAACCCACCTGCGTATTGGCCGTGGATTGCTAAGATAAAACAAGCGGTTAAAACACCATTGGTGGCAAATGGTGAAATTTGGACTGCTGAACAAGCACAGCTGTGCCAACAACAATCTCAATGCACCAACATCATGCTAGGCCGAGGGGCACTTGCTATGCCAAACTTAGCACAAACCATTAAAACCGGCGTTGAGCCCATGACATGGCGTGAAATCACTGAATTACTCAGGGATTATTCCGGTTATGAAATCTATGGAGACAAAGGCCGCTACTACCCCAATAGAATTAAGCAGTGGTTACGGTATTTGGTGTTGCAATACCCACAAGCGCAATTGTTGTTCAATGATATCCGCGCGTTACGTGAATCCGACGCTATTGTTGAAGTGTTAAAACGCAGTGCTGATATTCACCGAGTGGAAAATCATTCATCAGTGATTTTAAAATAAAATCTGTAGTGTAATTTCACGGTGTAGACATCTTTTATTATTCCTGAAAAGAATTACATATATCTTTCATTGGTTTATGTCTTGAATAGTCCTTGTTTTTCGGTATCATCGATGTAAGGAAAACGTAAACGGATATACGTGAAATGAATAAGGTTGTTCTCTCGTTTTTTGTACATGCTACCAACGAAAGGGATGTCGTGTCGCAAATCCGCAGCCAACTGGGCGAAGATATTGATACTAGATGGAGTTGGGGCATACTATTTTGTGGCTATAAATTAGATAGTCATGCAGTATTTGAGGGAGTGCGTGACGCGTTCCATCAAATCCCGCTATGGGGTGGCTCCTTGAATGGTGGGATTGTATCACCCCAACGGTCACAAGGATTTGAGTGTCAGCTGTTTCTTTTTCGACATACGATTACGCAACCCATTGCCCAATTGCTTCCATTAGATCAAACTAATCACGGCAATATATTTCAACCACTTTCCCGTCATACTCAGTTAAATGACTGGCCTGCAAACGTATTGTTTTTTGCAGCTAACCAAGCACCTGACGATCCTCGATACCCATCTGCTAATGATGCACTTACGCAGCTTGTTTTGGCGTTTGAAGACGAACCACGCTTTACCATTGCGGGCGCTCAATTATCAAGAGAGCCTAGTAATTATCCTGGCTATTTGTTCTGCGGTGACACTGTTCAGCGCGAACACGCGATTGCGATTTTGTTACCGCCCGAACTGTCGTATTCAACTGCACAGCAACAGACGTCATATCTGCTCAGTAGTTTCATGCAGGTCAGTGAGGGAGACGGTGACACTATTCAGTCTATTAATGGTGAGACTGCGCTGTCGTTTCTCCAGAAACATGGTTTTGATGAAACCTGTAGCGAACAGCCGTTTCTGTTGGGGCGAAAATGTGGCGATCTTTATGACACTTCATTTGACGCTGACTTTCAAGCATTTGTGGTTGAGTCCGCCAATTTAAAAACAGGCGCGATTACTGTTTATCCACCGATAATAACAGTCAAAGATCATCTTCAAGTTATTTTACCTGAATCAATGGAAGAAGTTATTTCAAGGGCTTCAGCATTGACAACTAAACACACTGGCAATAACGGCGTATTACTGAATTTTTCAAGCCACCAAATGAGTACTCAATCCTCACCGTATTGTGATAATTCACGCGCGAATGACTTGAATCAGCTTGCAATTGCAGAAGTCTCGGCAACGGTAATAGCACTCAATGGAGGTTATACCCTGTCGCCGCAATACCAAATTTCCACACAAATTACATGTCAACAACCAACGGTGACATTGTCACCTATAGCAGAGGAAACCATCTCCGATGTTTAATCAAATTAAAATCCACTACCGACTGATATTTTTATTTCTATTCATCGGTCTTTTGCCCGCTGTTTTAGGCTCATTTTTTGTTCTGGATCAGATGACAGCAGCGGTAAAACGCAACGCACTTTTGGATTTAGAGGGGCGAAGAGACGTTAAACAACAAATGGTTGAACGCTGGGTTAGTACCAGATTATCCAATATTGAAATGCTTGCTCGCTCAGAGCTCGCGGTATCCACTATTTTGCGTTTAGGCGCCGCCGAGGTCGACCTTGATATACGCAGTAGCAACGAAAATTATTTTCAAGATTTTGAGAGGCTGTATGGATTTGATGAAGTATTAATGGTAGGTCAGAACGGAACCATCTTATTTTCAACTGATGTATTGCGTTCAACAGGTAGCAACATACACGCCGAGTCACAAGAAGTAAGTGAGGCCTTTGGTCAGACTTTGTATATTGGGCGATATGTAACAGACTTGATTCGAAATCAGGATGTTGCAGATAAAACTTATATGTATATAGGTTCTTCTGTGCGTTCTGGTGAGCAAGTCGTTGGGGCTGTTATTGCTCGGTTACCGGCTACTCGTTTGAATAACATAATGGTTGAGCGTTCCGGTATGGGGGAGTCGGGCGAAATGTTCATCGTCGGCGACGACAGCTTCAGTCGTTCAGAGTTGAATACCCGAAATGCAGAAAGTAAAACGCGAAGTGACATTCTCAATACAGCGATTAATAGCCGTTCCATCAAGCGTGCTTTATCAGGCATTCAAGCCATTGGTGAGGAGCTTGATTATCGAGGAGTGCCAGTGTTGGCAAGTTACAGTAAACTCGATATTCCCTTTCTCAATTGGGCGTTAGTGTTAAAAATTGACGAGAGCGAAGTTCTGTCGCCGGTTAGCCAAATTAAAACGGTATTATCCATTTTTATTGTGGTATTGATTGGTTTTGTGGGTATTTTTTCTTGGTACTTTGCGCGTGGGATCAGTGAACCAATCAAAGGATTGACTCAAGCTGCGGACTACATTGCGACAGGAGATTTATCACAAGAATTTGTGGTGACCGGTAACGATGAAATTACCTTATTGACCAGAGCTCTTGGAAATATTCAATCGAGTCAACGGCAAGTTGTTGAACTAGCAGAAAATATTGTTTCGGGTAGTCAGACTGACAAGCTCGCAGAGCGAGGGGCTGACGACAAACTCGTTAATGCGTTAAATCAAATGGTTGATGTGTTAATGGATGTGACGGACAGAACACAACAAATTGCCGGTGGTGATTATACGCAGCGTATAACGCTGCGATCGGATAATGATCAGCTTGGCACGTCGTTAAATAAAATGTCTGAAGCATTGTTATTCAATGAGCAGCAAAATAGACAGCAAGCATGGTTAAGAGATAGCCTGGCTGAAATCAACAATCTCGTCCTTGGCCAAAGTAAACTCGAAGTATTGGCAAACAACATTCTTTCGGAAATCGCAGAGCGCTTGAATGTGGCTGTTGGGGCATTCTATGCTAACACCGATGAATCCAAAACAATATTGAAGTTAACGGCAAGTTACGCGTTAAGCGATCGTAAATATCATGACCATAGTTTTAATTCCGGTGAGGGGTTAGTTGGGCAAGTGGCGCTTGAACGCAAACCCATGTACCTTAGCCATATTCCGGACAACTACATGTCGGTGTCGTCGGGTATTGGTAGCACATCTCCGGCATTTCTAAATCTTCTACCATTAGTGTATGAAAATAAATTGATCGGTGTTATCGAGGTCGGAACACTATCGGGATTAACTGAAACACAACGGACTTATTTTGAAAGTATTAGTTTACCGATAGCAACGGCATTTGAGGTGATTCGGAGTCGATTGGCACTTGAAGACCAGCAAACTGAACTGGAAGCGACTAACTCAGAATTGGTTCGCCAAACCAATGTTTTACAACAAGCTGAACAGGAACTATTGAGCCAGCAAGAAAAACTGCAAATGGCAAATAAGAACCTTGAAGATCAAACTCGAGAGTTAGAAGCTTCCGAGACAGAGTTGCAATCTCAGCAACTGCAATTAGCGGAGACAAATCGTGAATTAGAAATGAAAAATGATGCCCTCGAACAACAAGCATCGGCAATTGAGGCTGCACGTCTCGAGGTATCAAAACAGGCTGAAGATTTAACATTGGCAAACCGCTACAAATCTGAATTTTTAGCCAATATGTCTCATGAATTGCGAACACCTTTGAATAGTTTATTGTTACTTGCTCGCAGCTTTAATTTGAATGAGACAGGCAACTTAACTACTGAGCAGGTCGATGAAGCCAAAATTATCTATGACAGTGGTAATGACTTATTGAATCTGATCAATGAAATTTTGGATTTGGCAAAAATCGAGTCAGGCCGAATTGAATTGCAATATCAAGACGTTGACATAAAGGAGCTGTTAACGTCAGTTGAGGGGCAATTCCAACACATGGCCAAGAGCCAAGGCTTAGGGTTCTCTGTGAACGCTCAGGAACCATTACCCACGAGTTTCGTAACGGACCCATTACGCCTTGGGCAAGTTATAAAAAATCTTGTTGGCAATGCCCTTAAGTTTACGGAAGACGGAAGTATTTCAGTTACAGTGACTCAAGTACGGTCGGGGGATTTCGCAAATCTGAACATAAAGTCAGATGAGTTACTTCAATTTGAATTCACCGATACGGGTATCGGTATTGAAACGTCAAAACAATCATTGGTGTTTGAAGCGTTTCAACAAATTGACGGTGGCGATGCTCGTAAGTATGGGGGAACTGGTTTAGGGCTCAGTATTACGAGAGAATTGGTAAATCTACTAGGTGGCGAAATCACACTAACAAGTGAGTTTGGTCATGGTTCTACCTTCACTGTCTTCCTGCCTTTGTTGACTGATGTTGAAGAGCATTTAGAGACAAGTCAGCCAATTGGACATCAACAAACGCAAAGCTCGTCAGTCGCCTTGGACGTCCCGGTTCCCTATGTCTCACCAGAAGCGATTGTCCATGACGACAGGGACTTCATAACCGAAGATGACGCGGTGATTCTGGTAATTGAAGATGATGAAACGTTTGCTCGTATCCTTGCATCCGAAGTCACCAAACGGGGCTACAAAATCTTAGTTGCCATGACAGGTGAAGAGGGGATCGCGTTGGCGTCTCGTTACTTGCCAACGGGTATTATCCTCGACCTTCACCTGCCACATATGGACGGTTGGTCTGTATTGCACAACCTGAAACAGAACATTGACACTCGTCACATTCCTGTTCACATTGCATCAGCAGATGAGGTGTCGTCGAAAGGGTTGAGAGTGGGTGCGATTGGTCATGTGACTAAACCGATCAATGCAGAGGATATTCAACAAGTACTTGAAGGAATTGAACACGTATCAGGGCGTGATAAGAAATACGTTTTGTTAGTCGAAGATGATGAGTTGGTTCGGAGTTCCACAGCGAAAGCGATCGGTAACGACGTAGTGTCAATTATTGAAGTTGATAATGGTCAATCCGCGTTAGACGTTGTACGTGATGGTGGACTTGACCTCATTGTTTTAGACCTCAATTTACCCGATATGCAAGGTGTTGAACTGTTACAGACTGCTGCTCAAGAAAAGCTAAAACTGCCTCCGGTGATTATTAATACTGCCCGCGATTTGACTGAAGGTGAAGAGCAGGTGCTACGAGAATACTCAGACTCAATTGTAATAAAAGATGTCCGTTCTCACGAAAGACTGGTGGACGAAGTCGCGTTGTTTTTACACCGAGTCGTGAAGCAGTTACCTACTGAAAAAAGACAAATCATTCAACATTTACACGCATCGGCAGAGCCACTACTTGGTAAAACAGTATTGATTGCTGAAGATGACATGCGAACCTTATTTGTAATGACGAAGATTCTAACAGAGCTTGGTATGACCCCAATTAAAGCAGAAAATGGTCGCAAAGCACTCGATGTTTTGGAGTCTGGACAACATGTTGATATTGTCTTAATGGACATGATGATGCCCATGATGGACGGCTACGAGGCAATGACAAAAATCCGTCAGAATCCAGAACATGCAGATTTACCGATTATTGCATTGACGGCGAAAGCTATGAAAGAAGATCGGTTAAAGTGTATTGATGCTGGGGCGTCTGATTACATGACGAAACCTGTGGATCAGGATAAGTTAACGTCACTCATGCGCGTGTGGTTGAGCAGAAGCTCAGTAGAGATGTCGTCATAATGGATAAGCAGTCACTTTCGATTATTGAAACTAAACTGCTGATTGAAGCGGTTGCCATGCGATATGGATACGATTTTAGAGATTATCAAATTGATAGTATTTCCCATCGTATTGACCGCTTTCAAAAAGATCATAATATGCGTAGTCGTTGCCAGGTGATTGAAACTATTCTACGGGAACAATCGATATTTCATCGATTGTTACCCTATTTTTCAGTGTCAGTGACTTCAATGTATCGTAATCCTACTTTTTATCGGGCTCTGAAAGAGCAAGTTTTTCCCATGTTGAAAACATGGCCGAGAATAAAAATTTGGCATGCAGGGTGCGCAACCGGCGAGGAAGTGTATTCGTTGGCGATTTTGTTGCATGAGGCTAATTTATTAAAAAAGACAACCATTTATGCAACCGATATTAGTCAGCCAGCCTTAAATACAGCAAAAGACGGTATCTATTCTGCCAATGTGTTGAAGCAGGGTAGTGAGCAATATTTTCAATCAGGTGGAGAGCGATCGTTATCAGATTATTTTACGGTTGTTCATAATTCTGGAATTATCCGCACGGATTTAAGAGAAAAAATTACGTTTGCCAATCATAACCTTGCGATGGATAGCTCGTTTGGTGATATGCACTTAATTCTTTGCCGAAATGTGCTCATCTACTTTAATGAAGAGTTGAAAAATAGAACCTTGGAAATGTTCCAAGATAGTTTAGAAAACGGTGGCTACTTGGCTCTTGGGCTGACAGAAAGTTTGTGTTTTAGCACCGTTTCTGATGATTTTGAAGCAATCAATGATGATTCTCGAATTTACAAGTGTAGAAAATCGCAAATTTTAAGTCAGCTATAACAAAGGAGTGTTGAGTTGAACCTAAATATATTAATTGTTGATGATAGACGGGAAAACCGAGTCGCCTTGCGTAAAATGTTATTACCAACGGGTACGCATGTTATTGAGGCTGCCAGCGGCGACGAGGCACTCGCCTTATCCTTAACTCATCACTTTGCGTTAGCCATATTAGATGTTCAAATGCCCGTTATGGACGGCTATGAACTCGCTGAATTTCTGCGTCAAGGCAACAAAACCAGTACCTTGCCAATTATTTTTGTGTCTGCAGTCTACAGTGATGATTTGCATGTGTTCAAGGGGTATGAATCAGGGGCTGTTGATTTTCTCCCGAAACCTTTTAACCCGAGGCAATTGCTCGCCAAAGTTGATGTCTTTCTGAAGTTGCATCAACAAAAAGAATATTATCGCGGGAAACTCGATCAGTTAGGGGCTTCATTAAAATCTGAGCGAGATAGGGCGAATCGAGCAGAGGCTCGCTCAGAACGTTATCGTAATGCGTCGTCCCTCACCTCCTCGATTGCTAATCTTGTGTATCATGCTGGTGATATGAGTGATATGTTGCAAAGTTGTTTGCAAATTATACTGGACCATACCAATAGCGATGTCGGGTTTCTCGGGATCTACGATGAAAATCATGACGTCATACGTAAAGTGGCTCAACTCGGAAATAATGATATGCACCTTCTACTCGATGCGAGTCATGTTTCACTGGAGAGTGAGTACGTTTTTGGCGAGCAACAATCGACCTGTGATGGGCATCTTGTTTGGCTAAACTCGTTACTTGGAACGCGTCACTGCGCCGGGTTCTATGATCGGCAAGAAAAGTTATATTTGGGGTTGGGTAATCACGTTCTAGCGCAACGGGGGAAATTGGCGTTTGGCGAAGATGATCGGCTAGTTCTCCGCAGTGCTATTGATATCATTAGCGTCATATTAAGACAAAGAGAGCTCGTTGGATCGAGTATGATCACAGCAGATTTGTTTGAAAGTTTGTCCAGCGATTGCGAAAGTAATATGAAGGCTATTTTGGACACGCGAGCCGACTTACTGTCGAAAGCAGCAAGCAATCACAAAATACTCGCCAGAACCTCTCAATCAGAAGCCAATGTTAATGATGAAATCGCTTGTTTAAACCATCAGGAAGCGGGCGTCTTAAAAACCCTTGATAAAGCCTATTCGCTAGAGCAATCTCGCCTTTGTGCCGTGGAGGGCTTGGAGGCGTCAAATCGAATGATGGCGGCTACTCGTGCAATATCCCAATTGATTACTCAGCATTACGACATCACGCATTTGTTACAACGAATCTGTGAAGAGTTGGTTGATTCGGGGGTTTTTGCTCAGGTCTACGTCAGTCAGAATGACGAATGTCAGTCAACCCAGTGTGTCGGTGCGAATAATGAGAATATGTCACACGATATATGTCACTCATGTATTGAAATGAGTCGTTCTAAAACCCTAAGTGATGGAATGAGTCATTCTGTTTTTTGCCAGGCTCTAGCGGAAGATAACATGGTTTGTTATTACGCCACTATCTATCATAAAGGCACTGTATACGGGACTTTGGCTGCCGTTATGAATGATGTTTCGTACGGATTCAAAGATATTAAAGAGTTATTGGAGGAAGTTGCGGAAGAAGTTGGATTTGCCATTTCTTCAAAACTCAGGGAACAAGAAGTAGAGGCACAAGAACTGGAGTTTAAGCTTGTTCTTGAGGCAACGAGTGTGGGTACCTGGCGTTATGATGTTGAATTAGATCAGGGTGTACTTAGCCCACAAATATCATCCCATCTTGGTTGTAAGGGGATACTGACGAATTTTACCAAAGAAAGTTGGAAGCAACATGTGCACCCCGCAGATTTGCCAGTGATCCTTACTGACATTAAATCGCATCTAAAGCAAGGTCGGGAATCATACGAAATTGAATATCGTGTTAAACACGAGAGTGGAGATTGGTTTTGGGTGGCGGATCGAGGGAGTGTTATCGAATGGTCAGATAATGGTAAGCCTCGTATTTTTTGTGGCACCCAATGCAATATTAATGATAAAAAGCTAGCGGAGTTAGAAAAAGAGCAGTTAGCAGCTGAACTTGCTCAATCGCAAAAACTAGAGTCTATTGGCCGACTTGCCGGTGGTGTCGCACACGATTTTAATAACTTACTGAGTGTTATTAGTGGCTTCTCCGAATTACTGCTGATGGACAACGAGCAAACCCCTTCTGGTATAGAGAAACTGTCGACTATCAAACAGGCGTGCGAAAAAGCGAAAGGCTTAACCACGCAGTTGTTGATGTTTAGTCGTAAACAGACTATTCAGCCTGTCGTTGTTGAATGGAATCAGTTAATTGAAGGCTCGTTAAATGTGTACCGCCGGTTGATTGAGGAGAATATTGAGCTGGAGTTTGAGATCACAAAATCGATGCCGAACATGTTGGCTGATCCGCAGCAGTTAGATCAAATATTAGCCAATCTACTCGTGAATGCTCGTGATGCGGTATTACAGAAGAAATCGAAGTCACGAAAACCAAGGATCCATATCACGACTCACAGGGAAGATACCACCAAGCTCAAAGATAAAAATAAAGACGCGTCTCATCAATTTGTTTGTCTCAGTGTATCTGATAATGGTGTTGGTATGTCGGATGACGTGAAATCTCATATCTTTGAGCCTTTCTATTCAACAAAAGGCTTATCAAAGGGCACGGGATTAGGGCTTGCGACTGTGTTTGCCATTGTAGAGCAGAATGGTGGATTCATTGAAGTTGACAGTGAGGTTGATGTTGGAACGTGTTTCAGAATTTATTGGCCCATTACCCAACAAGGGACAGGAACTTTAGTAGAGGCTCCCACATCACAAAATTTAACCGGGGCTGGCCAGCACATTTTGGTAGTTGAAGATCAACAGCAAATCCGTGAATACTGTAAAAATGTATTGGAGCGACATAATTATCAGGTTTCTCTGGCATCCTCTGCTGAGGAAGCCTTAGAGCTAATGGAAACGAGTGAGCCCCCTGATATGCTTGTTACGGATGTGGTGTTATTAGAGAAAAGCGGTCATCAATTGGCGAACGAGGCAAACCAACGTTGGCCAGATTTACCCGTGTTGTACTGCTCAGGCTATACCGATGATATACTTGCTCATCACGGTGTTCTTCACCCAACGGTTAACTTGTTAAACAAGCCATTTGAGAGTGAGGAGTTGTTACGCTCAATCAAGAGATTACTGGCAGAGCAAACTGACGCAGTTGTGGGTTAGTTATGTAAAAAGAAGCACCTGAGCTTGGTCATGCTGTTGACAAATATGATGAAGTTTAGGTGTCCAGTGCCAATCAAATGTAATCTGTTGAGGTTCGCAAACCACGCCAATTGAAATCTATCGATTATTCAGGCATTTAACTC
>CAXRGH010000241.1:0-2517 GCA_964230195.1 Alteromonadaceae bacterium
GGCTAACAAGGCGGCAAGTAAACTCACGTTAAAGTTCGAACTGTTCTCTAATAACATACTGGCAAGCCTAGGATGGATGGGCATCTGCAATGCACGTTTACCTTTTTTGGTAATTCGCCTCTGGGCATCAAGTAGTGATAAGTCGCAAAGGACACTCAATGCCTGACTGAGGTGCGCGCTGTGCGGTGGAGAGATCCAAGTGACGCTGTCAAAGTCCGTTATCCCCCAAGCCGAAAGCTCGAGCACAAATTGACATAGGTCCGCGTCTTGCACTTCAGGTGTTTGAAAATCTCGCATTGCGTGTTCATCTGCAAGCGTCCAAAGCCTCACCGCTACTCCAGGAGCGGTTCTGCCGGCTCGACCTTGCCTTTGAATAACGCTTGATTTTGGGATCCACTGTCGCTGCAAACGTGTCATGCCACTAGCCGGGTCAAATACAGCACGCTTCTCAAGGCCGGAGTCAACAACGGCAGTTACACCAGGAATGGTTAAACTGGTTTCAGCAATATTAGTGGCAAAAATTAATTTCCTTTTACCAATATCACTCTCACCCAATACATTTTGTTGCTGACTCAATGACAATGCACCGTACAGAGGTAAACACTCAAATTGGCTATGCTCATGAAGTTTACCCTGCACATAATCCAGACATCGATTAATCTCATTCTGTCCAGGCAGAAAAATTAATAGGTGGCCTTCTTGCTGCTTGTTGATAGCCAGTTCAACACCTTTTAACACCGATTCTTCGAGTCTCGCGGGAGGTGCTTTTAGATAATGCTCCTGAACAGGAAACTGCCGTCCTTCACTTTTGATCAGTACACTGTCAGTTAGAAAATTCTCTAGTAATGCTTCATTCATCGATGCTGACATGACCAGTAAACGCAGGTCATCACGCAATCCCTGTTGCACCTCTAACGCCATCATCAATCCAAGATCGGCGTGCAGAGAACGTTCGTGAAACTCGTCAAATATGATGAGCCCTACCCCGGATAGCTCTGGGTCGGTTTGAATATGCCGAGTCAAAATAGCTTCGGTTACGATTTCTAACCGCGTATCACGGCTGACCTTATGATCATTTTTCACCCGATAACCAATGGTTTTACCAACAGGCTCATTTAATTGTTGTGAAAGGTAATGTGCAATAGACTTTGCGGCAATTCGCCGCGGTTGCAACATCATAATTCTCTGGCCACTCAGCCAGGTTTGTTGCAGAAGGGTTATTGGCACAAGAGTTGATTTACCGGCTCCCGGAGCGGCACTTAAGACAACATTGGTGTTCTTGTCGAGATGCTCACATATGACATCTAACACTTCTAATACGGGTAAATCTTGGCTCAAACGAGCACTCTCCTAGCAAGCATTTTTAGCTAATGGAGTGTAATGCAAAGAAGTTAATGCGAAAACCAAAACCTCTGACTAATCTGGCTCAGAGGTTTAGGCTCTATAGCGTAGGGCTCAAGCTTGAATTGAGAACGTGCTGTTGGCAAGTAAAGCCTGTTCGCTTTGAGATTCTGGCGGTGGCGGAGGTGGGCGTTGTCCATTGGTTACCCCCGCTAGGTCTCCAACCTCTTTCGCATCAAAACCTAGCTCAGCAAAAGCGTCAGCGAGCCCTTTTCCCGGTTGAATGCCAGCTTCCCTTAATTGATCCACAATAGACTGCGCATCAGACTCAGTTAAATTAGTAGAGTCAACCCCTGCAAGAATATTGTCTACGGTTTCAGACTGCTCGCTATTAAGACTCGTTGATATCTGCGGCCTAATATAACTATTGGCAGTGTTTCCTGTGACTTCGATCATCTTATCGTCCTTATTATTGGTTAGCACCTGAAGAATAAGCTTGTTGCTCGCGAGGTTTGCCTTTTCGATGTTTAGGCGGTTTATGACTGGTTAATTCTTCTTCTGTGATTTGGCCATCTTGATTAGTATCGATAAAATCAAAGATAGTAGCATGGTCACCTCGTGGGATTTCATGTTGCTCAAATTCATTAAAAGAAACAACGCCGTCTTGGTTAACATCTAAAGACGCAAAAGTAGGAGGTTTTGGTCGTTCACCACGTTTGCCCTTTCGGTGCTCATCGCCCATCGCATTTGCTGCTTGGCTCATGAAAACCATACTCAAAAGCAAAATAACGGGTAAAAACGCTGCCATGCGATTGCGTTTAGAAATCGCTGATGATGAAAAAATTGCCATAATAGCCTCCAATCAGTTGATGATCAGATACTAGCAATCAAATGGACAGATATTGTGCAAACATTGTGAATAAAAGGTGTATTTAGTTTTTAGGTGGAAGTCCGCGACTATTCAGTCTCATTGCTATCTTCAGTTTCTGGTGTGTCGTGAAGGTTTATCTTTCTCAGTTCGTCATACAATGCGATGGCACGTTCGATGGCATAACGCATGTCTTCTCTAACATCAGGATTAGCAAACATGGATGCATAAATCTTAGCCGCAGTTTCGTATACAAACTCTTTTTCTGATTTCATTGTCATTTCCTTCGCAAGATTTTCAATTTGAAG
>CAXRGH010000242.1:0-3582 GCA_964230195.1 Alteromonadaceae bacterium
CTTTATTTTCCGATTCATCTTTACCCACTGGCACTGATGCATCAGGTAAGTTAGGGACCGAAAGCGCAATACCTTTAATCGTTTCTTGCAATTCTGCTAGTTCTGCTTTTGCAGCATCCAGATCTTTACCCAACTGACCAACTTCAGCTAATAATGGTTGAATGTCTTCACCGGCAGCCTTCGCTTTACCGATAGACTTGGAGCGAACATTGCGCTCGTTCTGTAAGCCCTCGGTTTTTAACTGTAATGATTTACGTGTTTCTTCAAGTGCAGTAATTTTTTCAGCATCTAATGCAAAGCCGCGAGTCGCTAACTTTTCTGCAGTTGCAGTGACATCGGTACGTAAATACTTTGGATCTAACATTGTTCTTATTAACCCTTAATTAATTGAATTCCTATCCAGGCTGAAATTAAGCATCCAATCACATTTAGGATGACATTAAGTATTCCCTTCAGCCATTCACCTTGTTGAAACAATAACAAGGTGTCTAATGAAAATGTTGAAAACGTGGTGAGCGCTCCCAAAAAACCAACCATTACCAGTGAACGCCACGGTTGAATGGTAAGCACACCTTGCTCTATAACACTGTAAATCATGCCAAGGCAAAGTGAACCCAGTAGATTGACGAGAAGTGTACCAAAAGGAAAGCCTTTACCAAACACTTGAATGGCTAATTGTGAAAGAAAAAATCTTCCACAAGCGCCAACAGCTCCACCGAGTGCAATAAAAAGGTAAAGGTTGAGTTGATTCATCTGGTATATCGCTTTTGTTTGCTTTGTTGGTTTAATTGATTGAGTTGGCGTAGCTTCTCGCCAATTTGTTTCTCCAGCCCATTGTCAGTGGGATTGTACAACTGAGTATCTTTCAACGCATCTGGAAAATAACATTCCCCGGCAGCAAAATGATGGGGTTCGTTATGAGCGTAACGATAGTCTTCACCATGCCCCATCGCTTTGTGTACTGCAGTTGGAGCATTACACAAATGGGCTGGAACTCCCACATCGCCGGTTTCAGAAGCCAGTACTTTAGCTTGATTAAAGGCTTGATAGACAGCATTACTTTTGGCTGCGGATGCACAGTAGATGGCAGCCTGAGCTATCGCACGTTCACCTTCTGCTGGTCCAACTCGGTGGAAAATATCCCATGCATTCAATGCAATTTGCATCGCCCGTGGGTCAGCATTACCAATATCCTCAGACACAATTGCTAGTAATCTACGCGCAACATACAAAGGATCACAGCCAGCAACTAACATGCGAGCATACCAGTAAACCGCTGCGTCAGGGTCTGAGCCCCGAACTGATTTATGAAAGGCGGAAATCAAATCATAAAACTGGTCGCCGTTTTTGTCATAGTTTGCCACTTTTTCACCAGCAGCATTGAGCACAGCATCCACGTTTATTTTGCCACTAACGGCGAAGTCGGAAGCAAGTTCCAGCATATTTAACAAGGTTCTGCCGTCACCTTTAGCGCAATCAATCAATATTTCTAGCGCTTTGTCGTCAATCTCTAAAGACTGAGCTCTCAATATCGCATCATTTCGTAACGCGCTTTGTGCTATCTGGGCCAATGCCTCTTTATCAAGCGGTGTTAAGCGGTAGACTCGTGCCCGTGATAACAAGGCACTGTTAAGCTCAAAGGCTGGATTTTCAGTCGTCGCACCAATAAATACCACTGTACCATCTTCAACAAACGGTAAAAAAGCGTCTTGTTGGGACTTATTAAAACGGTGTACTTCATCAACAAAAAGAAGTGTCTGAATACCTTGTTGAGCAGCGACAGCTTTAGCGTTATCAATCGCAGAACGAATATCTTTAACTCCCGAAGTGACAGCAGAAATGCGTTCAATGTGAGCGTTACAGTGGTTGGCGATCATTTCCGCAAGCGTGGTTTTCCCTGTGCCTGCGGGTCCCCATAAAATCATGGAGTGGATGCGCCCGTGTTGGAGTAATCGATTTAACGGTTTACCCTCATCTGTCAAATGCCCTTGACCTAAGTACTGTTCAAGGGTTGCAGGACGCATGCGTGCGGCTAATGGTTTAAAATCGTTTGTGGATTCAAACAGGTCAAGGGATTTCATAGCACAGAGTTTTATCGTTGATCGTCAAGATCAAACCCCGGTGGCAACTCATACTTGAAGGTGTCGCTCGATAACTCGTGCCCTTGTTTGACGTTGCTGAAGGCAATTTCTGAACGTTGCTGCTGATTATCCACAAATATAAAGCCTTCAAGTTTATCCTCATTAAAGGTCAAGATAAGGGTCTTTATCATGGCATCAGGCGATCGAGTGTCTATTGAATACACACCTGGCTGTGTCGAACTGACAGAAAAATCGTTCCAGTGCTCACTCTCGGGTTGAGCAAGCAAGATGAGGGGATTGCTGTTGACAGTATCAGCTTGCGGGATAGCGATTGTGTATTCGCTGAAACTGTCTTCTTGCCAAATAGTTTGGCCATCAGCGAGTATCAATGATTCATCCATCCCAGTCACTTGCCATAGTAACTGGCTCGGTTGCTGAAGCGTAATTTTGCCTTCTGTGGTTTGGATCACTTGTTCAGTGTGGTCAATCACCTGTTGTGTGAAATCCCCCTCAAAGGTATTAATCAGCACTAACTTTTGACGTAGGGACGCTTTAGCCGATTCGCCATTGGATTGGTCAATGTTTGCAACGCAAACAAACGAACAAAACAAAGCTGCAATAACAGCGATATTCACAAAACACTTCTTCATTCTTTAATCCTTTGGTGGCGGTGGTGCCAACACTTCTCGGTTACCGTTGTGGCTTGGACTGCTAACTACACCAGATTGTTCCATTTGTTCCACAATTCGTGCGGCACGATTGTAACCAATTCTGAATTTACGTTGCACTGATGATACTGAAGCTCTGCGCGACTCGGTAACAAATGCAACCGCTTCATCATAAAATGCATCCATCTCTTGGTCTGCGTTCTCAGGTTGTTCACCCGGTAACAAGACTTCACCCGCTGTTTCGCCATTGAGGATCTCGTCAATGTATTGCGGCTGTCCTCTCTTCTTCCAATCTGCAACCACCGCATGAACTTCATGATCATCAACAAACGCCCCATGAACCCTAGTGGGTACACCTGTGCCTGGCGGCAGATACAACATATCCCCCATACCTAACAGTGCTTCCGCACCTTGTTGGTCTAGGATAGTTCTTGAATCAATCTTTGATGACACCTGAAAGGCAATTCGAGTGGGAATGTTAGCCTTAATAAGACCGGTAATAACGTCCACCGATGGGCGTTGAGTTGCCAGTACCAAGTGTATTCCTGCAGCCCTCGCTTTTTGGGCTATGCGTGCAATTAACTCTTCTACTTTTTTGCCAACAATCATCATCATGTCAGCGAATTCGTCAACGATCACAACAATAGCTGGGAGTTTTTCAAGGTCTGGCGCTTCGTCTGCCATGGAGTCTTCAGACCGCCATAGAGGATCCTTAATTGGCGCTCCATCTTTTATCGCCTGCTCTACTTTTGCATTGAAGCCCTTGAGATTTCTTACCCCAAGAGCAGACATCAAACGGTAGCGGCGTTCCATTTCGCCAACACACCAACGCA
>CAXRGH010000243.1:0-5331 GCA_964230195.1 Alteromonadaceae bacterium
ACTACAAAGGAAAATACAACAGGCCCAAAGAAAAAAGGGCGCGTATTTTATCTGAGTTATTGGCTAATGGGAATGGTTAAATTTTCCGCAATTATACTCTAGATGTAGAACTCGATCGCGGTTTATTAAATTAAGGATCTTTAAAGATCTTTTATTTTTATATTTATTAAGCTAACGATCTTTTGTGTATAACAGTATTTTTAATATATAAAACATAATGTTATAGCGATAATAAGTAGTGGAATAAGGGATCGGTAACAGGGGATCTATCTTGTGAATATATTGGGTATTTATCCACATGACGAATTAAGACGAAATGTATCCCGATCCTGATCAAAGGTTATACACAAGTGATCTGCAGATCATATCCACATGCTTGATCAATTTGTGATCCGGCTGGGGATAAATTGGTGATTAATTTTTTAGGGCTACGCGGAAAAGCCCGTATTACGCGGGCTTCAAATTTGATCGCTTGTGGATTACTTTTTTTCAACGCGCACACTACCACCTGAAGTATGCAGTTTTAATTTGGGACCACCGCCATTGATCTCGCCGCGAATAGATTGTTTTTTTACACGTCCATCCACATCAAATTCGCTTCTGACTCGTCCTCCACTGGTTGATGCATCAAGATCAACACTAATATCGGATGGTAATTTAGCGGTAATCGACCCGCCTGATGTAGTTAAACTAGCGTCTTGTTGAGGTTGTTGAGCGAAAATAACACTAATACTACCGCCTGATGTATGAGCATCGATTTCGCCAGCAATAGATTCGGTTTTTATTGAACCGCCTGACGTATGTAAATTGACGTCGCCTTCTACATCGCCAATAGAAATTGATCCGCCTGACGTATTAGCATCGATAGTGCCTATTAGATCGTCGATTCTGATGCTACCACCCGCCGTCATTACTTCAATATCGTATTCTTTTGGCACCGTGATATAGAACTTTACCTTTAGATTGTTCCAGCCACTTGCATTGTCTCTTTCACCTCGGATCTCCAAACCTCGGCTACTTTCATCAAAGGTAACTTCAAATTCGTCTGCATCTCGGCCATTGATTTCAACGTCAACTTTGATTTCGTCACGGTTGTGAGTATCAATGTCGATACTTCCTGAATCCGTCTTTAGATAGAGTCTGTCGCCGGGATCGGCTTCAAATTGGCGTTCTATGCTCTCGGCGTTTGCAAAACTAGTGGCAAGTAAAGTGAGTGCTGCAACAGCAGTAAATTTGTTAAGTGACATAACATTCTCCTTGGGGTTATGAATGCTATGTCGCAGTGTAGTAAAAAAAGGTTTAAAAGGTGGGAAAAATTATCTTACTTGGTTTGGCTGATATCGGGGTTTTATATCCGTCGCTTCTGCTTCGCTAGTTTGCAATCCTTCACGGCGACTGGGACCTGAAAACTTGACGCGGTAGGTGTCATATTCCTTGATGGACTCGAAACAATAGCGGCCCAGTGCGTGTTCTAATTCAGCCAAGTTGTGATTAGTGATCATGATACAGTTTTTCTTATCTACTAAGCGTTGACGCAGCAAATTGCCTAACCAACTCTGTGTGTTTTTCTTCAGTACAGTTTCATTCACACACACTTCGTCTAGGATGAGCAGATCGACATCCAAAAGCTCTTCATAGGCTTCTCTAAACCGCTGGCTAATATTATCTTGTGCATTGTAGTCATAAGAATGGAATCGCATTTCCAGCAAGCTAGAGAGTTGCCTGTAGAGCACAGTTACCTCGAACTGTTCTATCAACTGGTGCGCTATCGCTCCGGCTATGTGCGATTTCCCTCTTCCGTAATCACCGTAAAACAACATCATGTGAGATCCACTCTGACGCCAGGCTACGTCGTTGTGAGCGTGTATAAACGAGTCTGCAATGCTGACCGCTTCCATTACATCTTCACTGTCGACGATAAGGTTATCAAAGGTCCATTTGGGATTCAGATCTGAGCGGCCATGAATGGATGTGATACGCTCCTTTTTGGTTGCCTGTTGGAGTTGCCTTACATCGCTATTGGCTTGCTGTTCATATTGCTTCTTCATAGTCTGATAATCTATGTATTCATCATCAGCCTGTACTTTCTTGCCCATCGCTCTGGCAAGATCCTCAATACGTTTTTTGATTGAATCCATAATTGAACCTGTAATCAGTCTATTTTTTTCGTTGTTTACTAGCGTATTTTTCAACGAGTTTACGCGCATTTTCATCGACTTCAATAGAAGCGGTAGGGCTAACGACCTGAGTCCCGACTTGTTTTTGGGGTGTCATGCCGATTGCGGTACGTTGGCGCTTTATGTGTTGGGCAAATTTTTGAGTCCATTGAAACTGGGTATATTGAGTAATTGGACGACCGAGCCAATAGGCAATAAACTCGCCCAGCTCTTCTTTTGAATACTCGCCGTCGATAATGCCAAGAAGCTGCGATAACTCTATAAATAAAGATTCATCTGGTTGCCAGCGCATTGTCATTGCATTGTGTGACTGGTGTAACGTTTCAAATTGGTTATGAGTGTCTAACATTAGTGGTAGAAACACTGCTACACCATTGAGAGACTGGTCGAAGTCTGTCTCTGACGAGAGGGAAATTAAATCCTTTTGCTCTAGCTCTCTCAAAAGCTCGTTTATTTCTCTACCTCGGCTATAGGTGTCTTTGCCACCGTTGAGCAATGCAATCATTGATTTGTAGTTGATGGGAGGCGTGCTAGCGGTTGCAGGATCTGCAAATGGCCTAAGGCCCAAGCAGTACAAGACTCTTGCGTCATTTGATAGGGGTTTAGTGAGCGCCTCGTATTCAGCTTTTGAGTACATGTTTAGCTGATCTGGTCGGTTAACCATTCAACGGCTACATCTTCTGGGATAGGGTGCTGTAGTACGTCTATATGTAGAGGTGTTGCAAGTAACCTAGCCCCTTGCTGCTTAATCGTGTTTTCAATTGTCATAGCGCCAAAGCAAAAGGTATCGTAACTACTGTCACCAAGCCCAACGACAAATGC
This sequence comes from Alteromonadaceae bacterium, assembly GCA_964230195.1. Lineage (GTDB taxonomy): Bacteria > Pseudomonadota > Gammaproteobacteria > Enterobacterales > Alteromonadaceae > CAXRGH01. The sequence goes on from CAXRGH010000243.1 coordinate 3,000, forward strand.
GTTGATTCCAGATAGATCTGCCTGCTGTAATTGTTTGTGAAACGGCTCTATGTTGTCTGGCAAATCACCGGCACCATGTGTTGAAGTACAGATAATCCAAGTACTTTCCATATTGGCTTGTTCAAGGTTTGGCGTCAGTTGAATATCAACGCTATCGCCATTGTTCTTTATGGTATCTGCCAACGCATCAGCAACGTATTCCGAAGCGCCTAATACTGAACCAACGAAAATAGAATAGTGATTAGCCATGTTTATTTACCAATGCAAAATGAAGAAAAAATACGGCCTAACAGGTCGTCGGAAGTAAATTCACCAGTGATTTCAGACAGTGCTTGGTGGGCAAGGCGTAGCTCTTCAGCAAGTAATTCGCCTGCTAGGCTATCGTGAAGTTGCTGGTTACCAATATCCAAGTGATTTTCCGCTTGTTTTAACGCATCTAAATGACGACGTCTCGCTATGAATTGACCCTCTGTGGTTGCCTCTAAGCCCATTACGTCTGCTAAATGTTGCTTGAGTATATCGATACCATCTAACGTGTCGGCTGACAAACTGATTACGGTAAAGTCGCCGTGAAGCGATGTCACTGTGTTAAGAATGGCGGCTTCACCTGTTTGGTCAACTTTGTTTTTAATCACAGTAACAGGCATGCCTTTTGGCAACTTTTCCATAAAGTCCGGCCAAATGTCATATGGGTCAATAGTTGACGTTTCTGTACTGTCTACAACGAATAAAACACGATCGGCTTCATTGATTGCTTGCCAAGCGCGTTCAATACCAATTTGCTCTACTTTATCTGGGGATTCACGTAAACCCGCGGTATCAATGATGTGCAATGGCATACCATCAATGTTGATATGTTCTTTTAGCACATCACGAGTTGTCCCCGCGATATCGGTAACGATAGCGCTATCTTTACCGGCAAGCGCATTGAGCAAACTTGATTTTCCTGCGTTAGGTTTGCCCGCAATAACCACTTGCATACCTTCTCTTAGCAGAGAGCCTTGTTGTGCCTGTTTTTGTACTTGGCACAAAGTGCTGATGATTTGTGCTAGGTCTTTTGCGACTTTACCATCAGACAAGAAATCAATTTCTTCATCTGGGAAATCAATTGCCGCTTCAACATACATTCGCAAGTGGATAATTTCGTCAGATAATGCCTGAATTTTGTGGGAGAATTCCCCTTGTAACGAGCGCAATGCACTCTTCGCCGCTTGTTTTGAACTCGCATCAATCAAGTCGGCAATGGCTTCTGCTTGTGCTAAATCGAGTTTGTCGTTGAGAAAGGCTTGCTCGCTAAACTCCCCTGGGTTTGCCAAGCGAACTCCATCAATTGCAAGCACAGCATCAATCAGCATATCCATGACGACCTGACCACCATGACCCTGCAATTCGAGCACATCCTCCCCGGTAAAGGAGTGAGGAGCAACAAATTGAATCGCCAGGCCTTGGTCTACAAGGGTGTTTTCTGCATCATAAAAACCAGTGTAAGTAGCGATTCTGGGCTTTAGTTCAGTTTTTAGGACGTGTTTAGCCACGTTTGTAGCGAGTGGTCCACTGATTCTAACTATACCCACACCGCCACGGCCCGGGGCAGTGGCTTGGGCGACGATGGTATCAGTGGCCAGAGATGCTGTTTCTTGCATAAATGAATATATTTAGTCTCTGAAGTTGTTAAATTGAAACGGTTGTCCAAGTTCAGCCGTTTTCACTAGTGAGATTACTTCTTGTAGGTCGTCGCGCTTTTTACCAGTTACTCTAAGCTGGTCGCCTTGAATTGAGGTTTGTACTTTGATTTTTGCGTCTTTGACCATTTTCACGATTTTCTTCGCAACGGCTTGTTCAATACCTTCTTTAAAACCAATAGATTGACGGAATATTTTTCCGTGATGGGTTGGCTTTTGAACATCCAACGCCGAGGTATCAAGGTTTCGTTTCGCACAAGCATTGCGGAACATGGATTCCATTTGCTGCAACTGAAATTCAGCTTCAGCAGACATAAGTACAGCTTTATCTTTGAATTCAAAGCTGGCTTCAACGCCTCTAAAATCAAAACGTGTGCTTAATTCTCGTTCTGCGTTTTGAGTGGCATTGCGAACTTCTTCCATATCGAGTTCGGAAACAATATCAAATGATGGCACAGTCGTGTCCTCGTAATGATGAATCAGCCCGCATATAGCGGGCTGATTGGTGAAACATGAGTTTATGATGTTTTTATGCCGCGCTTTTCCATCGAGGCATATATCATTTTAGCTTGTATCAGCGTAATTACGTTACTGACTAACCAGTAAAGTACCAGACCGGCAGGGAAGATGAAGAAGAATGCACTCATCAT
>CAXRGH010000244.1:0-8462 GCA_964230195.1 Alteromonadaceae bacterium
TCGATATAGACAAACGCGCCTTCTACATAACCATCAATAGCGAATCCACGGATGACGCCGTCACGTGCACTATCGGTAGGTGATGATGAATTTCCTCCACTTGTGCCTGTATCAGTAACCGGTGGGGTTGTGGATGTTGAAGTGGTGGTGTTACTTCCGCCACCGCCGCCGCCGCACGCTGATATGAGAGATGCGATAAAAAAGAAAACAACAACGGGTGTAGTAAAAATGAGACGCATAGGATACAACTCCAAGAATACGCGTCCTTGCATTATGTTTTAAAAATCATGATTCGCAAATAATAGCTAAAATGAGAGGCTATTTCTAGCTGTTATTTTGAACCGGAGTCAACCAGTAAAACACTACAATAAATCAACCCCATAAAAATGCCAAATACAGTGTATACTCGGGTCCTGATACTCTCTGGAACAGGCGCAGTACAATAATGACAACAACTAACAACCTCACATTATTTGGTTCAATCACCTCACCTTATGTCAGGCGATTACGGATTTGGCTTGCAGAAAACAGCATCCAATATACCTTCACCAACCTTAATATTTTTGATAAAGACGAACGAGAATGGTTAAAGTCCATCAACCCAACCAACAAAATCCCAATGATAAAATTGGATAATGAGGTCATCTTTGACTCATCTGTAATCCAACGGTATTTGGCGCAATACTATCAAAAGCAAACCCTCAATTGGCAACAGGAAAACACATTAACGGTTATCAATAGCGCCAACGACTCCCTGGTTGAGCTTCTCATATGCCAACGTTCTGGTCTTGATACAGCACAAGACGTTCTATTTTTTAATCTACAAAATGAAAGAATTAAGCAAGTACTGAATAGTCTTGAATCAGAAACATCAAGTCGTCATTATGCGGAGTTTGGTTATCTGGAGATTTGCTTATTCTGCCTTCTTGATTGGATTTTATTCCGTGACTTAGTTTCACTAAGTCCCTATCCGAATTTGTTAGCGTTCCATCAGCACTATGCCAACCGTGCAAGTTGCATCAACACCGCCCCTTCCGATGCCTAACCGGTCATGTGCCTCGGGCTTTACCCCATATTTACGGTAAAGCCCTTGAGGGTTATCCACGACAAAGTTACACTCAAGAAAAATTCTTTTAAAGCCAGAGAGCTACTACGTTTATGTTTTTAAAATCAGCTATGTTAACAACACTAATCTCTGCCATCTCATTTGCTGGTATTGCTGACAACCATGAATTACCAATTCAGCAAGATAAAACGGTCGATGACCGCCCCAACATCATTGTATTGTTAGCCGATGATTTAAGCTATCACTCTGTTGGCTTTTCAGGCAATACTCAAGTCATCACGCCAAAGCTTGATCAGCTCGCAAATGACGGTGTGATATTTGACCGAGCGTATGATACGACCGCAATCTGTATGGCCAGCAGAGCTCAAGTGTTTACTGGTAAATACGAGTTCAAAACGGGAACCAACTTTCTTCATGGTGCAATGACGCCCGCCATTTGGAAGGATTCGTACCAAGTGAGATTAAAACAAGATGGTTATTACACCGGGTTTGTCGGTAAATTTGGGTTTGCCGTTAAAGACGATGTCTCAAACTGGGATTACAACAAGCCTGAGCATTTGCCGATAGATGATTTTGACGAGTGGTATGGATGGCCGTCTCAAGGAAGTTACAACGCCAAAGCCAATACTCAAATTAAGAAATTTAGTAAAGCATATCCTCACACAACAGCTGCTGTGGCCGCTGCGTCAATGGAGTTTATAGACAAAGCAAAAGAGCGTGAAGCACCATTTCTACTCTCAATTAGCTTTAAAGCTCCTCACAAACCCTTCTCTCCCGATCCTGCGTACGATGACATCTATAAAGACACCGTATGGAAAAAGCCCAACAACTATGGCGAACAGGGCGCAAAGCATATTCCTCAACAAGCAAAAAGTGGTCGTCAGTACCGTACTATGCTGGACTTTATTGATAGCAATTACCAAGAAAACATGCGCAAATACAATCAATTAGTATATGGTATCGATGTCGCAGTAGGAATGATCAGAGATCATCTTACACAAGCTGGAGTCGCTGATAATACGGTTATTCTATTTTTAAGCGACAATGGATATAGCCTTGGCGCCCATAACATGAGCGGTAAGGTACTACCTTATGAAGAGCCATCAAGAACGCCTTTTATTGTCTTTGACCCAAGACAAAAGAAACAACAATCAATTGAACGCACACGGGCACTGGTCAGTAACCTTGATGTCGCACCAACGTTATTTGAATTAGCCGGCTCGAAACCGCCACTTGCAATGGACGGAAACAGTGTACTACCCTTACTAACTGATTCTTCGGCAAGAACCAACGAGGCGATCCTATTAATTCAAGACTGGGGCAATGGCCCAACCCATAGCCTTTCTGTTGTTACCGAAAATTTCAAATACATCTATTGGCCATATGCCCATGATATGCCGGTAGCTGAAGAGCTATATGACCTTCGTAATGATGCACTGGAAATGACAAATCTGATTGATGATCCGGAATACAGTGCTCAGCTTAGACTCCTCCAAAACGCATATGATACCGCTATTAAAAAATGGAAAAGTGAGAGTGTGAAAACTGGCGACTATCCTGTTTATGGGGATATTTTTGACCGTCATTTATCTTGGCAGAAAAAACTAACACTTATGCCTCAGCATATTAAAGAGTCTTATACCCAGTGGGAGCGTATCGAGCAAGCGGAACTGGAACGCAAGGCAAAACGTAAAAATAAAAACAAGAAGGAAGCAAAACGCAGTTAAGTAATGAGCTCTGCTAAAGAGCTCCCTACTATATCTCGGCACATCAACTAGTAATAGCGCCCATGACTGTGAACAGTAACCCGTGGGCGTTGATTGTAGCATTTGTGATGTCTCTTTATTGGAAATCTTCCATGGAGACTTACATGGGGACCAAGGGGTATATCATATCCTACAGCCCCGCACCTATGATGACTATGATGGTGATTGTGATTGTGATGATACTGTTTCACTCTAGCATATTTATGATGATTAACGACGTGATGTTTATGATGACCTGAGCCATTACCGTGGGCTGATGCCTCAAATACTAAGCCACCTCCTAATAACACTATTGCCACAATTGTATTGGTAACGTTTTTCATAGTTTTTCTCTCTTTTTTAGTTTAACGCTATACAAGATACAACGAGTTAAGTTAACCTCACCTGAACACGCATAAGACAATTGGACAAATGAGTTACGACATTCCGTTAGAAACTACTGAAACCTGCTACGAAGTTAAGAAAAGTTTGTTCTACGCGCGTGCAGGGCACGTGACCAACAAGCAGGACGTCCAACTTTTATTAAATAGTGCAAAAGCAGACTACCCTGACGCCCGCCATCATTGCTGGGCCTACCAACTAGGCGACCCACAACGAGCAACGCATGCGGCCATGTCAGATGATGGTGAGCCGTCTGGCACTGCTGGCAAACCAATTCTGAATGTCATACAACATAAAGACATAGGGGATATTATGGTGGTCGTATCGCGCTATTTCGGAGGTACAAAACTTGGCGCCGGTGGTTTAGTAAGAGCATATGCGGCCGCAACGCAACAGACACTACTTGCAATGCCTGTAAAACCCCACATCGCTACAACAATGATAGAGCTAACGATGCCCTTTGCTCACGAGCCAACGATGAGACATTGGATATCACAGCACAACGGAGAAATCTCTCAGTGTGATTATTACCACAATGTTTTGATGTCCGCCTTGTTACCAGATCAACACATTACTGCACTGAAAATTTTATGTGCAAATTTAAAAATAAGCATGAAATAGCGAACATGAACGAGGACGAGAGTATTTTCATGTCTCGTATTATACCCGAGCAACCCAAAGAATCATGATTTCACTCGAGTGACCATAACTATCAGCTTTCTAATGCAACGAATAAACCACCCAGCCACATGACTGAACGCTAATGATGGAGTCTTGATAACACGGGAATGCACCTTAAACGGGATCAGTAACATGATGCTTCAGACACAAAAAAACCGGCAAAGCCGGTTCTCTTATTTGGTGCCGAGAGCGGGACTTGAACCCGCACGTCCATAGGACACTACCCCCTCAAGATAGAGTGTCTACCAATTCCAACACCTCGGCTAAAACTTTAACCATTAGTCTGGAACTTCAGATGAAGGCTCATCAACCACTGGTACTTCAATATTTTCAGGTTTAGCTTGCGCTTCAACTGGCACTTCAAGTTGCTGCCATTCTTCTTCGCCCGCTTGCTTGGTATTCGACATCCCACCAAGAATCAAACTGATCACAAAAAACAAGGTTGCAAGTACGGCTGTTGAGCGCGTAAGGAAGTTACCACCGCCTGATGCTCCAAATACAGTGTTAGCACCACCAGCGCCAAACGATGCACCCATGTCAGCGCCTTTACCTTGTTGGATTAACACTAAACCAATCAGCAAAACGGCAACAACTAAATAAACAACAATTAAAATATCATAAATCATGACTTATCTCTTCTCACTTGCCTTTAAGCAAATTTCTTTAAACGTCTGAGGCTCTAAACTCGCACCGCCAACCAAAGCACCGTTGACATCATCAATGTCGAATAACTCACTCGCGTTACTCGGCTTTACACTACCTCCGTAGAGGATTGGCATAGTTTGACCTACTTTTTCATTCAACTCACGTAAATAATTACGGATGAACAAATGAACTTCCCTAACCTGATCAACAGATGCCGCTTTACCGGTACCAATTGCCCAAATAGGCTCGTACGCAACAATGACTTTATTCAAATCATCAGCACTAAGACCTTTTAAGGCTTCCGCGAGTTGCTCTGTTAAGAACTCTACCAATAAGCCTCGCTCTCGGGTCTCTTCCGACTCTCCAACGCACAAAATCGGCTTCAAACCAGCATCGAGAGATTTTCGTAATTTTTTAGCAATTAGTTGATTGCCTTCGCTTTGGTATTCACGTCTCTCCGAGTGCCCTACAATTACGTACTCGCAACCAGAGTCACTCAACATGGTTGCACTCACTTCTCCCGTAAATGCACCGTTATTGTCGGCGCTTACGTTCTGAGCACCGAGTGAAAATACGCCAGCGTTTGTCATACCTAAAAGCGTAAACGGGGGGCAAATCAAAATATTAACGCCGTCAATATTTTTGTCAAAGGCTGCTAAAAAAGACTGAAACAGCGTTGAACTACCGTTCATCTTCCAGTTTCCCGCGATCAGAAATTCATTCGAATCGTGATTCATAGGTGCCCCTCCAAATTAGGCATGCATAGTACCCAAACCATCCTTGAGATACAAGCGAAAATTCTGTTGAACTTTGTTACTCGCTCGCTTTTTGTACAGCTTCTGCAACATACGCAGCCCAATGCTCCGCATCGGCTTCGTTTTCAGCTTCAACCATAACTCGAATTAAGGGTTCAGTACCACTTTTTCTTAACAAAACACGCCCGGTGTTACCCAGCGCTTTCTCAGCTTCTGTTACAGAGTGAATAACTGTCTCATTCTCCAACGGAGAGCTCCCTTTATTAAAACGAACATTAATTAACGTCTGTGGATATTTTGTCATTCCTGAAGTCAATTCAGCCAGTGACAATTGAGTACGGATCATTGCTGACAATACCTGTAACCCTGCAACAATACCGTCACCCGTTGTTGCGGCGTCAAGGTTCAACACATGCCCTGAACCCTCACCTCCAATAGACCATTGTTTTTCATTCAACAACTCCATGACGTAACGGTCACCGACTTTACTACGTGCAAAAGGAATACTTAAATTTGTTAGGGCAACTTCAAGTCCCAAATTACTCATTTGAGTTCCCACGACACCGCCATTTAACTGACCATTTTTCAAAGCATCTCGTGCAATAATGAAAACAATCTGGTCACCATCAACAACCTCACCATTAGCGTCAACTAGCATGATTCTGTCACCATCACCATCTAAAGCAAATCCAAGATCCGCTTGATGTGATTTTACAGCGTCTTTCAGGTTCCCGAGTGACGTCGCACCAACACCATCGTTGATATTGATGCCCGAGGGCTCGTTACCAATAACGACAAGTTCTGCGCCCAACTCCTTCAATACTTTAGGCGCTATGTGATAAGTCGCACCGTGAGCACAATCCACAACAATTTTAAGCGATGCCAGTGAAAGTTCAGACGGGAAATGGCTTTTACAAAACTCAATGTAACGCCCTGCAGCATCGTTGATACGGCTCGCTTTACCGAGAGCTTCTGATTCAACAACTGTCATTGGTTGATCGAGTAGAGCCTCAATTTCGAGCTCTTCATTGTCGTCTAATTTAAAACCTTCAGACGAAAAAAACTTAATACCGTTATCATAATAAGGATTGTGAGATGCGCTGATGACGATGCCCGCCTCTGCGCGAAATGTTTTCGTCAAATAAGCCACCGCTGGCGTTGGCATGGGACCGAGCAACTTACTTTGTACACCGGCTGCAGATAAACCCGCTTCAAGGGCGGCCTCCAGCATATAACCAGAAATACGTGTATCTTTACCAATGAGTACCTTATTAGTCCCTTTCTTTGACAACACTTTCCCTGCAGCCCAGCCAAGTTTCATCACAAATTCTGGAGTAATTGGATATTCACCAACTTTCCCACGTACACCATCGGTGCCAAAGTATTTACGCTTCATTTATTATCTCAATATTCTTATTAAAACGATTGCGTTGCCCAAAATACGTCAATAGCATCTCGTGTTTCGGCAACATCGTGCACTCTCAGTACGTCCGCTCCATTCATTAGCGCTATAGTACCGGCTGCTAAACTCCCTGCTAGTCTATCCTGAGCAGGGCGCCCTGTCACCTCCCCAATCATAGATGTTCGCGATATTCCTGCCAGAATGGGAACGCCAAACTGAGTAAAATGGTTCAGTTGATTCAACAGCTGGTAATTGTGTGACACCGTTTTACCAAAACCAAAACCTGGGTCCAGTATAATGCGGTCCTTGGCTATGCCGTGAGCATGACATGCATTTAAGCGCTCTAATAGAAACGATGTTATATCACTCATTACGTCATCATAGGTTGGTGCTTTTTGCATTGTCTTTGGAGTTCCCTGCATATGCATTAAGCAGATTCTAACATCACTCTTGGCTACTGCTTCGAGTGCCCCCGGTGCTCTTAATGCATTGACGTCATTAATCATATCAGCACCTTCCAATATAGCAGCCTCCATCACCGCAGTTTTTTTGGTATCAATTGAGACTGGTATTTCAACCTCAGATTTAATTGCTTTCAACACTGGAATAACGCGTTGTAACTCTTCATCTACTGGCACCTCCTCAGCACCAGGCCGAGTCGATTCACCACCGATATCAATAATATCGGCGCCCTGTTCGATCAATTCCATTGCAGTTTCAATCGCTCTTCCGGTTTCAAGGAAACGTCCCCCGTCAGAAAAAGAATCAGGTGTAACATTTAAAATTGCCATGAGTTTAGGCTTATCGCGCATGTGAATTTTCCCAAAAAAATGGGTGCCTAAAGCACCCATTGTTAGTCATGTTGGCGGTGATTAATGCGGTTGTTCACCAGGCTCACCAGAAATGTGACCACTGTTTTCGCTGGTTGAATCACCAGAAGAAGCAGAATCGTCTTTATCATTTCGATCAGATTCTTTCCAGTCTGCTGGCTCACGCACCGGAACTCTCTCCATAAGATCATCAATCTGCTTTGCATCAATGGTTTCATACTTCATTAACGCATCTTTCATGGAGTGGAGGATGTCCATATTGTCTTTTAGTATTTGTTCGGCACGCACATAATTGCGATTAACAACGTCTCTGATTTCACTATCTATCTGTTGCGCCGTTTCGTCTGACATATTTTTCGATTGCGCAACACTGCGTCCCAAGAATACTTCACCCTCTTCTTCAGCGTACAGTAGCGGCCCCATTTTCTCTGATAGTCCCCATTGGGTAACCATCTTGCGGGCCAAGTCAGTAGCTCGTTCAATATCGTTAGAAGCGCCTGTTGTTACCATGTCAGCGCCATAAATAATATCTTCAGCGATACGTCCACCAAATAAGCTAGAAATCATGCTCTCAATGTGGCGTTTTGTATAACTAACCCTGTCTTGCTCAGGTAAATACATGGTGACGCCGAGTGCTCTACCACGCGGAATAATTGACACCTTGTACACTGGGTCGTGCTCTGGAACCAAACGTCCAACAATGGCATGTCCCGCTTCGTGATAGGCCGTCATCGCTTTCTCGTCTTCAGACATCACCATAGACTTGCGCTCGGCGCCCATCATGATTTTGTCTTTTGCTTTATCAAACTCTTCCATAGACACCACTCGCTTGTCACTGCGCGCTGCAAACAATGCCGCCTCATTCACGAGGTTGGCAAGGTCAGCACCTGAGAATCCGGGTGTGCCTCGGGCAATCACTGAAGGTTCTACGTCATC
>CAXRGH010000245.1:0-6433 GCA_964230195.1 Alteromonadaceae bacterium
CATACCTGGAGGACACCAACCTGCCCCCATCAAAGGTACCGTCTTTTCTACCCAATCTGCGATTGAATCACTGGGATTCAGCATCACCATCTTAGATTTGTTTTCTGAGCCACCGCCTTTTGCAGCAATCATCACTTCAACTTTATCGCCAGCCACCATATCAATGTGAACAACAGCTGGAGCGTTATCTTTTGTGTTTACACGTTTACCCGCTGGATCTGCAACAATCGATGCGCGTAGTGGGTTATCAGGATTACAATAGGCTCGACGAGTGCCTTCATCCACCATTTGCTGTACTGTTAGGTCTGTCTTGTCCCATTGCACACCCATACCCACTTTAACAAAACAGGTCACGATACCCGTGTCTTGACAAATTGGGCGACGGCCTTCAGCTGACATCCTTGAATTAATTAAGATTTGCGCCATGGCATCTTTAGCTGCTTGGCTCTGCTCGTTCAAATAGGCCTTTTCAACCGCTTTGACATAGTCTAATGGATGGTAATAAGAAATGAATTGCAACGCATCTTCGATACTGTCAATGAAGTCTTGTTGACGGATCACAGTCATAGAATAGGCTCCCTCTTAGCTCTACTATCTCTGTACAAGGCACAGAATTAAATTTATCGGCGAGTTATTAAGTGCTCGTGGTATTTATGATACTCTCTTACGGTGTTTCGTACCATCAAGAAAAGTCAAAAATGGGTGAATTCCAAAACAAATCATTAGCGCAATTACAAAGCATTGAACTGTCTACTGCATCTCCTGTATCAATTTTATCGATCTTTTCCAACGTAGAGCGGGAGTATGGGGCAATGTTGCTGGACTCGTCGGACGGCCAACACGAAAACGGTCAATACCACATTATGGTTGCTGCACCGCTCTGTTTTGTCGAGGCAAGACAACGTGAAATTAGTATAAGAAAATCAGATGCTGTGACTAAAGTTGAAGGTGATCCGTTCAACACACTGCGACTGCTTCAGCGAGAGTATCCCCTGGCTTATCAAGCTCCAACCAAACACACATTACCTTTTGCGTGCGGTTATCTTGGTTATTTTGGTTATGATTTAGGGCGCACACAAGAGAAACTGCCTGAGAAAAACAATCAAGAGTATATAACTCCGGACATGGCCGTTGGACTCTATACTTGGTCAATTATTGAAGATAAATCGACTGGCAAATTATATTTTCAATGGCATCCAGATTATCCCCACCCCTCGCTGGAAACTGTGACTCAATGGTTATCTAACCCCGCGAAGAATGAGCAGGATTTCCAACTGACCGGCCCTTGGAATAGTAATTTATCTCACAGTGAATACAGCAAACGAATTACAAACATTCACGAATATTTGCACGCGGGAGATTGCTATCAGGTCAATTTAGCTCAGCGCTTTACGGCATCTTATATTGGCAGCGAATGGCAAGCTTATACGTCACTGCGTGAAGCCAACAATGCGCCATTTTCTGCTTTTATTCGGCTTGAAAACAGTGCTATTTTAAGTATCTCCCCAGAACGGTTTATTTCTGTCACTGATAATATTGTTCAAACCAAACCCATCAAAGGCACCATGCCACGTAGTGAAGATCCGGCCATTGACCGATTAAATGCAGAGCAACTTTCCTTATCCGAAAAAGACCGAGCCGAGAATCTCATGATTGTTGATCTATTGCGAAACGACTTGAGTCGCAGTTGCGCCAGCGGTTCAATCAAAGTACCGAAACTATTTAATATTGAGAGCTTTCCTGCTGTCCACCACCTTGTTAGCACTATTGAGGGGGTCATGGCTAATAATCAAGATTGCTTATCCGTTGTTGCTCAAGCCTTTCCGGGAGGATCGATTACGGGTGCTCCCAAGATCCGAGCAATGGAAATTATTGAAGAACTAGAGCCAAACAGACGAAATATTTATTGTGGCAGTATCGGCTATATTGATGCTAATGGTCATATGGATACCAATATCTGTATTCGCACTGTACTATGCGAGCAGCAAATGATGCACTGTTGGGCCGGTGGCGGTATCGTGTTAGATTCGGATTCAGACAGCGAATATCAGGAGTCATTAGATAAGGTGGCTAAAATACTGCCTGTTTTGAGCCAGACTAATCGAACATAAGCCATGAACGAAAAAGAATTTAGACAACGCTTTTTTCAATTAAGATCCAAGAGCCGGTGTCGATTCGATTTCAATCACAAAGGTGAAACTACTCCTGCAGCCATTTTAGTCCCTGTCATGTGCCGCGATAATCTAACGATACTACTGACACGACGCGCCCGTCATTTACATCACCACCCAGGGCAAATCAGTTTTCCTGGTGGGCGCCACGAAACTACAGATACATCGCTGATTGATACAGCGCTGCGCGAAGCTCAAGAAGAAATAGCGTTAGATCCTAATCACGTGACAATATTAGGGCAATTACCCGCATCCACAACCATCTCAGGCTTTTCAGTCACTCCGGTTGTAGCTATGGTTTCTCCCAATGCTGTATTAGAACCAGACCACAGCGAAGTTGATGAAGTTTTTGAAGTTCCTGTTTCACATTTTTTACAGCAAGATAACTTTCTGTTAACCACTGTCTATCGCCAAAATCAGCAACATGAGGTATGTTTTGTGCCCTATAATCAGTATCAAATATGGGGCATTACTGCAGGCATTCTTTATCAACTGCGGGATTACATGCTCCTTCAGGAATAAGACGAGGTTCAGTAATGATTAGTGTCTTGGATATCTTTAGTGTTGGCATTGGTCCATCAAGCTCACACACCGTAGGTCCTATGAGGGCCGCACAACAATTCGTTTCCACACTCGCCAGCAATAATCAATTACTCGACTGTCACACAATAACAACCGATCTATACGGTTCACTTGGACAAACCGGAAAAGGCCATGGTACGGGTAAAGCCGTCATTCTCGGCTTGCTAGGTAAACTACCTGAATCCATAGAAGTTGACGAAATTGAACCTGCACTGCGGTCTGTTCGTGAGCAACAGGTACTGCTCGCTAACGGTCAACAGCCCATTCACTTTGCAGACTCAGGTGCAATCATTTTCCATCGTCGTAAAACCCTGAGTGCTCATGCCAATGGCATGACGATAACAGCAAAAAATAAACAACAAACGATAATTCATCAGCAAACGTATTTTTCAGTGGGTGGCGGTTTTATTGTGACCGAAGATCAACTTGATGAGTTTCTCTCAGCAGAGGACAATAAGCCTAAAGCACAATACAACTTTGAAACGGCAGAGGAACTCCTCAATGCCTGTCGACATTCCGGGTTGTCCATCAGCGGTTTAATGTTTGAAAATGAAAAAAGCTTTCATTCCGTCACATCGCTCACCGAGCACCTATGGTCTTTATGGCAAGTTATGGAAAGTGCTATTGCCCGCGGAATAGATTCCGAAGGGCTGTTACCCGGCGGGTTAAAATTGAAACGTCGTGCCCCTGCTCTTCATCGAAGACTCAGAAGTGAACAAAGCAACGATCCCATGCAAGTAATGGATTGGGTCAATCTATTTGCACTTGCCGTCAGTGAAGAAAATGCAGCCGGCCATCGAATTGTCACCGCACCCACCAACGGTGCGGCAGGTGTTATTCCTGCTGTGATGGCGTATTACAATCGTTTCATTGAACCATTGGACAAATCCACTGCATCACGATTTTTACTTACCGCTGCCGCCATTGGCATCTTGTATAAGAAGAATGCGTCTATTTCTGGTGCCGAAGTCGGTTGTCAAGGCGAAGTCGGTGTTGCATGCTCGATGGCTGCTGCAGGGCTAGCAGAAATTATGGGAGCAACCATTGAAGAAGTCGAGAACGCAGCTGAAATCGGCATGGAACATAATTTGGGATTGACCTGTGATCCCGTCGGTGGACTGGTACAAGTTCCCTGCATTGAACGAAACGCAATGGGCGCAATTAAAGCCATCAACGCGTGTCGATTGGCATTACGCGGAGAGGGTCAACATAAGGTATCTTTGGACAAGGTGATTAAAACCATGTGGGAAACCGGTAATGACATGAAGACCAAATACAAAGAAACCGCCAGAGGCGGTTTAGCAGTGAATATAATTGGATGTTAACCGGACTATTTCACCGGCAGTGTGAGGGAATTAAACATTTCTCTCACCTCTTCATTGTTTTTCAGCATCATGGCTTGCTCAATCACAGAGCGTGTCAAATGAGGAGCAAATCGCTCAATGAAATCATACATATAGCTGCGCAAGAACGAACCTTTTCTGAAACAGATACTGGTTGTGCTGTAGCCAAATAAATGACTCGCATCCAACTGCACCAAGTCTGCATCTTGTTCAGGATCGATCGCCATTGTCGCTACAACTCCGACACCAACTCCCATCCGTACGTAGGTCTTAATGACATCGGCATCTGTTGCGGTAAACGTAATTTTCGGTTCTAGATCCGCTTGTGCAAACGCATCATCCAACTCCGAACGTCCTGTAAAACCAAATACGTAAGTGACCAACGAATACTCAGCTAAGTCTTGTATCGTGATGTGTTGCTTCTTCGCTAGTGGGTGATCGTGTTTAACAATCAGGCTTCTATTCCAGTGATAACACGGCAATACGATTAAGTCGTTGTATAAGTGAAGAGCCTCAGTCGCTATCGCAAAATCAGCACTGCCTTTAGCTGCCAAATCACTGATTTGTGAAGGTGTGCCCTGATGCATGTGTAAAGACACTTCTGGATACTTTTTGATAAATCCTTGAATGATATCCGGTAAAGCGTAACGTGCTTGTGTGTGTGTTGTTGCAATATTTAACGTGCCTTGATCAGGCAAGTTATATTCGCGCGACACCGCTTTGATACTCTCTACCTTTGCAAGGATCTCAGAAGCAATGTTGATGATTTCTTGACCAGCTGTAGTGACGTGGGTTAAATGCTTTCCGCTTCTACCAAAAATTTGAATACCAAGCTCATCCTCTAACATTCGAACTTGCTTACTAATTCCTGGCTGTGACGTATATAAACTCTCTGCTGTTGCCGAGACATTCAAATTGTTATTCACCACTTCAACAATATATCGTAACTGCTGTAATTTCATAATATATATTCCTCCGTACCACTTTACGGGTGTTGATTATACATTTTTAGAATAAGAAGGGAACCCTTTTTAGAAGAAATCATACAAAATAGATGATTTAATGAAAAATAATTCCTAAAACGCGCACAAATGGAAAAATTTATCCGCAACAGTCATCAGACATCATTGATTAAAAATCGTCTCGCCATTCCTATTTCGAGCCTTTATCAGGGCATAACAACAGAAATTAGTTATTTATTACTATTAAACTTTGTGATTATGTTGAAAGACAGGTAAAGTCATTGAGAGGGCATGAATTTTTATCATTTAAGGTAAAGGAAAGATGATCGAGTTAGTCATTGTTTTGATTGTTGCGCTTGTGATACTTGCGGTAGTTATCAATAGCATTCAACAGCACAAAGAAAAAGTAGAGTCAGAAAAGCGCGCTGAACTGACAAAACAAAGGATGATCATAGACGAATCTGAAGAGCTACTATTAGCAGCAGGTCAGCTTCCTATCAGTAAAGAGCTTAGTATGATAATCCACCAACGTTTATTGTCAGCACTTGAAATTTGCAAAGAAATCAATCCGTCGATGCTTGAGGTTGGCCAACGCATAAAAGATACAAGAGAACGTATTGACGCCCTACAGACCCAAACAGGATCAGGCGAAAGTATTGCAGAACAAGTCACCATTCCAGAAAATGATAAACAAATCATTTTGGTACTTCAGGGCTTAAAAAAATTAAGGAGCTTGCTTCGTAATGAAAACGCAAAGGGCAAGGTCGATACGCACTTATTCATGACAGAAGATAAACGCCTTGCCAGAGCTCAACTCACCATTAATGTGGAAACCATGATCAAGCGTGGCCGACATGCGATGGAAAATGGAATGTTGGGTTCAGCTCGTCAATATTTTGAAAAAGCAAACCGTTCACTGTCAGAACAAGTGGAGGCAGATGAATATGTCACTGCACGTAAACAGTTGGTAGAAGAAAGCTTGTATCACATCAAAGATAATCTACGCAGTACAAACCGCCCTCGCCCAGCAGACACCAATGACGACCTTGACGAATTGTTTGCACCAAAGAAAAAATGGTAGTTGTTCAAGAAAGAGTGAATACAAAACTCAAAAGATAAAAAGGGGTAGATTGACTCAAGGCATTAACCCTAAAAGGGGAATGTCAAAAAGTTAGCGAGGCAAAGGTCGGATTTAATCTGGCTTAGACAGTACTTTAAGCAATCCGAATGCCTAGAATATATTTTCTAGGCATTTTTTTGCCTATTTTTTAGCCTGTCGATAAAATTATAACTTTTATGCCTGTTATAGAACGGTGTGTAACATTTAATGATTTTGTAAATTCAATAAATCAGGAAGATGCAAAAAGTGCATATT
>CAXRGH010000246.1:0-3640 GCA_964230195.1 Alteromonadaceae bacterium
GTACCACCACAGTTAACTATTATCAATGATGCTCGGTTGCCCAAGTTGGGGACTGTGGGTATTCAACTGATCAATCAGTCCTATCGCCATCCTCAAGCAACAGCTCGCTTAGCCTCGTTCTTACGCAACCATCTTACCGGTCGCGCAACATTGTGAGTGAGTATCTGTCGATTGATGCCGCTTTATACCAACAAAAGGAGTGTGGTATAGTGACACGAAAGGAAATGTGGTAGAGAAACGGCAAACAAGGTGTCTTCATGGCGAACGCATGCAAACGTATTTTTTGGCTGATGGCTTCAGTGGTGATTATTGGATGTCAATCCACGCCAGCATTCAATCCTTATCAAAAAGCAGATGACAACTACTTAAATTTTCTAGCAAAGGTGGAAAATAAATCTCACCTTACCGATTTTAACCAGTTACGTGAGCTCTATACGGCTACCAGTTTCTATTCTCCATTATCAAGCCAAACCAATGAAAGTCTTCTCAAAGCATTCAAAGGGGATCAATACGCTGAGTGCGCTCAACTTGCTAGTCAACATCTGATGAATCATCAAGTCAGTTTACTTGGCCACTATACTGGCATGGTGTGCAATGCAAAAAATGGCAATGACACAGCTTATTTATACCACCAATACATGTTAGATGGGTTAATGGAATCGGTTGCCGCCAGTGGTGACGGTACATCAATGGACTCTCCCTTCAAAATTATCAGTAAAGAAGAGATGATTTTCTACATTGACTTGAACGGATTAACGTTAGTGGATCAGAACTTAAAGCGAAAAGACGACAACATCATTGATATCGTGACGGTGAAGCAGCATCCCAGCCACCCTGATATCACCTTGTATTTTGACTTAAGCAAGTTGGAACTGTTCCACATTACCAGCCAACTTAAACAGCAGTGAAGATTGAGACGCAATGCTGAATATAAGTCGGGTTAGTCTTGTATCGTTTTGGCTCGCTCGGGCAACTCACCACTAATCCCCATGGCATCAAACACCAACGACTGTTTGATGCTAGGCAATTTGTTTACCCCTGCCATACCCAATCCTCTGACTAACTTCTTGAATGGGTTTTGTCCATCAAATAACCGTTTAAAACTTTCCATTAATGCAATAGTTTTGACCGCTTCTGACTTACGCCAGCGCTCGTAACGCCGCAAGACATCGTGAGAGAACGGATCGTGATTATTTGCTATTGCTTGTTGAATCACTTGAGCCAAGGCTGCCGCATCCATAAAACCAACATTAGCGCCTAAACCTGCCAATGGATGAAAAGTATGTGCAGCATCACCCACTAAGGCAATGCCTTGCTTGACCCACTGCTGTGCGTAACGCATCTTCAACGGCACGCGCACTCTGGGCGAAATGAGTGCAGTGGTACCCAGTTTCATATCAAAGGCAACACTTAATGACTGTTGAAATGCGTCATCGTCCAGTGTGTCCAGCGATAACGCGGCATCCGTATTCTGCGACCATACAATCGAACAGGTATTGGGTTCCGACAATGGTAACAAGGCTAACGGGCCTTCTGGTGTAAACACTTGTCGTGCCACTCCTTGGTGCGGTTGTTGGCAACGAACGGTCGCCACTGTTGCATGATGATCATAGTCCCAATGCGTCAATGCAAATCCGGCTTTCTTACGCACAAACGATTCGCCACCATCAGCCCCTACCACTAGCTTTGCAGTAAACATCTCGCCATTGGACAAGGTAATAAAACTTTGCTGATCACCATGAGCCCATTGTTGAATTGCATGCCCAAAACACGTTTGTATATTGGGATGCTCAATCACTCGTTGCCATAAGTTGTAACGAATGTCGTCATTTTCGATAATGGTACCCAAGTGTTGGTACCCATAGTGAGTTGCGTCAAACGAGATATCAGAAAAACTGTCCTTATCCCATACATACATACCCTGATACTGAGCTTGTCGTGTTCCGTTGGGAAAGCATTTCAAGTCTCGCAGTAACGTTTCAGTGGCGTGATTTAATGCACTAACGCGTAATGTATAATCACCTTCCACTGCAGTAGGTTCATTGCCAGCATCAATAACCACAACGGACAACGACAAATCCGCCAAACACAACGCGGTGGTTAAACCCACCATTCCTCCGCCCACAATGGCGACATCATGATTTTTCATCATTGTTGTTTTAATCCCATCATTTGTTGACCAAACCAATGTTTCACTGGAGAAAAATGTTGCATCGCCATCAAGCCCAAATTTCGGGCAATTACCAAAGGTAAATATTGATTCGAAAATAAGGTCACTAAATTGTCAGTGGTGGTAATCACTTGACGCCGGTCGGCTTGTCTTTCTCGTTGAAAATTGATGAGTCCTTGGGGGTCACCAAGATCCTTGTGTTCACGTCTGGCCACACCGAGATGCTCAGACAACCGATGACAATCACGCATCGCTAAATTAAAACCTTGCCCTGCGATAGGATGAATCGATTGACTGGCATTACCAACAAAAAGCACTCTGTGTTGCTGCGGAAAATCATTGGTGATAAGCGATAATGGATAAGTCACTCGCTCGCCTACCTTCTGCAGGGTTCCGAGTTTAGTGCCAAATTCACGCTGTAACGCCATTAAAAAGTCAGCAGGCGAAGCTATTTTCAACCGTTCGCTATCGCACTGCTCAAGACACCAGACTAACGAACAACGATGTTGTCCATCCAGAGTCTGCAGTGGCAACATGGCCAAGGGTCCAGTGGAAGTGAAACGCTCATAAGCATGGCCTTGGTGAGGCTTTTCTATTCCGATGTTGGCAATCAGCGCAACTTGTTGATATGACTTTTCATGACTTGGCAAAGCTAGCATCTCTCTTATAGAAGACTGCCCGCCATCAGCGGCAACGACGAGACGAGCGGCCCAGCGTTCTTTATCATTAACAGTCACAGTGATCTGCTCTCGTGTTTGTTCTAGGTGCGTGACAGTGGCCTCTCGTCGCCACTGTATTTTGGGTTCGGCTTGAATCGCATCGTGAAGTTGCTCCCCCAATATGGCGAGCTCCGCCACATAACCTAGGGCGCTTACGTTATATGTGTCAGCCGACAGGTTGGTTTTGCCCAGATGACCTTGGTCAGACACCTGGATATGAGTAATAGCAGACGTGCATTGTTCAACGGGTAAGTCCAAATGACGAAGTGACTGGTAGGTATCAAAACTGAGGGCAATACTTCGGCTATCAAAGCCCACATGCTTTTGCTGTATGTTAGGCGCCGTCGCATCCAGTAATAAAACATCCAGCCCTTGCGCTGCACATTGTAGTGCTAACGTGCACCCCACCACTCCAGCACCAACGACAATGATGGCATTGTCTGTCAGTTCAGTCCCTTTAAAAGGGGTATCGTGTTCCCTGGATTGTCTATCAGTCATCGGCTTGCGATTGCATCCATTGTTCAATCTCAGCAACGGTTTTTGGCGCAGCTGCGGTCAGATTTGTATGCCCATCGTGTGTAATAGCGATATTATCTTCAATACGAATGCCAATAGATTTCCATTGACTATCAACGTCTGCTGTCTCACTAATGTAAATCCCTGGCTCCACCGTAATTACCATACCGGGAGCTAACGGGCGGTCAACACCGTCAATTTTATAATCGCCAACATCATGAACATCGAGCCCTAG
>CAXRGH010000247.1:0-6775 GCA_964230195.1 Alteromonadaceae bacterium
GATTTGATGAGCTTATATATCTCATCTGGGTGCTTGTAGAGACCATGAATTGCGGTCACCACTTTACTGGGTAACTGATAAAAATTTCTACGCCAGTAATCAGCAACAACTTGCTGTTTGAGGGGCTCTTCATCTGAAATAAATTCGTTATTGAAGCGACTCCCTGACTCAAAGGCGTTTTGCGTCAGCATGCGTTGGCAAAAGCCGTGAATGGTGTAGATGGCAGCCTCATCCATTTGTTGTTCTGCTTGTAACAACATGGTGGTTGCATCGGTATGATCACTGGTGTCGGCCATCAGTGTCTGAATGAAAGGGTCTTTGCTAACGCCCCGCGCAAATGCGAGGCGAGTCTCGTGAATTTTACTGCGGATACGGTCTCGTAGTTCTGCTGTAGCAGCCTCAGTGAAAGTCACTACTAAAATCTGATCAACCGTCAATGAATGCTGGTGGCGTGAGGCCTCAGAACCATGGCCTAAAAGCAGGCGCAAATATAAGTTGGCAATGGTGTAGGTTTTACCTGTACCTGCGGACGCTTCTATCAAACGTGCACCATGCAGCGGAAAAGTTTGTGGATCCAATAATATCGGGGTTGTGTTACTCGTCATTGGCTGAACCCCCAGTGAAATCATGATTGAAAGCCTTCATTAGGCCATGGTTGAGCAGAATAGGGGGTTCAATGACCCGAGTAGCGAGCGCCTCAACCTTCTCAGCGATCTCGTTATTCCATTCTGGCCATACCCGCTGGATGTAGGCGTTTTTACCTTCACCTTCTTTGAGATGAGCGCCTGAACCTGAATCATGAAAGCTATTTGCCATGGCACTCAATGCTTTTTCTATATCAGGCGCCCATTCTACCGTTCCCGTTTTTTTGACAGACTTAACACCAGATTGAATTGCCGCAAAACAGGTTTTAGGGAAATAGCACAAGGGGGCTTCTAAGCCATGGAAATATAAATCCACCAAGTCCGCCAAGAAGGGATAAGCTTGTGTTTTGGTTAAACTGGGGAAGCACATTTCTTGCACACCCTCTTTGTTGTCATAGCCAATCAAGTGGGTGGCTTTTTTCAGTCCTAAACTGTTGGCAATCAGATGATCTATCCAGGCCATCAGCACATCCACCGGACGAATACCACCTACACGATAATGAACCACGCCTGCGTGATACAAAGACTTGAGATGTCCGGTTAAGGTGACCGTGCTCTCTTGGTCTTGATGAAAAGGTTGGAATGCTAATTGAATCTGTGCGGGTGATTCGGGTGAGCTGATCAATGGTTCAATATGCTCAATCAAAGGATCAATAATCGCTTTTGCCTGTTCAAACGCGATATCACCAAATGTACCATTGGGCAGTTTTCCTTGTCCCAAATACCTTTGCTTAACACTGGTTTCAACGGACGTTGGTGATTGTTTTTCGTTTGACAGAATATTATCAATACGGGCCTGTAATAAGGCTGATTTCAAATGATAATTTTGCAAATTGTCGAGTGAAAACGGCTCATCATCTGGCATTGTGTCTTCTTGCCGTCCAAAGTGAACGTGTAATCTTCGGTTAAAAAAGTACTCAACTGGCAGACGCCAAAAACGGAGTAATTCGCCATGGGCCAGAGAACAGGGAAACGTTAAAGTGTCCTTGTAGCAGGGCAACGGATGTTGCGAAAATGGCGGTGTGTCCACTAAGTTTTGATTCACCACAGGTAACCATTCGCTAGCATAGCTTTTGTGTTCACCTTGAAAAGCGCCTGGACTAAACGGAGTCATGGTATGTTGAGCGGACAAGTGATGAACCAATGCCTGTCCGGAATCATCCGGTGATTTGTCTTGATCGCCATCAAGACAATAATTTTGTTGGCAGTACTCCATCAGCTCAGTGACTAACACGGAAGGGACTTTTTTGCTGTTGTCTTGTAGTGATTGTCCAACATAACTAATGTACAAATGAGACTGGGCAGACAAAATTGCTTCCAAAAACATGTAACGGTCATCATCTCTGCGTGAACGGTCACCTCGGCGCTGGCGATTATTCATTAAATCAAAACCATCTTTCGGCACGGTGCGCGGATATTGACCGTCATTCATGCCGAGTAAACACACAACCTTGAATGGAATTGAACGCATTGGCATGAGTGTACAGAAGTTGACTTGTCCTGCTAAGAAACGTTGACTAACACGAGTGCCTGATAATTTATCTTTGAGATACTGGTACACAATACTACTGGCTAACGGCTGCTGGTAGTGGGCTTCAGTAACATTATCCACCAGCTTAGCCACAGTATTGCGGATGGTGCTAAGCACGCCTTCTCCCTCGGTGTCGACGGAGAAAAAATTATCCATAATATCAACCAACACCGTTTGCCATTGTTGCACCGTTTGAGGTGCCTTCAAACGTTCGCGGCTTTCACCAATGGCAGTGATAAACTGCGCCAGTTTACCCACTAAGGCAGCATCTAATCCTTGTACTTCGTTATAGGGCTGGAGCAAACCCTCTTTACTTTCAAACAGACCGCTATCTTGACCCATAGCATAGCCAAGTAACATTCTTTGGATCCCTGACTCCCAAGTATTCTGATACGTCTTTGGTAAATCAAAGTCGGCACTGGTGTCTTGGTTTAATCCCCAACGAATTCCGGTTTCCTCAATCCAGTGTACTGCCCTAGTGAACTCATCTTGGGATAATTCAAAGCGTTCCATAACGGCAGGTACTTCAAGTAAGCTCAACAACTCTGATGCAAGACAACGACTGGCAGGTAATTGCAGTAACTGTAAATAGGCATTGATCACAGGGCTTTCTTTGTCCGCAGAGCGGTCAGAAATAGAATAGGGAATAAATCGTGTTGATGGCGCGTTACCAAATACCGCTTGGATAGCTGGGCTATAGCGGTTGATATCCGCTACCATGACAATGATATCTCTGGGTTTGAGATCGGGCTGCTTTTGAAACAAGGTTAATAATTGGTCATGCAGCACTTCAACTTCCCTTAAAGGGCTATGACAGGCATGAAAACTGAGGGTGTCGTCTTGGTGCTGAATAACTTGCTTGTGGTGACTGTTTTCCAGTTGTTTATCATCTTGATGCTCCATTAAATCCAGAATGTCTTGATGGATATGCTGGAGCAGATTTTGACGTTTGTTTTCAACAAAAATATCAATATCTGGACCACCTAACTCGGTGAGGTAATGCAGATTATCCCGCCCCATTTTACCCATAGAGGCGAGTAAACTATTGCCTACACTGCCCATTGCCAGGGACTCACTGAGTTGACAAGGCTGTAATGTCATTGAAAAGTGGCCTTCTGCATCTCGCTCCATGCGTTGGCGTCTTTTGGCCATTTGGCGCGCAATATAACGGCGGTCTTTAACTTCACTCCAATCGTAACGGCAAGGGTTGGTAAACAGTAAATGGACATCAATGTGTTGACCTAATGCGTAGAGGGCTTCCATGTAACGCGGGGGTAACGCCGTGATACCAAACACAAACAAACGTTTGGGGATGCTGTCAGGTAGAGGACCTTGGAAATGATTCAAGGTTTCTATAAATTCATCATATAAATTTGCCCTATGAAAGGGTGATTGCGCTAGCGTCATCGTATGATCATAGAGGGCTTGCCACAAAATTCGTTGCCAATTGTCCTCGCCTTGTAATTCAGGGATTGGCTTTTCTGCTTCCCAAGCACTGATCCAATCGGGACGATAGACAAGGTAACCATCAAAAATATCGGCTATTTTTTCACATAACTGATAACGTTTTGCACCGTCTGTATCGTCCTCTAGGTATTGATACAAGGAGGTAAAATCAGGGTGTTTGAGTAGCGGTGGTAAGATTTCCATGAGCTTCCATGTCATGGCTTCTTTGTTGAATGCACTGCGCTGGGGAACGTCCGGCAGCACTTGAATAAACATCTCCCAAATGAAGGTTGCAGGTAATGGAAAGTGAATATTGGCCGCCACGCCAAAGGAGTCTGCCATTCCCATTTTCAACCATTGAGACATGCCCGGACTCTGAACCAGAATGTGTTCTTGTTCAAATGGGTTCTGGAGCGGTTCTCGTTGGATCAATTCAACCAGTAGTGCTTGTAATACATCAACATGATTTGAGTTATAAACTTTAAACACATTTTCCCCTGCAGCGAGTGCGGCATTCCTTTGCAATTATTGTTTACCCCAATGCATTTTGAGCACAATAGGAAACGCTAATTCGCTGTATCTTTATACAGTTATTGGGGTACAGTATAGGGCTCGGTTATGATCAAAATCAAGCGTCAAAAGCAAAATTATGACTGAGATCATAAACCCTCAATAGTGAGGTTATGTGAGGCTAGTTGGCGTTACTGTTTTCCATCAATCTGTTCATACTTTTATCCACAAGTATCACCGTCACTAGCGCAGTCATTGCAATACCAGCCATAAGCGCAGGTGAATTAAAGTGAGCTTTGAAATTAACCATGGCAATGGGAGAAGCAATCAGCACAAGCATAATACCAAACGCAGGACTCAGATTAGAGGCGAAGAAGTAGGCTATCCAGCACATCAATGCACTATTCACTACGGTGAGAAGACTAAAGTTAATCACTTGAACTAACCCGATCTCGGATACGACAGCAACCATCATGAGTCCAACAGTTAGAGATATTAGGAACAGGAAACCAAAGAATAAACGGTGTCCATGGGTTAGGGCTTGTATCAGTGCTTGCTTGTCTGGATACAAGGGTAATAACATCAACTCCCGCCATGTGTGGAGATTGCGGCGTATTGCCCATGACAGATAAAATCCGGTAAATACGCTGATATGCGCGACTGCCAGTGTTAGCCGACTACCAATCTCAGGGTGAATGATCACCACTGCCAATAATAACAGCATCACCAACGGCCAGAATAACAAAGTGGCCAATACCGCGTCATTGGCAAAATAGTTGAGTGGATACAACGCTTTAATGCGAGGAGTTAATGTGAGATTCAGCAATTTCTGTGGGACTGGCAACCAAGCAGTGCGAGTGGCATTTTGATAAACCTTAACGGTAGCAGGGTTGAATGTGTCGTGCGCAATGAGGTTATGATAGTACCGATAAAGTACAATACTCAATGCAAAGACACTAATGGCCAGCCACAGAGGTGGAGCAGGTAAAAAGAGTAAACCTTGGCTGATTATCATAAACACCATCAAAGCTGAGTTGAACAAGTGGCTTTTGACGCGAACAATAAACAAGGAGAGTGCCCCACCCAATAAAATGATGGGTAGTTTGAGCAGAATCTTCCATTCCTCAGCGCCAACGGCGGTCAACACCATGATGATGTGGGTAATCAATAGTAACAGCCAAAATTGACGGAGTTTATACTGGGTGTAATTTGGCACTAAACTCTGCCATTCGGTGCTGATGAGTCGAATCGACTGCCATACTAAAAGACTGCAAACACAGGAGCTGGTCAGCAGGATATCGAGTTCTAATATAATGATCGTTGGCATCATGAATGATAATCCCATGCCAAGAAATCCGATGGCAATTAAGCCGACATAGATAGCGCCGAAACAGTTATTGATCCAGTAGGCAAAAAAGCCGTGTAGCTGATTATGATGCATCCAGTTTTACTCGTTTAAAGCAATGAATAACGCCTCAAGTGACAAGGATGAAATCTTGCTGGCGTGTTCAATGGGTTGATGGTCATAATCAGTGATAATGGCGTAGTCATTCGTTTGATGTGCAACATGATAGGAAGAGAGATCTGTACTACCACCGTTGAGGTGAACTTGGCGGGTTTGATCCTTGATGTCATCGATATCAGAAAACAGACAGATAGTGCCGTCCTTCATCATAGCGACATGACTGGCAACTCGCTCAATATCAGAGGTAATGTGAGTTGAGAATAAAACTGCAGTACCTGCGTCCATGGTGAGGTCAAACACATCTCGCATAAACTCCCGGCGAGCAATCGGATCCAAACTGGCCACAGGCTCGTCTAAGATGAGCAGTTCCGGACGGTAGGACATTGCCATTATCAAGGCGAGGGCTTGACGTTGACCCACGGATAAGTGTGTGACTTTCGTTTTTGGGTTGAGATCAAAGCGTTCGAGCCATTGCTGCTCAAGCGAGATATCCCAACTTTCATAAAATTGCCGATGGAACGCCAGCGCATGACCAACAGAAAAGCCCTCATACCCCATTGCTTGCTGAGGAACATAGCCAAGACGCTGTTTGTTGTCGATGGATAATGCCGTGTTCGCCTCACCAAACAAGCAAACTTCTCCTTCAGTTTGTGAAAGAAGACCTACCGCAGTGCGTAATAAGGTGGTTTTTCCGGCACCGTTACGTCCGAGCAATCCCACAACCATGCCAGGTTGGAGTTCAAGGTTGATATTAGTTAACACTTGCTTTTCAGCAAACGCATGATTAACTGATTTAAATGAAAGTAGGCTGTCTGTCATGACTTTTGGCTCCAACGAATATTGATAGTGTTGAGCAGCGTTTCTTGTGATATACCGAGTTGCTGAGCTTGTTGGATAAGTTCATCAATGGGTTGGTGTATCAGTGTTGCAGGATCATTCTGTTTATTTGCGCTACTTTCTGCAACCCGAGAAGGTTGACCTCTGCGGCGTTCAATCCAGCCTTGATCAGTGAGTTGGCTCATGGCACGTGATACTGTCATGGGATTAACTGTGAAGTGCTCGGCAATGGCTCTTACTGAGGGTAGTTCGTCACCCGCACGCAATTGACCACCCACAATTAAACGCACAATCTGTTGCTGTAGTTGTTTGTAGATGGGATCGTCACTATTAGGGTTGACA
>CAXRGH010000248.1:0-3040 GCA_964230195.1 Alteromonadaceae bacterium
TCAGGCTCCATATGCTCATCAACGTCAATTGTCAAAATAGGAGATAAAGACTGCGCCTGACAACCTTTCATGAGTTCATCCATTGTGTGACCTGCTTGACAAAAAGTGTCGTAATTACTGTCACCAAGAGCGATTATTTGATAGTTAACTTGAGTTAATTGTTGATTCTCTAATTGCTTAGCGAACGGTTGAATATTGTCTGGTAAGTCACCGGCTCCGTGAGTAGATGTACAGATAAACCAAGGTATAGTTGTATTGAGTTCGCTAATGTTAGGAGTCAAATGAATGGTCACTTTGATATCATGTTCGAGCAGGATGCGTTCTACTTCATCCGCCACATATTCAGTTGCTCCCAACATACTGCCAACAATGATTTCTACCTTCATACCTTCACCTGAGTAGTTCCTTTTAATCATTAACCCTGAACCAAGTATACGGTTGATTGAGGTTTACTTACCAATACAGAATGAGCCAAATATTTTTCCAAGGAGATCATCTGATGTGAATTCTCCGGTTATTTCACTTAAATAACCCTGAGCTATTCTGAGCTCTTCTGCAAGTAATTCACCCGCGTGAAAAACTTCGAGTTGTTCTTTACCATTATGAATGTGCTGGCTCGCACTTGCTAGTGCATCAAGGTGGCGACGGCGAGCAATGATTTGTCCTTCATTACCGGATTCGTAGCCCATACATGATTTCAAATGTTGCGCCAGAATATCAATACCTTCTGTATTAGAGGCGGATAAAGTGATGCTCGTATTATTGCCGCTGGTGTCTAATCTAACCGTTTCATTGGTTAGATCGCATTTATTTCTGATGACAGTGACATCAATATTCGCGGGTAGTCGTTCGCAAAATTCTGGCCAAAGGTCAGCGGCGTTTGTTGATTGGGTAGTTGTACTATCAACCACTAATAAGACTTGATCGGCCTGAGATATTTCTTCCCATGCGCGTTCAATCCCGATTTGTTCGACTTTATCGTCACTCTCTCGTAAACCAGCGGTATCAATAATATGCAACGGCATGCCATCAATGTGTATGTGTTCTTTCAATACATCTCGTGTTGTGCCGGCAATGTCGGTAACAATCGCAGCATCGCGACCAGCCAGTGCATTGAGTAAACTGGATTTACCTGCATTTGGTCGTCCTGCAATCACTACTCTCATACCATCACGTAGCAAACTGCCTTGAGTTGCCTTGGTTTCAATGGTGGTTAACTGCTCTATGATCTGGTTGAGATCGCTTTGGACTTTTCCATCGGATAAAAAATCAATTTCCTCTTCAGGAAAATCAATGGCTGCCTCTACATACATGCGTAAGTAGGTGACTTGATCCACGAGTTGATTAATAGACTTTGAAAAATCACCTTGTAATGAACGCATTGCTGAGCGTGCTGCTTGTTCAGACGATGCCTCAATGAGATCAGATATAGCTTCTGCTTGAGCTAAATCTAATTTGTCGTTCATAAATGCGCGTTCACTAAATTCACCTGGGCGAGCAAGCCGAACATTATCGTGGGTTAGGATAGCTTTCAGCAGAAGATCCATAACCACTTGTCCACCGTGTCCCTGGAATTCAATGACATCTTCACCAGTAAACGAGTGGGGATTTTGAAAATATAGGGCGATACCTTGGTCAATAATCCGTTCATTTTCATCATGAAACGGTAAATATTCAGCGTAGCGTGTGCGAGGTGTTTTTTGCAGTACCTTCTCGGCAATTGATAATGCATCCGGGCCTGAAGCTCGGATAATTCCGACACTGGCTTTTCCTTGAGCGGTGGCTTGTGCCACTATGGTTTCGCTATGCTGAGTCATGTATTAGTCACGGAAATTATTGAATTGAAAGGGTTGTCCAAGTTCTGCGGTTTTTATCAGGGCTATTACTTGTTGCAGGTCGTCACGCTTTTTACCTGTAACACGCACCTGTTCTCCCTGTATCGCCGCCTGAACTTTCAGTTTGTTGTCCTTTATAAGCTTGATAATTTTCTTCGCAACTGGTTGTTCTATGCCTTGTTTGAAAATGACAGTTTGTTTAAAAGTTTTGCCAGTATGGTCTGTGCTTTTTATTTCCAATGAATTGGCGTCAACATTTCGGCGTACACAATTTGTGCGAAGGATATCCATCATTTGGTTGATTTGAAAATCTGATTCGGTGCTGATAACAACTGTTCCGTCGTTGTAAGTGAAACTAGCCTCAACATTTTTAAAATCAAAACGTGTAGATAGTTCTCTAGTAGCATTGTCAGTGGCGTTTTTTACTTCAACTAAATCAATTTCTGAAACAATATCAAATGAAGGCATAGTAGTTCCTTTTTGAGTTCATAAAAAAGCTCGCCGGAGTGACGAGCTATTATCAATTATGTGCTTAAAGCTTATTTATTCTTTAAACCTTTTCTTTCCATGGCGGAGTAAATCAATTTCGCCTGGATGATAGTAATTACGTTACTGACTAACCAGTATAATACCAGACCAGATGGGAACCAAATAAAGAAGATACTCATGGCAACCGGCATATATTGCATAATTTTGGCTTGCATTGGATCTTGGATGGTCATTGGTTGTAAGCGCTGAAGTAAGTACATACTAGCGCCAGTAAGGATGGGTAGAACAAAATACGGATCCATTGCTGAGAGATCATCAATCCAGAATATGAAATCAGCGTGGCGTAGTTCAACACTCTCTAACAATACCCAATAAAGCGCTAAGAAAATTGGCATTTGTATGAGTAATGGTAAGCAACCACCCATAGGGTTCACTTTTTCTTTCTTGTATAACTCCATCATACCCTGAGAGAGTTTTTGGCGATCATCGGCATAACGTTGTTTCAACTGTTCCATTTTAGGCTGTATTGCACGTAATTTAGCCATTGATTCATACTGTTTCTTGGTTAACCAATACATGAAACCTTTGACCACAATAGTTGTACCTATGATGGCGTAACCCCAGTTCAGTACAAAGCTGTAGATGGTGGTCAATAGCCAGAATAACGGTTGTGCTATCCACCAGAAAATCCCATAGTCAATCGTTAGATCCAGGCC
>CAXRGH010000249.1:0-3913 GCA_964230195.1 Alteromonadaceae bacterium
TGGTCAGTGTGCAGACGGAAAGACAGCTCAGTTTCTTGGTGTTGACTATCCTGCTTAAGAACAGGGAGTACCCAATCTAAATCACCAGAAACATAACGCCAATCATCCAATTTAAACAACCAGGTGTTATCCACTTGCAAGCCCGATATTTGACTATCATAGCTTGGAAGGACTAATGCAGCGGGTATCATACGTTCACAAACTAGTCCTGCGTCGGTAAATAAGTTAACCCAGTATTGCATTTTGTCTCGGTTGACTACCGCGACTTCTTGCGCACCATCAACATAGCGGTGGTAAGCAAAAAATTGCTCATCAATGTCACCGGCAATGTCATCCTCTAGCATGAATGGCAATGCTGCTAATATCTTTGATGATGGCTTAGTCGCAAGTTCAACACTATGGGTTTGAATATCTTCGGACGGTAATAATGCAATGATTGGTCGTTGACCTGCTCTCTCCGAAAGGGTGGCAAGCTCATCAACATTGTCAATTTGTCCAGACGCAATTAAGCTATCTTCACTTGAAGACCATATCCCCCAAAGGACAGGATCATTCACCTGTGCGCCTATCCTGACTACTAATTGTTCACTCATTTAATGCCTCCGAATTCTCGTCTTGCAACAACGACGGGCTTATCTTTTTCTATTTTAAACAAGGTTGTCATCTTGAAACTAGTTTTATTGTATTGAGTTTTCGTATTTAAGCTAAAATAACGCGTTGTGATATCAAAGCCTTTCTTTTGTTCTGCTGTTAGTTGTGCACTAGACACTTCAGAGATGGATAAAAATTGATTGATATCAGAATAACCGTCAGGTGGGCGATTCGCAATGATGTTGCTCGCGGTACTTTGATTCACACCACTTCCTAACATGGCGCTTAATAGGGGAGCCTGATCTTCGGTGATAGTGTTGACATTAATTATCAAATCTTTCGAATCTGGTAACGTGCATACGTGAGGTAACAGTTTCTCCATAAGATCAGCCCGCATATTATTTAACAGTCTCAATTCCGACGTGTTTGCCATGGTCGTGTTAGCCGCAAGGTATGGAAATGGGAGCGCTTCATAGTCGCTGTCTTCAGCACCATAGTTTTCAATTTGTTGATCAGCATCCAACCAATCAATTAAAGTTCCCACTAGGATGTCACGATCTAAACTCGGTACATCACTCAATATAATTTCAATCAGAGCCTCAAAAACCGCTTTTTGTGGAAATGGATTATTACCTTCAGGTTTTTCAGCCAGTGCGTTGAGATTAAAACAGGTCCTCATATCAACCAGTTCACCCTCGATGGACCCACCGGGTATCGGGTAATTAATTTCGGTGGTTGCCCATGGTTGCTCTAAATGAATCACATCATTGTCTGCATTAATTTGCTGAGCGATACCCTTCATTGCTAATTGTTCTGCTCCAACCGCAAACCAATAGGCTTGATTACTATCTTTTAAAGCACTCGCTTTTTTGATATTGAGTTGCAAACGGCCGGTCATTTCGGTGGCAATGATACTGACAATTGCAACAATCAATAGCACTACTATGAGCGCCACACCTTGCTGAGACTTCGGGTTAGCATGTGACAACGGATAATTCATGATGCTGCCCCCACCACAGGCATCAGGAATACTCGACGAAGTTCACCCAACTCTTTGGTGAGTAAAGTGACGATGACCGCTCGCGGCAAAGCTGCCCCGGCATACGTCTCCGCAGGAGGGTTATCTGTATTAAGTTCTGATTCACTGGTGGTTGGGAGTATGTACTCAAATCTTAAGTCTTCCACGCCCTCCAACAATACGCGGACTTTTGGTTCTGCACCGATGATGTTATCCACGTAATTGGCATATAACCGTTCTAGCCGACCTTCTTGTAAACGGTAAGTCACCGGTTGCAAGGTACTCCGTGGTAATCTCCATTGCGGGTTATCCCACCCACTGCGCACAAATGAAATACCATCAGCCTCACTTTCTGCCCAATCTTTTGCCCCCATCATAACGACGTCATTAGTTTCACCGTTAAGTCTTGCTGCACGGGGCACAGCCTGTAAAAAATCACGCTCCATTATCATAAAGACACGTTGAATTTTCACCAACTCGTCAAATTGCTCTTTTGACGCTTCATTAATACCAATCACGCGATTCAAAATCGCATTGGCAGCCATACCCACCATAGCAAAAATCGCCATTGCAATGAGCACTTCCAGTAATGTAAATCCTTTCAGTTTTTTTTGATTCATCATTTCGTTTTGGCTTTAACCGGCATCGCAATATAAGTAGAAACTGAAGTAACAACAGATTGCATCTCTTGATCAGTGGCAACCTCAATCGTGACTTGTTTGAACTCTTTGTCCATGGTGTCTTCAATCCGCTGCTTCCAATACCACATCTGATTGGCCATTTCTTCTTCGCCTTGCTTATTCTTTTTCAAAGGCCAAGTTTGCTCTAAAACAATTTCACTCAGTTGATTGTTCGCAACCCAGGTAGCAATGGATATTTCTTTTATCAATGCTGTACTGCGTAAGTGCTCACTACCACTTCTCAATATTGCTGTAGCGGTAATAGCAAAGATCATAATGGCAACCATAACTTCTAACAGTGTCATACCTTTATGATGCTTCATGGCAACTCCAATGGCTCAGATACTGTAAGAGGAGGCAAATCCTCGGCATTGACGCGGAAATAAACGGCACGTTCGTCACCAAACTCAGGTTCATATTTGAATATCAAGCTGAAGGGGGTGATATCACCGCTTGAGGATATAAATACTTGGGGCGGCGGTGGCTCTTTTTCTTCTTCATCACCAATATCAACGCCGTCATCGCTCACTGATAATTCTTCATCAAACAGTTTTGCGTCAAACAGCTGCTCCTCAACCTCCCAAGGTAATCCGTCAAGCTGTATTTCAATGGCATAAGGCTCTTCGATTTCAATGGCGGTAAACAGATCATCATCTTCCATTGGTTGCCAGCGTTGGTCATCATCCAACATGGCAAATGAATATTGATTATCTTCAACATAGATCCCATATTGTGATTGCGTGAGTATTGCTTGGTCACTTGCCATATTGACAACCACTTGGAATCGCCTAGCTTGGCGTTCAAGCACTTCTGAGTGATCACGAGTACCAATGTTCATGACAACCGTGCCAACAACTAGACCCATCAGCATGAGCACTAACATCACTTCTAGAAGGGTGAATCCCTTTGATATTGGTGCTGATGATTGATGGTAGCGCATTGGTTGGTGCCTGAAAAATTAGTTTAAGTATTCGTCAAGATTCCAATTACCAATATCATCGTCACTGCCAGTAATACCATCAGGACCAGCTGTGAATAAATCAACAACGCTCATTTCACCTGGGCTGATTAGGTAATAGTCGTTGCCCCAAGGATCTTTAGGCAGTCGCTTGATAAAGCCTTGTGCAGGATAGTTGCGTGGGATTGGATCAATAGTGGGGGCTTCCACGAGTGCCTCTAAACCTTGCTCTGTGGTGGGGAATACATTGTTTTTCAACTTATACATTTCCAGTGCGCTTTCCAGTTGTTGAATATCAACCGCTGCTTTTTTCAGTTGCGCTTCTTCCTGATTCCCTAAGATACTCGGCGCGACCATTGACGCCATAATACCGATGATAAGTAACACCACCATCACTTCAATGATTGTAAAACCTGCTTGTCTTTTTATCGCTTTCATTAGATATTCACCATGTTATTTAATTCAATGATTGGTTGTAATATTGCCATTACGATGAGCAACACGATACCTGCCATGCTGACAATCAATATCGGCTCAAATACTTTTAAAGAAACACTGACGAGTGTTTCAAACTCTCGATCTTGATTATCTGCAGCCCGACCTAACATCTGCTGCAATTCACCGCTTTTCTCTCCAGACGCGATCATGTGCATCATAATAGGAGGA